>NZ_JBJYIN010000016.1:0-108473 GCF_046237015.1 Pectobacterium hainanensis
AAAAAGTGGCCGGAGATCCTCATTGGCGGTGGTACTAAAAACCGGAGGGACTACATGATGACCCCAGAATTGAAAGCTGAACACGGTAAGCGAGTGGCCGGTCGTGAGCTGGCAGAAGAATTCACCACGCTGATTGCTGAACTAGAGGCCGAAAAATCTCGTGCCATGCTGGCCGCCTGCACATCCGGAAAAGCTTACGTCAATGCCCATCTGGAGGCATTCTCCGTCTACGCTCAGAGTGAATGGACAGCAGCGATGAAAAATATTAGCCCTGCTATGGTACGGGCTTTCACCCTGCGCCTGCGTGAGCTGGAAATGAGAGGAGAGGAACACCCCCATAACACCCTGTTTCAGGAACTGGGTGCGCATGTGCTGACCCAGAGCCACTATTACACCTTCAATATGGAACAGGAACCGATTATCTCACAGCTTAACCTCCACCGTCCGGCACTCACCGGCGTTGATATGGATCTCTACAAAAGTCCGGCGCGTCAGATGGTAATGAACAAAGAGTTGGCACAGAAAAACAAAACACAAGGGGCGAAGCCATGATGTACTGCCCGTTCTGCGGCCACGCTGCCCATGCCCGCACCAGTCGCCCGTTATCGGAGAACGTCAAACAACGTTATCACCAGTGCCGGAATATTGAATGCTCAGCAACTTTCCGGACTCTGGAATCGATAGAGGAAATTATTCAGCCATCAAACCGAAAAGATCTGCCGGTACCAGATATTCCGTTATCACCGGTCATGCAGAAAAAATATAAGGATTACCCAGCCTCAGTTCTGCGGAATTAATTAGCCAGATTATAATTTCATTACCGTCAGCCATCAGGAAGTTGCCCGCCATTGCGCGGGCTTTTTTGCGAGCTTCTTTCTCTGGCTAGCAATTTTTTGGCTGTGCATGCATACGGTGCATGGAATTGCATGCAATACTTACCCCCGAATCTGCCCTACAGCGCCAGTACTGGCGCGGCCTGAGCGCCTCCATGCAACTGCATGAAAAGCGCTAAATAAAGCGGGCAGGCGTGGCGGGGATAGCATTGCGCGCGGACTCAATTATCCGATGTAGAGAAAACTATCCTCACTACTAGCCCAATAGTTTTCTGGTGCAGTTTGTAGGCCTTGTTTAAAATGATGCAAATGTACCCCAATTAGTTGAGATTCTGAATATAACTTCCATGCTTTAGGGTAAAAAGATCGCAAAATAAATGCTGTAAAGGAAAGCGGGGTCAATATTTTCTTTGTGGCAATTCTCCCTTCATTCTCTGAACCAAAATGAAAATGACAATAAGGATGGGAATGTGCGCAATAGTGAATGCTATCAATATCGTAGCGGACTGGCATAGGGGGGCAGTTTTTAGTATGGGTGTCAATATAATTGTCGTACTCTTGGCTAATCATGACTTTGTACTCTTCGGCATCTTGCCATTCTTCCTCTGGATAAAAATTTTCCAAATACTCTTCATAGCTAAGGGTTTTTACTGGGGTCATTAAATATGTATAACTATTAAATTTAAAGACAAAAAGAGAACCATCCTCTAGTTGAATATTGTACCACTGATTATGAGTACATTTCTCCCACGCTTTTTCGTAGGTGAGGGGACGCAACTCAGCTGGCATATGATCAGGATAGGAAATATTACTATTGTAGTTACCTAGTAATCCAATATTCCTTACGAGATTAACTGATTCCCTAGATGTAGTATTAAAGGTTGCAGGCGTGATCATAGCTTTTTGACCTTTTTAGCTTCGTATTCTTTTAAAAGTGCCTTAAGACCATCCAGACCATGAGTTTCTAATAGTTTTTGGAAATTTTCTGTATTTTCATCATGTGCTAAACGTTGAAGGTCAATTTCAATTTTGTCCAGAATTTGACCTGATGGATAATTGAATTTCAAATATGGAACATTGGCTTTAGCTTGTTGTATTTCATCGAAAAGTTCTATTGCCGCGTATCCAATCCCTGTCATGGTCAACCACCCTTTGGTTCTAGTCATTGCCGTAAAAAGCAGATTTCTATTCTTTACATTAGGATTATGATACAGGCATTCACTTCCAATAATGTAAACACTATAACCTTCATTACCCTTTGCTTTATGTATTGTTGAATATGTTATTTTATTGTCAACTGAAAAATCACTGATATTATATTTGTCAGCATTAACATTATTGACATCTATGTTGTTTTCAGATAAGAAAAAAGATAATTGATTATAGTAGTTTTTATAATGCTTATCATCAGCACAAACCACTAATATATCTGAAGCATTTAGTCCTTCATCAAGAATATCTGCTCTTATTTTTTCTGCAACCCATTGGCATTCAGAACCTAAGTTATCATGATGTTGAGTAATAATGAGTTTATCTTTGTCTGTATGATAAAGTGTGGGTGAGGTTTCTTCTGTTCTAAAAACAGATATCTTTTCCCCAGAAACAAATCTATATCCATATTCACCTTCAACTTGATATCCTAAATTTTGCCAATCTTCAGCTGTTTTAATTGCCTGTACAGGGTTGCCATAAACGCCTAACCCTATAGCATGGGCACATATTAATGTTGCGCAAGGTGTTCTATAACAACTGTTAAGGAATTTATCTAAACTTAAATTTTTCCCTTCACCAAGAATCTCCTCAATAGTTGGGGATGTGGTTTGAAATATATTTTGGAATACGTCTAATCCAAAAACCATTTTGTCTTTACGGGCTAATTTTAGACATAGCTGTAGAAATGAACTGTCGAAGTCCTGAGCTTCGTCGACAAAAACATAATCGTATTGTTCTTTTATGTCATAATTGTCAAGTAAATTACGACATGCATACGAAAATGGTTCTTTTGGGGCATTTTTTTGGGCTTCACTAAAATTAATAAATCGAGCTGAGTTATTTTGACAAGCATTATAATATACACCTGAAGCATTGCTTCCACCCCAAGCATGCAAAATATCAATTGCATCTTCAAAGTCTGGATCAAGATCGTCAAATTGTCGATAGAATCGTGTTATGAGTCGTTTAACATGCTGATATAGAGCCTTAGTACTAAATGTATAAAGTATTTTCTTATCTGGATTTCTTAGATGGGTAATTGCAACCTTCATTGCTAAAACAACCGTTTTGCCAGAGCCAGCAAGTCCTCGAATACGCTCTATCCCGTCAACTTCATTGACACAACTACCTAGCTGATTACTATCGAATCTTGCTATGGATGATTCTAATTTACTTATGATCTGAACTTTTGATTCTTCTGAAAATCCTTCAGTGTCTCGTTGTTTTACTCTAATTAGCCCCTTTCCACCTTCAATTGTAGAAGCAGCTTCACTATATATGTCTTCATCTATTGGATGCTCAAATCTATCAATAAAACTTTCAATTGATGCTTTTGAAACAATGACTTCACTCTCGGTATTATAATTTTCTTGAGCATTCACATAAGGAGCAAAGATTGCTGATTCCACAGAGATATTCAGCTCTCGTCTGCTTTTCCTTAAAGATTTCTGCTTGAGAAGACGAGAGTATATTTGGCTATAAATATTTTCTAATGAAGCATCATTTTTCTTTAAAATAACTTCTGCATCTCGTTCATGGCAGTCAGCTAAATAAAATATAATAACTCCATATAAGCGTGAAACAAGCATCAACGGAGAAATGACTAAATTATCCTCATCATCTTTGTATAAGGGAAAGTCGTAGTATAACTCGGCTTCTTGTAAGTGAAGTTTTTGTTCTTGATCTAACTCATTTAAGATATTAAAAAGCCGGCCTGCTTCCGTGTTATTAAATAATTTATTCCTGTCGGCATTCAGTTTCATTTATATTTCCTTTCTAAATTCAGATTAGAGCTATTCTGCGAATAAACGAAATCGCCCCACCATTGCATTAGTTCATAACGGGCATCTAAGTAGGTTGATCTGTTATAAGCCCGTCTAACTTCGTTCTTATCGCAATGCGCTAGCGCCGCTTCAATCACATCAGGATTAAAACCGGCTTCATTCATGGCGGTACTGGCTATCGAGCGTAAACCATGCGCGACCAGTTTGCCACCGTAGCCGATGCGTTTTAATGCGGCGTTGGCGGTCTGGCTGTTCATGGGCTTTTTAGGATCGTTACGGCTGGGGAATACATGTTCCCGGTTGCCGCTGATAGGGCGCATGATGTCGAGTAATTCCAGCGCCTGATCGGAGAGCGGGACAATATGATCGCGCTTGGCTTTCATGCGTTCAGCCGGAATGCTCCACGTTCTTTTCTCTATATCGATCTCAGCCCATGCCGTGGCGGAGGCTTCCGCTGGGCGAATCAGCGTCAATAGCTGCCATTCTAATAAGCAACGGGTCGGAATGGACAGGTTAGACATGGCGATGGTGCGCATCAGCTTAGGGAGTTCTTCTGGGCGGATAGTCGGCATATGCTGCTTTTTAGGGCGTTCAAAGGCCATGCCAATACCAGAGGCGGGGTTAGCGTCAATCAGCCCCGTGTTGACTGCGTAAACCATGATTTCATTAATGCGCTGTACCAAGCGTCTGACGGTTTCCAGTGCGCCACGGGCTTTAATCGGCTCTAGTGCCTGTATCAACGTGCGGGCTTTGATTTCCTGTACCGGGATATTCTCAATTGCCGGGAGCACGTCTTTTTCCAGTGAACGCCAAATGTCTTTGGCGTGATCGGCGCTGACATTCGTCTGTTTCAACGAGAACCAACTACGCGCCACATTGATGAAGATGCTTTCTACCGCGATTTGCGCTTCTTCCTCTTCTTTAGCCACTTTTTCCTGTGGATCTATGCCTTTTGCCAGCAGGGCTAAATGTTCTGCCCGTAGCTGTCTTGCGTCGGCCAATGATAAGGCCGGGTAGCTGCCAAAAGAGAGTGTCGTGCGTTTCTTAGTATCAGGGCGTAGATAGCGAAACCGCCATAATTTCTTCCCCGACGGTTTGATAAGTAGAAAGAGGCCATCACCATCATGCAGGCTTAACTCTTTATCAGGCGTTCGTGCTTTGCTGACTTCGGTGTGTGTCAAAGGACGCGCAATTCTTGGCATGGCGGGGTCATCCGTGTTTTAGGCCTACGTTTTTAGGCCTATATGATACCGTAGGCCTAAACGTAGGCCAATAATCATCGGATTTAGCTGGATAACGTCGGACAATTATGGACACAAAAAAGCCCGCAGGGCTTGTGCCGTGCGGGCTTTCTGGATTTCACCGGACGTATCCGGATCATAATGTGGTGGAGCTGGGGGGATTTGAACCCCCGTCCGGAACCACTCTACCGTCGGTACTACATGCTTAGTCTATCTTTACATTCGCTTGCCAGCTGCGAATAGACACGCCACTAACAAACTAGCCTGATTAGATTTAGTGCTTCAACCCCAGGCAAGGCATCCACACGATCTCTTTTGGGTTTGACCTCTCTTGATCCCCGTCCTAAGAGCGGAGGCTAGGGAGAGAGGGCTCAGAGCAGGTTATTAAGCTGCTAAAGCGTAGTTTTCGTCGTTTGCGACTATTTTTTTGCGGCTTTTTACGAGGCCAACCGCCCCTCGGCATGCACCTTGGGCTTTGCAAATCCCGTCGAATCCAGAATCAGCCCCCAAGAAACTGTCGCCAGTATACCAGAACTTACCGTTGTTAAGCCAGCGGCTTAACGATTGGCGTTCTTCATGATACGGGCTTTGTCTAACTTCCATTCACGTTCTTTGATGTCATCACGCTTGTCGTGATCTTTTTTGCCTTTTGCTACGCCGATTTTGACTTTGCTCCAGGCATTTTTCCAATACATGGACAGCGCGACGACTGTGTAACCTTCTCGACTGACGCGGCCAAACAGCGATTCCAGCTCGCGTTTGTTGAGCAGGAGTTTACGCGTGCGAATAGGATCGCAAACAACATGCGATGAAGCCACATTCAGCGGCGTGATAGTGGCGCCAAACAGGTAAGCTTCACCATTCATGAAGGTGACATAGCTGTCGCTGAGGTTTGCTTTGCCTGCGCGCAGTGATTTAACTTCCCATCCTTGCAGCGCAAGGCCTGCCTCAAATTCTTCCTCAATGAAGTATTCGTGACGGGCGCGCTTGTTCTGCGCAATGGTGGCGGAACCGGGTTTGTATGCTTTTTTCTTTGTCATAGTGCCGTCATTATACTGGATGTCATTGGGAATGAAATCCCCGCCGTGCGTCCGTGTCGTGGTTAATGATATCGTGCGATAAACTTCGCAGAGTTTTTGCCTGTCAGGCTATCAATGCTATTATTTTGCGCGTTTTATGACTCTCGGAAAATAGTATGCCAAAGATAAGTCGTTCAGCACTGGTGCCGTTCAGTGCTGAACAGATGTACAAACTGGTGAATGATGTCGCTTCCTACCCCGCGTTTTTACCGGGCTGTACGGGGAGCCGTGTACTTTCTTCTTCAGAAGAAGAAATGACCGCCGCAGTCGACGTTTCCAAAGTAGGTATCAGTAAAACGTTTACCACACGTAATACGCTGACACATAACCAGAATATCAATATGCAATTGGTCGATGGTCCATTCCGGCAACTGGGAGGCGACTGGAGTTTTACGCCGCTAAGCGCCGATGCTTGTAAAGTCGAGCTGCATCTGGAATTTGAATTCACCAATACCTTGATTGAACTCGCTTTTGGCAAAGTATTCAAGGAACTGGCTGGAAATATGGTGCAGGCTTTCACGCAGCGAGCCAAAGAGGTTTACAGTGTCCATAATGCAGGTTGAGGTCGTTTACGCGTTGCCTGAACGCCAATATTTGCGCACGGTAAAGCTGGAAGCAGGCAGTACGGTTGAGCAGGCTATTGTGGCATCGGGTCTGCTAGAACTGCGTCGCGATATTGATTTACAGGTCAATAAGGTCGGCGTGTTTAGTCGAACCGTAAAATTGACGGATGTGATAAATGACGGCGATCGTGTTGAGATCTACCGTCCATTGATTGCCGATCCTAAAGAATTGCGCCGCCAACGCGCCGAACGCTCAAAAAAATAAGGCACAGAGTGCCTTATTTTTGTCATCGTTTGCCAAGTAGTCGTATCACTCAGCCAAACCGAAGAATTAATTCAATGCCGGTTTGTTATTGATATTGGTTAGCACACCTTCACCGCTGAAGGTCAGCGTCAGCGTCTGCTGTTTTACCGATTCATGACCCGGCTGTTGGCGGAAGACATAAAACCAGGTATCGCTGCCGAACGGATCCTGCATCATAGGGGTACCCAGCGTATAAGCGACCTGTTGTTTGGTCATGCCAGTGTGAATTTTTGCAACGTCACCCGGTGCCAGATAGTTTCCCTGGTTGATGTCTGGCCGATAGACCACTTTTTCTAATGTGGAGCAACTGGCAGTCAGCATAACAACAACCACCGCGGCGACGACAGTCAGCGTTTTACAGCGCATAGTGATTACATTCCTTAAGGGCATAGGTTGCCGATGATAATAGACCTTGCCTGACTTGAAAACCGGCAAGACCCCAGTATGACCTCAAGAAGGTAAAAAAGTTGGGCTTTTTTACCTGTCGTATGTTTTTTGAACGGTTGCGGCTTGCAAGTATTATGCTGCCAGTAACTCTTTGGCGTTTGCTAGCGTATTTTTGGTTACAGCGCTGCCGCCCAGCAATCGGGCGAGTTCTTGTAACCGGGCTCGTTTATCGAGTGGTTGCATCAGCGTTTCTGTTGCAGCACCATCGGTTTGTTTGCTAACAAAGAAATGCTGGTGACCACAGCCTGCGACCTGTGGTAGGTGTGTGACGCACATGACCTGTGTCGATTCCCCTAGTTGGCGCAGCATTTTACCGACAATAGCGGCTGTCGGGCCACTGATACCGACATCGACTTCATCGAAAATCAATGCTGGTGTATCCATTTTACGTGCAGTAATAACCTGGATAATTAAGGCAATACGAGAAAGTTCACCACCGGATGCTACTTTTGCTAAAGGCTGATGAGGTTGACCCGGGTTGGTTGTGACGCAAAATTCAATATTATCTGCTCCGTTGGCTGTCAGGTATTCAGGAGTAAATTTCACCTGAATGCTGAAGTGACCATGTGGCATGGCCAGATCATGCATGTTAGTCGTAATCAATTGAGCTAATTCGTTGGCATGATGCTGACGGCGGATATGTAATTGTTCTGCAATATGTAATGCTTGCTGATGGTAAGCACTAACTGCTGTGCTGAGTGTTTCGTGATCGCTCTCCTGTTGTTCCAACAGGCGTTGTTCTTCCAGTAGTTGTTGATAAAACGCAGGTAGAGTATCCGGTGAAACGTGATGTTTACGGGCCAGAGCCATCTGACGCGACAGTCGTTGCTCTAGTTCATAGAGCCGTATGGGATCGAGATCCATTTGGTCGCTGTAATGGCGTAGTTCATCACTGGCTTCGCTAATTTGAATGCCTGCATCTTCGAGCATATTGAGCACATCAGACAGCTTTTCGTCCATGCCGACCAACTCACCGAGTTGGTTTTTGACGCTGTGCAGCATACCCAGTATGTTTTGTTCTTCATCTTCGCTGAGTAGCTGTAATGCTTGTTGACTCAATGCTAATAATTGGCCGCTGTTTGCCAGTCGCTTGTATTCAATATCAATTTGTTCATATTCACCCGTCTGAGGTGAGAACTCATTCAGTTCTTTCAATTGATATTGCAGAAGTTCGCGACGCGCTTCTCGTTCAATGGCTGCCTGCTGTAGTTGTGCCAGTTCGCGACAGCTTTGGTGCCATTGCTGCCAGATTTGCTGCATTGCGCTAAGCAACTGAGGCTCATCAGCATAGGTGTCCAGTAAATACCTTTGATGATCGGGTTTGAGGAGTAACTGATGGGCGTGCTGCCCATGAAGCTGAATCAGCAATTGTCCGAGTTCGCGTAACTGAGATAAGGGTACGGCTGTACCATTAATGAAACCGCGTGAACGCCCGTCAATGCCAATGACCCGGCGGAGAAGACATTCATTACTGTCGTCTAACTGATTTTCTTCCAGCCAACGACGAGCTGTGGGGGTATCCGCCAGTGAAAAACGAGCACAGATATCGGCTCTGGCTGCTCCCGGTCTGACCATGCTGGCGTCGGCTCGATTTCCCAGACAGAGGCCGAGAGCATCAATGGCGATGGATTTCCCTGCACCGGTTTCACCAGTGATAACGCTCATTCCCGCCTGAAAATCGATTTCCAATTCGCGCACGATGGCGAAGTGACTAATAGTGAGTTGCGCCAGCATGATAGTTTCCTGTATGTAATAACAAGGTGTAATTACATACAGTATAAACTGGTTTTATATACAGTAAAGTGATTGGTGATAATTTTAAAATAATTTTTTTGACCATCCAAGCTTAGTGCTTAATGTATTGAAATAGCTGTAATCTTTTGGATGAATAAGCTTGAGTTCATGTGCGCTACGGCGAATAAATACTTCTTCTCCTTCCTGTACCGGGAGTGAAATCTGACTGTCACAACAGATTTCCAGATCGTTGGTGATATGAGAAAACTTCAACCGGATGGTACTACTGCTGTTGATAACGAGTGGACGAGCCGACAAGGTGTGAGGGAACATCGGCACGAGTGCAATGGCATCAAGCGATGGCGTGAGAATAGGGCCGCCGCCAGAGAGTGAGTAAGCGGTAGAACCCGTAGGAGTCGAGATAATTAAACCATCTGAACGCTGTGAAAACGCGAATTTGTCATCAATGTACACTTCAAATTCGATCATATGCGCGACTTTACCGGGGTGCAGTACAACTTCATTGATGGCCGTGCTAATGCTGTTAGGTTGATTCGAGCGACAGATATGTGCTTCCAGCATAAAACGTCGTTCGCTAAGGTAATGGCCCTCAAGCACATCAGAAAGCTGTTGCTGAGCATGATCCGGATCGAGGTCGGTGAGAAAACCGAGATTACCGCGATTGACGCCAATCACATTGATGTCATAGCGAGACAGGACGCGAGCAGCCCCGAGCATATTGCCGTCTCCTCCTACCACGACGGCGAGATCGGCAAGCTGCCCGATATCGGCAAGGCTGGCGGTTGGCGCATCCTTCAGGTTCAATTCGTGGGCGATTTGCTGCTCAATCAGCACCGAATAGCCTTTGCTGGTCAGCCAATGATAAAGCATTTCATGGGTGGCAAGCGCAGTGGGATGTCGCGGGTGGCCGACGATGCCAATACAATTAAACGATTTATTCATTGTTGTTATTGCCCCTAGCGTGGTGTGCCGACATTTTGCAAAATCAATATGTGACTGATTCCCTTGAAACCCCAGTTTTGATCCCCATAATAGCAACTAGCGAGATTAATGCTAAACCGCGGAGAATTTCATGAGTAGTAAAGAACAGAACACGCCTGACGAGCAAGTCTTGGATCAAATGGAAACAGCAAAAGGGCATCAAGCGGAAGCCGTTCCTGAGACAGCAGACGTAGCTGACCCGCGTGACGAGCGTATTGCTGAACTGGAAGCTCAGTTGGCAGAATTGCAACAGCGTGAGAGAGACAACGTATTACGTGCCCGTGCTGAAGTCGACAACATTCGTCGCCGTGCCGAAATGGATGTTGAAAAAGCGCATAAATTTGCGCTGGAAAAATTCGCTGGCGAGCTGTTGCCTGTTATTGATAATTTGGAACGTGCGCTGGATGTTGCGGATAAATCCAATGCGTCACTGGCGTCAATGATTGAAGGTGTTGAATTAACGCTGAAATCGCTGTTGGATGCGGTGCGTAAATTTGGTATTGAAGTCGTCAGCGACGTGAATGTGCCGTTTAATCCGGAAGTGCATCAGGCGATGACGATGCTGGAGTCTGCCGATCATCAGCCAAATCATGTGATGATGGTGATGCAGAAGGGCTACACGCTGAATGGACGTCTTTTGCGTCCTGCAATGGTAGCGGTTTCCAAAGCGTAAGCGAAAACGGATTACCGATTCTGCCGATTGGCCTTTGCGGCAATAGTAACCCCATGCTTGGCGTGGGCCCACAGGTTGATAACAAGGCCCTAGTCAGATGGCGAGGGCTTTGTCAACAGTGTGGAGTCCACTTTCCATGAGGATAGAATTTTATTTATACCCTATAGTTACGACTTTGGGTACGATAGCTGCGATAAATTCGCATTTATTTTATCATTCAGACAACCATTGGTGCCAGCAAGAAACCGAAAGCAACACCTGCTATGATACCGCCGAGTCCGGGTACAATAAATGGATGATTCAGAACGTATTTTCCAATTCTAGTACTTCCCGTGGTATCAAACTCCATAGCCGCTAGTGATGTTGGGTACGTAGGGAGAATGAATACTCCAGTGACTGCAACATAGGAGGCTAAAATAGCCCAAGTAGGTACATCTAATGCTATTGCTAGTGGGATAATTAAAGGAGTAGTGGCTCCTTGGGAGTATAGTAGTGCACAGGTTCCGAACAAAACAATGGCCAACAGCATAGGATAGGTTCTCAACATTTCCCCAGCTACAGTCTTGATATCAACCATATGTGCATCAACCAGAGTTGTTCCCAACGTAACGATTCCTAGAATTGCAGCAATAGAGCTCATTCCTGAGCGAAAAGTGGGAGCCAGTACCACAGAGTTCGGTGATGTTTTACATAGAGCAACCATTAAACAGGTGACTGATAGCATACAAACGACGATAACATCCCGTGTAGTCATGGGGGTGCCAAGCTCAAACCCTGGTCGTAATTGAGGGAATGCGGCTAGTACCACTATTGCTATTGTAGCGATAATGAAGAGTAATACAGAAAGTTTAGCCTGTGGTGTATCAGAGATTGTCTTCTCTTCATATTTGTGAACCAGACCTTTTTTCAGACGATCAAGATAAACTTCATCGTCTTGTAATTCACACCCTTGTCGGGATGCGATGAAGGCTGCAACCATTGCTGCTACGAATGAAGTAGGTAGACAAACCGACATAACTTGAAGAAATGTAACGCTATTATCTTCCATTATAGTCAGCATCGCGGCCATAGCGGCACTGATCGGTGATCCTGAAATAGCTATTTGGGATGCAACAACTGAACCGGCCATGGTACGAGAAGGGCGGATTCCTGATTCTTTTGCTACTTCGGCAATAACAGGAAGAGTGGAAAATACAATAAATCCAGTTCCGGCCATAATAGTCATTGACCATGTAACAATTGGAGCAATTATGTTGATGTAACGTGGATTCCGGCGCATGAATTTTCCCGATATATGTACTAGGTAATCCATACCTCCCGCGGCCTGAAGTCCTGACGCAGCAATGACCACGGCCATGATAATCAGGATCACATCTACTGGCGGCGAACTCATTGAGAGCCCCATGCCTAATGTTAGAATAGCTAGTCCTAATCCACCACACAGGCCGATTCCGATACCGCCCATACGAATACCAAAAAAAATTGCACCTAATACCACAATTATTTGTATCCAAATCATAGTTGCTCCCATAATTAATTACCTAACACTAAAAAATGATAGATATTTTTAATATGTTTTAGTAATAATTGAAATTATCTTTGTTTAATTAGTCGTTTTGTTTTTTTTGTTCTTTTTTCGTACCATTTTATGCTTTCGCAGACTAAGGTGTCTGTTGAGTCAATATATAAATTTGGATCTTTTTCTATCTCTTTTGATAATATCAAGGGTATCTCAGTGCAACCCAGTATAATAACCTCTGCACCAAGATGGAATAATGATTCTACTTGTTCATGAAGTAATGATTTTGCTTTGCTTTTGTCTCCAGACTTAAGTGCGTAAATACTTTCCATGATTTTTTTTTGACTTTCCAATTCTGGTTGAATACAGCTTAATCCCAAGTTTTCAATTGCTTTTTGATAAAGTCCCATATATAACGTTGCATCGGTGGCTAACAGGCCAATACGTTTTTTTCCAGAAGCTGCAACGCTTGCCATTGTCGTTTCTACAATACTTAATATTTCTATATGACAAATGTCTTTTAATGCTTGAAACCAGTAGTGAGCTGTATTGCAAGGAATAATAATGCACTCGGCCCCAAAGTCTTCTAACTTATGTAAATAATCACGCAAGATGGGTAACGGTGATTGCCCGTTATTCATCAATGCGGTCGTTCTGTCTGGTATATCGGGAATAGAAGAAATAATGAGTGGAATGTGATCTTGATCTCGAACTGCATCAGTATGTTTTATAAATTTACTAAATAGATCTACAGTCGCTGCTGGCCCCATTCCGCCAAGGACACCAATTAATCCTTTCACAATAATCGCCTTTTTAAGTTGATAGTATCTTTTACGTTACAATTAGAATTTATCGAGGTTAACGTTTGTTTAACAAACCCAATCAAACAGTATCTTGTGATTTAAAAATATTTGTATTGGTTGTTAGGGCTTATCTTTAACAGGAGGATTGAGAAAAAAGAAATGCAAGTATGTTTTGTTTTATGCGAGAATTGCATGGGTTTTATTTTAAACAAGAGGGCCGATAAAAATTTTTCTTATGGTTCATACCATTATTGGCATATAAGGTAGATACCATGTTTTTTGTAAAGTATGATGTTTGATAGATTCAATGCTATTTATGAATGTATTATGCAAAAAATGAATCATTACATGTCTCTCTACTATCTTCAGTATGTAGTGTTGGTTTGAGAATAGGATGATTTATTAAATAGTGGAGAGGTATATAAAAATGAAAAATATAGAAACAAAATGGTTATATGATTTTGTGACACTGGAGGCATGTCGTCATTTTTCTCAAGCGGCAGAAATGAGAAATATTTCTCAACCTGCATTTAGTCGGCGTATTCAAGCATTAGAATCAGCTATCGGTGTACCATTGTTTGATCGCATGACAGTACCTTTACAACTGACAGAAGAAGGCAAAATTTTTCACTCTCAAGCTCGTAGCTTACTGCAACAGTTAGAGTCGAATTTAAGTGAACTCTTGGGTCATAATCTGTTACGTCTGTCAGACATTAAAATAGCTGCAGCACATTCATTGTCGTTAACACTTCTTCCTGATTTGGTTCGACTGCTCGCCGATGATAATGGCAAAATTATCTATTATGTTGAATCTATTGATGTTGTTCAGGCGGTTTTTGCTTTGCGCGAAGGTAAAAGTGATTTTGTTATCTCATTTCATGATGAAGATTTGATGCAATCACCCTTCTGTGGCCTGAAGCTTTTTTCCTCAGATCTATATCCAGTTTGTGCGACTGATAGTAATGCTCTGCCGAGGTTTGATATTTATGAACCGAAAGTGCCTTTACTAAACTACACTAGTACTTCGTATATGGGTCGTCTCGTCAATCGCCGATTATCTGAAATCAATACAGTGTCTCCACGAACCTCGTTTATGTCATCTATGAGTGAATTGTTGAAAAATATGGTGTTGGGAGGGCATGGTGTTGCTTGGTTGCCGATGTGGTCGATTGTGGAAGAATTAAGTGAAAAAAAATTGGTTTGTATTGGTGAACCGGAATTAACTATACCGATACAGGCCTATATTTATCGTATGGACACCCGACTCAATAAAACCGCTGAACGTTTCTGGCAAACATTAAAAAATTATGTCGCAGATTCTCAATTTTGAGCCATATGTCGTTTTAAATGTGCACTTATGTACCTATACCCGTCATACTTCAAGTTACATGTGCGTTGGCTGCGTCCAGTCACCCGAATCACTTACCTGAGTAAGCTCATTGGGATTCCTTCTCTTGCCGCCTTCCTGAAACTTGAATTATTTTGGGTATAGAATAATCATAAACATCTTTTTGTAAAATAATTGACCATAAATTCGACTATTATGTTTACATTATTTCCTTCTGAAATAAATCATCATTTTTAGCGATTGGTGGTATCGGTATAGCCATCGTAGGTGTACTTGATAATCATTATCGCTCATGTAAAAGTTTACGACGTCGCGTGCCAGAAGGGGTAAACCATGCCGGATAGTCGTATCGCTGGGTCAATGAATCGAGCATCAAGGAGAATAAAACTTTCCCTGATGGGACCGGCGTTTATCGCGGCGATCGGTTACATCGATCCCGGTAATTTTGCTACCAATATTCAGGCTGGGGCCGCCTATGGTTATCAGTTGCTGTGGGTAGTCGTGTGGGCCAATATCATGGCGATGCTGATCCAACTATTGTCCGCCAAACTGGGGATTGCGACGGGTAGCAATCTGGCGGAGTTGATCCGCGATCGTTTTCCTCGTCCTGTAGTTTGGGCCTATTGGGTGCAGGCCGAAATCATTGCGATGGCCACGGATCTGGCTGAATTTATTGGTGCAGCCATCGGTTTTAAGTTATTGCTGGGCATTTCGCTGCTTGAAGGCGCGGTATTGACAGGTATAGCGACCTTCCTGATTTTGATGTTGCAAAAGCACGGAGAAAAGCCACTGGAGCGGGTGATCGGTGGGCTACTGCTGTTTGTCGCTGCGGCCTATATTGTTGAGTTGATCTTTTCTCGCCCTGAACTGGCGGCGTTGGCAAAAGGGATGGCGATACCCAATTTGCCAACCTCGGATGCTGTGTTGCTGGCTGCCGGTGTGCTGGGTGCCACCATCATGCCCCATGTTATTTATTTGCATTCTTCGTTGACGCAACACAAAGGAAAACATACTCGGGCTGAGCGTTACGCCGCGACGAAAGTGGATGTCGGTATTGCGATGACCATCGCGGGATTTGTGAATTTGGCCATGATGGCAACTGCGGCGGCAGCGTTTCATTTCAGTGGCAATCAGGATATTGCCGATCTTGATCGTGCCTACCTGACACTAGAGCCTCTGCTGGGGCAGGCTGCTGCAACCATTTTTGGACTGAGCCTGGTCGTTGCCGGTTTATCTTCGACGGTCGTTGGTACGTTAGCGGGGCAGGTCGTCATGCAGGGGTTTGTACGTTTTCACATTCCTTTGTGGGTCCGACGTACCGTTACGATGCTGCCTTCGTTTATTGTTATCCTCTCCGGTTTGGATCCCACCCGTGTGCTGGTTTTGAGTCAGGTAGTGTTGAGCTTCGGTATTGCACTGGCGCTGGTTCCCCTGCTGGCTTTTACTGGCAGTAAAGTCCTGATGGGCGACATGGCGAATAGCCGTTTGGTACAAAACACCGGAAAAATCATTGTGTTTGTTGTGGTTTCCCTCAATCTTTACCTGTTAATCAGCACGATTTTAGGGAGCTAATTCCCTCGTTTTATGCGTTTCTGCATGTTTTCCTGCCGTTTCTCTACCTGACCATTTACAAAATAAATGTGATGAATATCCATTTTTTTTATTAAATCGATAGCGCTCGAAATATCTCCTCTTTATCATCTTGATCATAAACACGAACATGATTCGCATATGCGGACAAAGAGGAATGAAAGATGCCAGCTTTTGAATTCAGTAACCCAGTTAAATTTCATTTTGGGATGGGTAAACACAAACAAGTGGGGGAAATTGCTCGCCCCTACGGAAAAAAGGCGCTGTTAGTGGCGTCAGACAGCTCTAAACCCACTGGTCAATTGGCTGCTGTACAGCAGGCATTGTCCGAAGCAGGTTTGGCGTATGCAGTTTATGACCGTTTTATGCAAAACCCACTGTCCACATTAGTGGCCGAAGGCGCACAACTCGCGATTGATGAAAAATGCGATATGGTGATTGGTATCGGCGGTGGTAGCGCCATGGATATGGCAAAAGGCATCGCCTTCTCTGCTGTTAATCCTGGTAGCATCTGGGATTATGTTTTTGGTGCGAAAGTTGGAACGGGTGCCCTGCCGATTATTCTGATCCCGACAACGGCGGGAACGGGGAGCGAGTCGAACCGTACTGCGGTATTTACCAACCCTGAAACTAACGATAAGAAGGGATTGGTCAATCCATTGATTTATCCGAAAGCCGCGATCATCGATCCCGAATTGATGCTGACGCTGCCAAAACGTGTCATTGCCGGGCCGGGTGCTGATGTGCTGTTTCATGCATTGGAATCGTACATTTCCAAAAATGCCAACCCGTTTAGTGAAATGTTGTCACTGCGCGCGATCGAGTTAATTGCGCAGAATTTACCTGTGGTTTATGACGATGTGAAAAACATTGATGCATGGGAAAAAGTGACATTAGCCAGTTCACTCGCCGGTATGGCAATTGACTGTGCGGGAACCACGTTACCGCATGCCTTGCAGCATCCGATGGGGGGCCTGTTGGATGTCGTTCATGCGGAGGGTATTGCCGCGATTTATACTCCATTTATGGAATATACCTGGTCTGCCGCACCCGAAAAATTTGCGGCGATTGCGCGAGCGATGGGTGTAGATACCCGTGATATGACGGTTGAGCAGGCTGCGGAAAGTAGTGTCGCTGCCGTAAATCGTTTCCTTTCAGGGATCAATATGACGCCGACGCTGACAGAATTAGGTGTGAAGGAAGAGCATTTTGATTGGCTGATCAATAATGTGCTGACCACCATGAAAGTCGTATTGTCAAATAATCCGCGTGTACCGGATGCAGACAAAATACGTGAGATTTATCAGCGCTGCCTGTAATTAGCATCGTCTCCTAATAAAAAAGAAAGGACACTTCCCGATGAATGATTTCATCGGGCAAGCATTCTGTACCCCCATATTTCTATATGGCCGTCATGTTTATGAGTGAAGAGGCTGAATAATATGTTTGCTGTTATTGACTGTGGTTCAACAAATACGCGCGTTTATCTTATTAAAGATAAAAGCGTTGTCGCAAAAAAAGAAATTCCCATCGGTGTGAATAGCACGGCGGCAAACGGAAATAATACGGCGTTAAAGGAAGGTATCGCTTCTGGTTTTCAACAGCTTTTGGATCAGGAAAAAATAACGCTGTGTGATGTCCGCTTTGCTATTGCTTCGGGAATGATTACGTCAAATCTTGGACTCGTTGAAATTCCTCATTTGGAAGCACCGGTAAATATTGACGATCTCGCTAAATTTGCACAGAAATATCGTTCATCGGATATTTTTCCGCTTGATATTCCTGTGGTTTTCATTCCTGGAATTAAAAATCAAGCAGGCGCCGGTGGATGGGAAAACATTGCGAATCTGGATTTGATGCGTGGCGAGGAAACTCAGGCAATTGGTGTGCTCAGCCGCTATCGCCCTTCATTACCATGTACCATCATTGAATTAGGTTCTACGACTAAGTTGATTCACATTGATGGTCAAGGGCGAATTGCCGGTAGCATTACGTCTCTGAGTGGGCAAGTTTATGCCGCAGTATTAAAAGAAACCTTTATTGGTTCGAGCGTAAAAAGTACCGAGGTAAATGAACCCATCTTCTCGGAGACGATATTAAATGCAGCGTACGCCAGCGTTCAGCAAAGTGGCTTATTACGCTCTTTCCTGTTAACTCGCTTTATTCAGTTTGCATTGGATACTCAGGCTGCTGAGCGGAAATTATTCTGCGAAGCGGTGCTTGCTGCGGATGATATGAAACTTTTCTCGGATGCAAAACAACAGGGCTTTGATTTAGGCGGGGATATTATTTTTGTGGGTAATGAAAACCGCTGCAAAATTTATCAGTACATGATGAAAACATTCCTCGGCTTCGAACGTCCTGCTATGCAGATCACGACGCGTGAGGATATCGACATGCTGGTTGTGGACGGCGCTGGGTATATCGCCGAAAAAATTTAGTTGAGCCCATTATAGGCTTGATGCACAGGGGAAAAATATGTATTCCGTAACGATTGATACCGGTACAACTAATACGCGGGTGTTTGTCTGGCAGCATAACGATATTATTGCTGAAGCCAGCCAACCTGTTGGCGTGCGTGATACTGCGATTACCGGGAGTAAAGAGACATTAACGAACGGTGTGAAAACGGCAATTCAGGCCGCGTTAGAAAAAGCAGCACTGCCCGCTGATGCGAAAATCACATTTTTATCTTCTGGGATGATCACGTCCAACGTAGGGCTGTGTGAAATTCCACATGTTGTCGCACCTGCCGGGATAGCTGAGCTGTCTGGTGGCATGGTTCAGGCGAACCTGCCGGATGTCATCGATCAACCAATCTGGTTCATCCCCGGAATCCGCAATAATAGTCAGGGGGTTACCGCCGAAAACTGTGAAATGATGGATGTCATGCGCGGTGAAGAGGTAGAAACCATCGGTGTACTCGCGGCGCTGGATGTGAAAGGGCCAGCACTGATTATTCAACCGGGTTCGCATTCCAAATTTATAAAAGTGGATGCGGAAAATCGTATCGAAGGGTGTGTGACGACCATTGCAGGTGAATTGCTGGATGTCATTACTCAACGGACCATTCTGGCAAGTTCTCTGAAGCACCAGTTTGCTAGCGAAATAGAAACGGAATATCTGTTACAAGGCGCGAAAGATTGTGCCGCAGTAGGGTTGGCCCGCAGCTGTTTCTCTGTACGTATTCTGGATATGTTCGGTAAGCTGAGTGATAACCAGAAAGCAAATTATCTGCTGGGCGCAGTATTGCAAACCGATATTCTGGCAATTAAAAACAGTAAAGCGTTGAATATATCTTCAGATACCACTCTGGTTGTGTGTGGTAAAAAAATATTAAAGCATGCGTTTGAAACATTAATAAAAGAAGATGCATTTTTTAATGGGGAAATGATTGTCATTGATGATAACCAGCCATCACTGTCCGGATTAGGTGCGCTGGCAATCGCACGTTTCGGAAAAATAATTTAATGAAGTGGTATATCGCCTGATTTATTAAATACGTGGTTTGTTAAACACATAGTTTATTAAATAAGTGGTCGATTAATTACCTCTTACCCTACAAGTATTACTATAGGAATATAACGATGAGTACTATTGTTAATACGCAAGCTGCAAGTAAAAAGATCGGCAAAAAAAGATGGTTTGTCGTTTTCTTATTGTTGCTCGGCGGTATTATTAACTATCTGGATCGCGCTGCACTCTCTATTGCCGCACCCGATATGATGAAAGATCTTCACCTGACAAATACCGATATTGGTTTAATGGGATCTGTATTTGCGCTCATTTATGCCATGTGCCAGTTGCCTTCCGGCTGGTTAGTCGACAAGTTTGGTCCGAAAAAGATGTATGGCTGGGCTATCGGTTTATGGAGCGGCGCAACCATGTTGACCGGAGCCTGTAGCAATTTAGTAACGTTGCTGTTTGCTCGCGGTATTTTGGGCATAACGGAAGCACCATGCTGGCCGGGAGCAGCCAAGATCACGGCTTCCTGGTTCCCCAAAAATGAACGTGCGCTTGCTACCGGTTTTTGGGATGCTGCCTCTAAGTGGGGGCCTGCGATTGCTCCACCGATTCTGGTTGCCATTATTGTTCCTTTTGGCTGGCGCTCTCTGTTTTATATCGCCGGTGGCATTGGTCTGGTTTTTCTGGTGTTTTTCATCTTTGCTTATCATCAACCGGAAAAGCATCCGTCAATCACCAAAGAAGAACTGGATTATATTAAAGAAGGCGGCGGCGGTACTGCTGAGAAATTAGGTAAAAGTGAGACCAATATTAGTTGGGGATCGTTATTCAAATATAAATGTGTATGGGGAATGATCCTGGGGTGGTTTTGCTATGTGTGGATGATGAATATTTTCACCACCTTCCTGCCACTCTATTTAATGAAAACGCAGAATATCGAACTTAAAGCATTAGGTATTTACGCCAGTATTCCTTATTTCGGCGGTATTGTCGGTGCCATCGGTGGCGGATATCTTTCCAAATGGCTGATGGATAAAAATATATTCCGTGATTCGCTGGTGGCCAAGCGCGTGACAATCAGTGTCTCCGCTTTGTTAGCCGGAGTGGCGGTGGTCGCTATTCCGTTTGCGACCAGCCTCACGGGAACGTTGGCACTGTTAGTCGTGGCGATGGCGTTACTGTCAGCGCTCTCTGCGACCGGATGGGCGTTACCGGGCGATGTTGCTCCTGCTTCGATGGTGGCCTCTGTTGGTAGTATCCAGAACTTTGGTGGTTACTTCGCTGGTTCACTGTCTCCTCTGGTGACCGGGATGATCGCCGATGCGACTGGGTCTTACACCATGGCGTTTGTCAGCGGCGGCATTATTGCCGGTTGTGCGGCACTTTGTTACTGGTTCATCGTCAGAAAGCCGATCGAGGCCACGGAATAATCTAATCTCAAGGCGACGTGAGTCGCCTTTTGCAGTTTGTTGTATTTATTCATAGCGTTATGAGGTTATCAATGATTAAGCACCGAGTGATTCGTGCCATAGAAGAAACTGGCATTATTGCTATCGTCAGAGGAACGAAACCGGAGGAAGTGCTGCCGGTTGCGCGAGCGCTTTATGAAGGAGGGATTCGCGTTCTGGAGGTAACCTGTAATTCAGCAGGCTATCTGTCCAGTATTGAAGCGCTGAATGCGGAACTGGGGGACCGGATGTGGATCGGTGCAGGAACGGTCATCAATCCGGTGATGGCTCAGTTGGTGATGGATGCGGGGGCCAACTTTGTGCTATCGCCAGATTTTAATCCTCAGGTTGTTTCCATGGTGCATGAAAAACAGAAGCTGATGATCCCTGCGGTCGTGACGCCATCGGAAATTTTACAAGCCTGTCGGCTAGGCGTTGATCTACTGAAACTATTTCCAGCGAATGGATTGGGTGTCAGTTACTTAAAAGAGTTACAAGGCCCATTGAATAATTTGTCTATTATTCCCGTTGGCGGCGTGACGCTGAACAATGTTGCTGATTTTGCTCAGGCTGGCGCGTTTGCCGTTGGCGTCGGGAGTGAATTAATCAATAAAACGCTGATTGCCTCGGGAGACTGGCAGGAACTTACCCAGCTAGCCGGAAAATTTATTCAGCGTTTCCGTGAAAACAAAAAAAGGGATACGTGTTCTTACCCCAATTAATCAAGGACAGAATACCCGGTGAACAGCACATAAGATCCGTGCTTCCTTTACCGGGTACCCGTGGTTGTGGAGGGATCGCTCATCTATCTTTTTGGTTCGATCGCCGATGTTATCTTGTATAATGCGCCGCAGGAGAATTTATTGAGGCGGATGGTGTGGAAAAAATTAATCGCTCGGTAGCCAGAGCGTTAGATATGTTGGAGTTAGTGGCAAATACTCATGATGAGTTGACCATCACAGAAATCAGTAAACAGCTCGGTATTCCGAAAAGTACGACTTTCGATATCATCTACACGCTGGTCGACAAAGGTTATCTTGATATTGCCAACCCGCGAGTGAAATCGTTCAAGTTGGGTCTGAAATTATTTCAGACGGGGGCGGTTTACCTCGATCAAACACCATTCTACGAAGTGGCTCGTCCTATTCTGGAAGATCTTGCCGCCAAAGCTCAGGAAACGTCTTTTCTGGCGATGGAAAACGATGGTTTTCTGGTTTACCTCGATAAAGTAGAGAGCGCGGCGTCGGTGCGCACCTCCGCTCGTATTGGGTCGAATAACCCAATGTATTGCACGGGCCTTGGCAAAGCGCTTCTGGCATCCATGTCAGATGAGCAGGTGAAAGCGATCCTGCAACAAACCGGCGGACTAAAACCGGTCACGCCATTTACCATCGTTGATGAAACTCGCTTTTTTGGTGTGCTGAATGAAGCGCGTCAGCGCGGCTACGTGATTGACGATCGTGAACATAACTCCGAGGTTTTCTGCGTAGCGGCACCTATTTATAACGCTCGCGGTAAAACACAAGCTGCCATCAGTATTGCCAGCCTGTTTTCGAAGGTGAAAGATAATCCCAGCCGTGTCGAGGAACTCGGGCAGCTCATTTCCGAAGCCGCACTTTCGCTGTCGCGTCGTATTGGTTTTCGTGGTGAGCAACTGTTTGAAGAGTTCCGGTAACAGCCTGTCTATCGCAATATTTTCTCTCCATGTCCGCTAACGGTACGTGCAATCTGGCATGTACCGTCTTATTATCAGGCGCTGATTCTTCCTTATTCGGGGTTCAGCTATGTCATCGCCAATCACTCTCATCGAAAAGAAACTGCTATCCGATAACTGGTATATTCTGCATAAATATACTTTTGATTTAAAAAGAAATAATGGTGGTGTGGTACGTCAGGTTCGTGAGGTTTACGATCGGGGGGATGGTGCGACAATCCTGTTGTACAACCGGGCGAAAGGCACGGTCATTCTGACAAAACAATTCCGAATTCCTACCTACGTCAACGGCAATGAAAGTGGCATGTTGCTGGAAGCCTGCGCCGGTTTGCTGGACGATCATTCACCAGAAGAATGTATCCGTAACGAGGCAATTGAAGAAACAGGTTATGCGATCGGTAATGTAGAGAAATTGTTTGATGCCTACATGTCTCCTGGCAGTGTGACGGAGCGATTGCATTTTTTCGCCGCAGAATACGATGAGTCATTACGGGAAAATGCGGGCGGTGGCGTAGAAGATGAAGATATCGAAGTGCTGGAGTTGCCATTCAGCGAAGCCATCGCGATGATGAAAGATGGTCGAATCAAAGACGGTAAAACGATTATGTTGTTACAGCACGCGATCATTCGCGGCTGGTTTGCCTGATGACGTCAGGCCACCAGTGTCTATTCTGGTGGCCTGTATTCTCGCGTTGGTTATTTCAATAATGCCTGTGCTTTTTCCACCACGTTATCGACGGTGAAGCCGAACTCTTCGAACAACAGTTCAGCCGGAGCCGATTCGCCGAAGCTCGTCATGCCGACAATCGCGCCGTTCAGGCCCACGTACTTGAACCAGTAGTCCGCGATACCCGCTTCAATTGCCACGCGCGCCGATACCGCTTTCGGCAGCACCGCTTCACGGTAGGCCGCATCCTGCTTGTCGAACGCATCCGTTGACGGCATCGACACCACGCGCACCTTGCGGCCTGCGGCAGTCAGCTTGTCATACGCCCCAACCGCCAGTTCGACTTCTGAACCGGTGGCAATCAGGATCAATTCTGGCTGCCCGTCACTGTCTTTCAGCACGTAACCGCCTTTTGCCACGTTTGCCAGCTGTTCCACGGTACGTGGCTGCTGTGCCAGATTCTGACGGGACAGGATGAGCGATGTCGGGCCGTCCTGACGCTCAATGGCGTATTTCCACGCCACTGCCGTTTCCACCTGGTCTGCCGGACGCCAGTTGCTCATGTTCGGCGTCACGCGCAGGCTGGCCAGCTGTTCAACCGGCTGGTGCGTCGGGCCGTCTTCACCCAGACCGATAGAATCGTGGGTGTAAACGTAGATGCTGCGGATTTTCATCAGCGCGGCCATACGCACGGCATTACGCGCGTATTCCACAAACATCAGGAAGGTTGCGGTATACGGTACAAAGCCGCCGTGCAGCGCAATCCCGTTGGCAATCGCCGTCATGCCGAATTCACGCACGCCGTAGTGAATGTAGTTACCCGCGTGGTCTTTATCCAGCGAGACCGAGCCGGACCAGATGGTCAGGTTGCTCGGTGCCAGGTCGGCAGAGCCGCCGAGGAATTCCGGCAACAGTTTGCCGTAGGCTTCCAGCGCGTTCTGTGAGGCTTTACGGCTGGCGATTTTCGCCGGATTGGCCTGCAAATCGTCGATAAATTTCTGTGCGTCCGCCTGCCAGCTGGCTGGCAGCTCACCGCTGGTGCGACGTTTGAACTCGGCAGCCAGTTCCGGGTAGGCGCTGGCGTAGGCGGCAAACGCCTCGTCCCAGGCCGCTTCCTTACGCTGACCAGCCGGTTTGGCATCCCATGCCGCATAGATATCAGCAGGAATGTCAAACGGCGCGTGCGTCCAGCCCAGTTGTTCACGGGAGGCCGCCACTTCTGCATCACCCAGCGGCGCGCCGTGGGAGTCATGCGTACCGGCCTTGTTCGGTGAACCGAAGCCAATCACGGTTTTGCACATCAGCAGCGATGGTTTGTCTGTGACAAGCTGCGCTTCGCCGATGGCGCGTTTGATGGCGTCCGCATCGTGACCGTCCACGCCACGCACCACGTGCCAGCCGTAGGCTTCAAAGCGGGCCGCGGTATCGTCGGTAAACCAGCCTTCAACGTGGCCGTCGATGGAGATACCGTTGTCATCATAAAACGCGGTCAGCTTGCCGAGCTTCATGGTGCCGGCCAGCGAGCAGACTTCGTGGGAAATCCCTTCCATCATGCAGCCATCGCCGAGGAAAGCGTAGGTGTGATGGTCGACAATCTCGTGGCCCGGACGGTTGAACTGCGCCGCCAGCGTGCGCTCGGCAATCGCCATACCCACTGCGTTGGCAATCCCCTGACCCAGCGGGCCGGTGGTGGTTTCTACGCCAGCGGTGTAGCCGTATTCCGGGTGACCCGGGGTTTTGGAGTGCAGTTGGCGGAAATTTTTCAGTTCTTCAATCGGCAGGTCGTAGCCAGAAAGGTGCAGCAGGCTGTAAATCAGCATGGAGGCGTGGCCGTTGGACAGCACGAAGCGGTCGCGGTTGGCCCAGTTGGGATTAGCCGGATTATGGTTGAGGTAATCGCGCCACAGCACTTCGGCGATATCCGCCATACCCATCGGTGCACCCGGATGACCGGACTTCGCTTTTTGCACACCATCCATGCTCAGCGCACGGATAGCATTGGCAAGTTCTTTACGAGAGGACATGCTTTACTCCAGACGTTACAGCTTGGCCGCCAACAGCGCTTCCAGCTTTTGTTGATCGGCAGCGAACAGACGAATGCCTTCCGCCAGTTTATCGACGGCCATCGGATCCTGATGGTGCTCCCAGCGGAATTCAGCTTCAGATAGCGGCGAAGGATGATGGAACGCTTCGGTTGATGGCGTCAGTTGGCGTTCAACGGGCGCATCGCTGTTTTTCAACTGATCCAACAGCGCAGGAGAGATCGTCAGGCGATCGCATCCCGCCAGCGCCAGAATCTGTTCCACTTTGCGGAAGCTGGCACCCATGATCACCGTTTGGTAGCGATGGCGTTTGTAATAGTCATAGATATTACGCACGGAGATCACACCGGGATCGATCTCGGCCTGATAGTCGCTGGTGGGTTGTTTTTCCTGATACCAGTCATAAATCCGACCCACAAACGGAGAGATCAGAAAGACGCCCGCTTCGGCGCACGCACGTGCCTGCGCGAACGAGAACAGTAGCGTCAGGTTGCAGTTGATCCCTTCTTTTTCCAGCTCCTCGGCGGCGCGAATCCCTTCCCAGGTGGCGGCGAGCTTGATCAGAATACGTGAACGTGGAATGTCTTTTTCCTGATACATTCCGATCAGTTTGCGGGCTTTCGCCACGCACATACCGCGATCGAACGAGAGGCGGGCATCCACTTCGGTGGATATGCGCCCTGGAATGCTTTTCAACACTTCCGCCCCGATGTTGACCGCCAGTCGGTCGCTGGCGTTGATGAGCTGGGTCTCTTTGCTACCGCCTTGCTGATGTGCGTAGGCAATCGCGTCATCAAACAGCGGCTGATACTGCGGTAGCGTTGCGGCCTTCAGGATCAGGGACGGGTTGGTGGTGGCATCTTGCGGTGAAAACTGACGAATAGAGTCGATATCGCCGCTGTCGGCGACGACCACGGTAAATTGTTTAAGGGCGTCGAGTTGGTTCATGAGTGGGCTCCTTGGCATAGCAAAAAAGGCAATGAGCGGAGTCGAATCCGCCGCGCTATGCCACACTGCACCATTAGTGGGCAGAATGACATGCGCTTTTTCTGATTGCTGCAATTGGAAAAGAGTCTGGAGGGGGATTCGCCACTGGCGGTGGCGTGCCTACGCGAATCCGCGGCCCGTTTTAGCTGGCCAACCGTGCTTAACGGGCATTTTCCTGATGCTCGTAATAGCTGATCTTTTCAACCTTTGGCGCAGAACCACCGCCTTCAAACTCAGACTCCAGCCAGGCGCCAACGATCTCTTTTGCCAGTTCAGGGCCGATAACCCGGGCACCCAGAGCGATCACCTGCGCATCGTTACTTTTTCTGGCTCGTTGAGCGGAATAGGTGTCATGACACTGAGCAGCGCGAATGCCATTGACCTTATTCGCCACGATACTCATGCCGATCCCGGTGCCGCATAGCAGGATCCCACGCTGGTGTTTGCCGTCTTTAATCGCATGCGCCAGCGTATAGGCGACATCGGGGTAGATCGGATTTTCCCCGGTGGGATCGTAGCTGTAGTCGGTTACCGTCAGCCCTTTCTGCTGTAAGTAATCAGTAATCGTGTTTTTCAGATCAATCGCGGCGCTGTCTGCACCAATTGCAATCGAGAGCATATCTATCTCCTGCCTGGCTGAGGGTCAAAGTGAGCCTGATATGTCGCTTTTGTTAGGTTATTTATAAAAAACATTAATAAACAACGATTAACGAGAATCTCTCTGCATGATTCTGTACATTTCCGGCCTTTTCATGGCTAAACATATACCGCTTTTTTCAAATGTTCAATGTGTGATTATTTGTTTTTTGTTTTATCCGAGAGGAAAAGGTGACTGAAAGAGTGATCTTTGTCACTTTTAGGGGTTTTAAGGCTATATTTTACCTTTTTGATACATATTTAGATCATGCTCACAATTTTCAAACAGAGAGATAGGCAAAAGATTAGGGCAAATATATCGTTCATATGTTCACAGTGTGTGTTAATGATCTAAATCTTTTAGAGGGCATAACAATGTGTCAGACCTGTATGCAAACGATAAAAAAGACAACAAATAACAAAGGTCACACCGGGCATCAAATGATGAAAGGGGATGGAATGCAGGAACAGCCTGGCGTAGAGGCAATGTCATGGAAGGGATTGACTACTGGTAGTAAGGGGGCTGTATGAGCAAAGTATCGGCTGCTGCAACGGCGGAACAATCTGCCACAAAACCGTCCACTACAACATCGTCTGCGGTAGAACGATCGGCCATTCGCAAAATATCCTGGCGTTTGGTGCCTTTCGTCGGCCTGATGTTCTTTATTAACTTCCTTGATCGTACCGCTATTTCGTTCGCGGGGCCGAATGGCATGAATACCGACCTCGCGCTAACCGTCGCGCAGTTCGGGCTCGCTTCCGGGATTTTCTTTATTGGTTATATTTTGCTGGAAGTGCCGAGCAATCTGGCTCTGCACCGCTTCGGCGCGCGTAAATGGCTGTCGCGTATTATGGTGTCGTGGGGCATCGTGTCGCTGTTGTTTACTTGGGTAAGCAGTATTGAGGGGCTGTATATTCTGCGCTTCCTGCTGGGGATTGCGGAGGCAGGGTTCTTCCCTGGCGCGATCTTATTCCTGAGTATGTGGGTGCCTGCCCGCTATCGCAGCAAAATACTATCGCTGTTCTATTTGGCTCAACCGCTGACGGTGGTGCTGGGTGCACCGCTGGCCGCCTGGCTGATTGAACAACACGGTTTGTTCGGTCTGTCCGGCTGGCGAGTCATGTTCCTCGGTGTGTCCGTTCCTGCCATTATCGTCGGTATCATTACCTGGTTCTATCTGGTGGATCGCCCAGCCGATGCCAAGTGGCTTAACGCCGATGAGAAGCGTTGGTTGGTCAATGAATTGGAAAGCGAACACGCTACCAAAAATCACAGCAAACACCCCAGCGTGATGACTGTGATGTTCAACAAACGTGTCTGGGTGCTGTGTCTGATTTACTTCGGCTTTATTTATGGTCTTTATGCGCTGGCGTTTTTCCTGCCCACGATTATCGCAGGTTTCCAGCAGCAGTTCGGTACGACGTTCAATGTTATGGATAAAGGGCTGATCACCGCCATTCCTTACCTGCCTGCGGCCATCGTGATGTATTTCTGGTCCCGAGATGCGACGCGCCGCGGCTGCCGCCCATGGCACATTGCCATCCCGGCTCTGACCGGAGCGATCAGCATTCCATTGGCGCTGTTTATGGAATCTCCTACGGCGACCATTGCGGTGATCACCGTAACGGCCTGTTCCATCTTTGCCGCGTTACCTAACTTTTGGACATTACCGACCCAGTTCTTGACCGGGGCATCCGCGGCTGCGGCTATCGCGCTCATTAATACCATCGGCAATGTTGCCGGATTCTCAGCTGGATACATCACCGGTGCGGTGCGGGGTGTAACGGGAACTTACGTACTCCCCATGATGATTGTCGGCGGGCTAATGCTGCTTTCCGCCGTGTTGATTGTTCTGCTCAGCCGTTCGGACCGGTTATCGAAAGCCGCATCAGCAACACAGGAGCATTGATATGACGTATTTGTTCAACCAGCCTTCCGCTTTTGCCCGGGAACTGACTGAAGGCTTTGTGGCGGCTCATGCTGACAAAGTGCGTCAGGTGCCTGGCGGCGTGGTCAGAAGTACTCGCAGTCGTGAAGGTGGGGTCGCTGTTGTGGTCGGGGGTGGCTCCGGTCATTACCCGGCATTTGCTGGGCTGGTTGGTCAGGGGCTGGCGCACGGTGCGGCGATGGGAAACCTATTTGCCTCGCCGTCTGCCCAGCAGATCTGCTCTGTCGCCCGTGCGGCACACAATGGTGGTGGCGTGTTGTTAACATTCGGGAACTATGCGGGTGATGTGTTGCATTTCGGACAGGCCAAGGCGCGTCTGAATGCAGAGGGCATTCCGTGTGAGTTGCTGGCGGTTACCGACGATATTTCCAGTGCGCCACTGAACGAATCGCAAAAACGTCGTGGCGTTGCGGGCGATCTGATGGTCTTCAAGGCCGCCTCTGCGGCGGCGGAAGCGGGTTACGATCTGGCTGCGGTCCTTGAGATTGCAGAACGTGCCAATCAGA
The DNA here is from genome assembly GCF_046237015.1 of Pectobacterium hainanensis. Lineage (NCBI taxonomy): Bacteria > Pseudomonadati > Pseudomonadota > Gammaproteobacteria > Enterobacterales > Pectobacteriaceae > Pectobacterium > Pectobacterium hainanensis. Next base: position 29,547 of record NZ_JBJYIN010000016.1, read on the forward strand.
GAACCCGTTCACTCGGTGTAGCCTTTTCTGGTTGTACGTTACCGGGCGCGGAACACCCGTTGTTCACAGTCCCCGAGGGGATGATGGCGGTGGGTATGGGGATTCACGGTGAGCCGGGCATCCGTGATGTACCTATTTCAACCGCCGATGAATTGGCCGAGCTTTTGGTCAGTTCATTGCTGGAAGAAGTGCCACAAGGGATTACGACGTTTTCCGGGCAGCGGATTAGCGTGGTGCTCAACGGCCTTGGCGGCGTGAAATACGAAGAGCTGTTTGTAGTTTATCGCCGGGTTTCGCAATTGCTGGTCGAGCAGGGGCTGACGGTGGTCGAGCCTGAAGTGGGAGAACTCGTAACCAGCTTCGATATGGCCGGTCTGTCGCTCACGCTGTTCTGGCTGGATGAAGAACTGGAGCGTTTCTGGCGTGCACCTGCCGATGCGCCTGCATTTCGTAAAGGCAGTATGTCCCCCGCTGAACCTTTGGCTGAGCGGACATTCACCACAGAACTGGATGTGATCCCAACCGCGACGGCGGCATCGAAAGCGGCGGCACACTGTGTTGCGGCAGCGCTGAATGCAGCGCGTGATGTTGTGCTGGCTAACGTCATAGAGTTGGGGCGTATCGATGCGATTGCCGGAGATGGCGATCACGGCATTGGCATGGAGCGTGGGGTGATTGCCGCTGCGGAAAAAGCGGCGGAGATGCTGGAGCAACATGCCGGTGCTGGGACGCTATTGCAACGAGCGGCGGATGCCTGGGCCGATCGAGCCGGGGGAACGTCTGGCGCAATCTGGGGCGTTGCGTTGAATGCACTGGGAACCGTATTAGGTGATGAACAACGCCCCGATGGTCGCCGTGTGGCAGATGGTGTGCGTCAGGCCAAAGAGAGCGTGATGCATTTCGGCAAAGCGAAGCCGGGAGATAAAACGCTGGTGGATGCCCTGATCCCGTTTAGCCAGGCGCTTACACAGCGCGTAGAAGCAGGAATGAGCTTGCCTGAAGCCTGGCGACAGGCCGCGCAGTGCGCTCAGAAGGCGGCCGATGATACGGCGCAACTGTTACCTAAAATTGGCCGCGCTCGCCCATTGGCAGAAAAAAGCCTGGGAACACCTGATGCAGGTGCGATATCGCTAGCCATGATCCTTGACGCAGTTTCGGCGGTGTTGAACAGCGAGACGACGTCGAGTGCTTCAAGTCAGACGGCCAAGCAAACGGAGAGTGGGCGATGAGTTCTCGCAAATTAACGTTGGGTGTCAGCCTGAAAATGTATTTTGGCTACCAGCAGACGCTTGACTGGTGCCAACACATTCAGGCGATGGTGGCACAGCATCCATTGGCATCACTGCCTTCGGTGAGGCTATTTGTTCTGCCTGCTTTCCCAACGTTAGCGCCCGTTGTGCAACGGTTTGCCGAATCACCTGTTCATGTCGGTGCACAAGATCTGCATTGGGCGGATAACGGTGCTTTCACCGGGGAAGTGAGCGGCACCATGCTGCACGAAATGGGGTGTCGCTATGTCGAAATTGGGCACGCCGAGCGCCGTCGCTATTTTGGTGAAACAGATGAACATTTCGCGCTGAAAACAGCGGCGGCCTGGCGCAATGGCCTAACCCCGGTGCTGTGCGTCGGCGAAGAGAAACGCGGTTCAGTACAACAGGCGATCGACACCTGTCAGGCTCAACTGGCGGCGGCGTTGGATCTGGCCCAGAAGCAACAACTGACGGGTGAGCTGATTCTGGCCTACGAACCACAGTGGGCGATTGGCAGCACGGAACCCGCACCGACGGCTTACATTCGCGAGGTGTGTCAGGTGTTAAAACAGTATTTGCCAACACTGACGGGCGTGCACGATGGGCGGGTCATTTATGGTGGTAGCGCGGGGCCGGGATTGCTTAGCCAATTGGGTGACTCGGCGGATGGCCTGTTTCTGGGGCGCTTTGCCCACGATCCGGTGGCGTTTAACGCCATTATGGATGAAGCCTTCACGCTTGGTTCGCAGGCGTAAGAGAGAGGAAATAAATATGGCAATCGGATTAAGTACTTATGCGTTCTTCTGGCGGGCTTCTGCTCGTGTGCCAAACCCACTGAGCGTGGAGGCGATGCTGGAGCAAACGGCAGAATCTGGCGCAGGTGTTTTCCAGATTTGTGATTACGCCGCTATCGAAACACTCTCGTCTGCCGAGCTGGAAAAATTACGACAACGTGCCGTCGATTTAGGCATCCAACTTGAGCTGGGGACGCGGGGATTAGATACAGCGCATCTGACGCGCTACCTCACGATGGCTCGTGCGCTGGATGTTCGCTTTATCCGGACGATGTTCAACACGGTGACGCACAAGCCAACGCAAGATGAAGCGTTAGCCTTGTTGCGCGAGGTGTTGCCTGAGTTTGAACGGCATCACATTCAACTGGGGCTGGAAACCTACGAGCAGGTAAAAACACGTGACGTATTGGCTGTGGTTGACGCTATCGACAGCCCTTCATTGGGAATTTGCCTCGATCCTGGCAACTGTGTGGCTGCGTTGGAGTATCCGCGAGAGGTGATCGAATTGACGGCTCCACGTGTAGTTAACCTGCATATTAAAGATTTTGCCTTTGCTCGCCAGGAGGGGTGGGTGGGCTTTACTTATTCCGGCTGTCTGCTGGGCACCGGACAGTTGGATTACGACTTGCTTCACCAGAGCGTCCGTCCGAACGAACGAAACATTAACCAGATCGTCGAGCATTGGCTGCCGTGGCAGGCCAACGCGGAAGAAACTTGCCGTCTGGAAGAGAGCTGGACACGGCATAGTTTGAACTATCTGTATGCACGAAATCCGTCTGCCGGTCGCCTATCACCGACAACACATTCTCTTTAATCCGTTTTTATTATGGCAAATCCGAGGAGTAACAATCATGGCTGCTGAATTGAAAACCATTACTGTACTGGGCGCTGGCGGCAAAATGGGCATGCGCATCTCTGCCAATTTTCAGAAAAGCGATTACCAGGTGTTTTACTGCGAGAACTCGCCACGTGCGCAGGAGCAAGTGGTTGCCGCAGGCAGGGAGCTGTCTGTTGCTGAACAGGTTATTCCTGAAAGCGACGTGGTAATTTTGGCTGTGCCAGATATTGCGCTAAAAGTGGTCTCAGAACTTGTCGTTCCACAAATGAAAAGCAACGCGGTTCTGCTGACGCTGGACCCCGCGGCGGCCTATGCCAATCTTATCGCCAAACGTGACGATATCGATTATGCCGTTGCACACCCTTGCCATCCTTCCGTATTCCTGGATCGTTTTACGCCGGAAGAGCATGCCGATGCGTTTGGCGGCGTAGCGGCACCACAACACGTTGCCGCATCTTATGAGACGGGGAGCGATGAGCAGAGAGCGGCATTGGCGGGGGTCGTTAAAGTGATGTATGGCCCGGTGATTGACGTGCATTGGGTGACGGTAAAACAATTGGCCTATCTGGAACCGACGCTGGTTGAAACAGTGGCCTGTATGGTTGGCACCTTGATGAAAGAAGCATTGGATGAAACCATCAACACGATTGGCGTGCCGGAAGCCGCAGCGAAAGCCATGCTTTATGGTCACATTCAGATCGCGTTGGCTGTGGCTTTCCGCAGTACGAATCCGTTCTCGGATGCATGTATGATCGCCATTGATTACGGCAAAGAGAACATCATCAAACCGGACTGGAAGAAGATTTTTGATGAGAAAGAACTCGATCTGGTGATTGCACGGATGCTGAAAATTGATTCAATAAAACGCGATAATTAAAGATCGATTAGACTGTAAGCATTGGGTTAGCAATACTTACCGTTGACCTGCCAGTTGCTGGGGAATGCTGTGACGGCGACTAACACTGCTGTCCGGATTTTCCCCAGAAGCCTAACCTATTAAGTGAATCACCGAGGTGATGACTTATTTTTTTCGTATGAATGCCGATATCAAGGATATGAGTATCGGGGTTGAGCGTCTTTCTCTGGCATGTGACAATTCACTATACGAGCATTTTCATCTCATCTGTATGCACAGGCCATTTTCGTCTGTATCAGCAGCATAATGACTGCATAACCTTGCGTAAGGAACTTATTACCGGATGGAAAAGCAACCAGGATCTCAGGAGAGTGAACTTCTGACGGAAATTGCCGTAGCCTATTATCAGGATGAAATCACTCAGGAAGAGATCGCAAAGAAGTTTGGTATTTCACGTATTAAGGTTGGTCGTTTGCTCAAGCGGGCAAAGGAAGAAGGGATTGTTGAAATAACCGTGCGTTATCACCCGGTATTCAGTACCCGACTTGAGCAACAAATGCTTGAGCGTTTTCCAATAAAACGTGCGTTGATTGCTCTGGATTATCAAGATGAAGAGGAACAACGACGCCAGGTCGCCGCACTGGTTTCCAATCACCTGGCTCTGACACTGAAAGACGATACCGTAGTAGCCGTTGGTCAGGGGCGCAATGTGGCGGCGGTGGCCGATCACGTCAGTAATGTTACTGAGCGTAACTGTCGCTTCATTTGCGGTATTGGCGGAACGCATCGCCCTGGTGATGCGATTAATGCCGATCATATTAGCCGTCGACTGGCGAAAAAATTTGGCGGCAGTAGTGAAACGCTTTATTCCCCAGCTTATGTCGAAAACCGTGCGTTAAAAGACGCATTTATGCAAAATGGCACAATTAAAGAAACGCTGGATCGGGCCAGAAAAGCCGATATTGCGTTAGTAGGCATTGGTGATATGAACGAAAACAGCTATATGGTGAAGCTGGGTTGGTTCACACCGCATGAGATTATTGATGCGAGTCTTAACCAAGGCGTGATTGGTGATATTGCGGGTTATGATTTTTTTAATGCGCAGGGCCAGCATGTTGATACCGTCATGAACGATAGAGTGATTGGCGTCAGCATTGAGGAGTTGCACAAAATCCCTTGCGTTATTGCCATCGCGTCTGAAAACACCAAAGCATTGGCGATTCTCGGGGCATTACGCACCGGGGCAATTGATATCATTGCGACCAGTGCAGGCAATATCCGTACTATTCTGAACATGACGCAATAGTCTCTCTATATAATGTGTGGTGCTGCTTGCACCACGCGACTTCTGTAACAAGCCGCGATCCTCGACCGTTCTATCTGAATGGTTTGTACTGTTGAGCATGCCATTTCTCGTTTTGTCACCTCGCGATGACCGTTTGTTGTTGTGCTACCAGATGAACAAAAAATCACCCAATAAAATAACTATATTAATCTGCATTCACGTCCAGTTTTTGCCATCCTTCATAGTTTAACAATTTGCAAACACTATACTGGGTACTCTTGACCCTAGATGCATGACACAACAAAAACCGATAAAGGATTAAAAAATGGATGAACAACTAAAGCAAAGCGCGCTTGATTTTCACCAGTATCCGGTTCCGGGGAAAATTCAGGTTTCGCCAACCAAGCCACTGGCTACGCAGCGCGATCTGGCGTTAGCTTATTCTCCCGGTGTGGCAGCCCCCTGTCTGGAGATTGCTGAAGATCCGTTGGCGGCTTACAAATATACCGCTCGTGGCAATCTGGTTGCGGTCATATCCAACGGAACCGCCGTTCTTGGCCTTGGTAATATCGGTGCGTTAGCCGGTAAACCTGTGATGGAAGGCAAAGGTGTTCTGTTTAAAAAATTCTCGGGTATTGATGTATTCGATATTGAGGTCGATGAGCTGGATCCTGACAAACTGATCGATGTCATTGCAGCGCTTGAGCCAACGTTTGGCGGTATCAATCTGGAAGATATCAAAGCGCCGGAGTGTTTCTACATCGAGAGAAAACTCCGTGAACGCATGAAGATTCCTGTGTTCCATGACGATCAGCACGGTACGGCGATCATCTGTACTGCCGCCGTTTTGAACGGCCTGCGCGTGGTGGAGAAGAATATTTCCGATGTGCGTCTGGTGGTTTCCGGCGCGGGCGCGGCATCGATAGCCTGCCTTAATCTGCTGGTGGCATTGGGCATGCAAAAGCACAATATCGTGGTCTGTGACTCTCGCGGCGTGATTTATCAAGGACGTGACGAGAACATGGAGGAAAATAAAGCGGCGTATGCGATTGAGGATAATGGTGCTCGCAAGCTCGCTGATGCGATTCCTAATGCGGATATTTTCCTCGGGTGCTCTGGCCCTGGCGTATTAACACCGGAGATGGTGAAAACCATGGCACCGCATCCGTTGATTTTGGCGCTGGCTAACCCGGAACCTGAAATTCTGCCCCCGCTGGCAAAAGCCGTTCGTCCAGATGCCATTATTTGCACGGGGCGTTCTGACTATCCGAATCAGGTGAATAACGTGTTGTGCTTCCCATTCATCTTCCGTGGGGCGCTGGATGTTGGGGCGACGACGATCAACGAAGAGATGAAGCTGGCTTGCGTACACGCGATTGCCGATCTGGCGTTGGCGGAACAAAGCGAAGTCGTGGCGTCTGCCTATGGCGATCAGGATCTGTCATTTGGGCCTGAATACCTGATTCCAAAACCGTTCGATCCGCGGTTGATCATCAAAATCGCCCCGGCCGTGGCGAAAGCGGCGATGGATTCCGGTGTGGCGACACGTCCAATTGAAGATTTCGATGCGTATATCGAAAAACTAGCGCAGTTCGTTTACAAGACGAACCTGTTTATGAAACCGGTATTCGCGCAGGCGCGTCAGCAGCCGCGTCGGGTCGTGTTGGCGGAAGGCGAAGATCCGCGCGTGTTGCATGCCACGCAGGAACTGGTCACGCTGGGATTAGCGTTTCCGATCCTGATTGGTCGCCCAAGTGTTATTGAAAAACGTCTGCATAAATTGGGGTTGCAACTGACCATCGGTAAAGATTTTGAGGTGGTTAACAACGAATCTGATCCGCGCTTCAAAGAATACTGGAGTGAGTATTTCGAGATCATGAAACGTCGCGGTGTGTCGCAGGAGAAAGCACAGCGTGCGGTGATCGGTAACCCAACGTTGATCGGTTCTATCATGGTTCACCGTGGTGAAGCCGATGCCCTGATTTGCGGGACGATAGGGACGTATGAAGAACACTTTGATGTGGTGGAGAAGGTGTTTGGCTATCGTGACGGCGTCCATGTTGCTGGTGCAATGAACGCATTGATGTTGCCGAGCGGCAACACGTTTATTGCAGACACCTACGTCAATGCCGATCCAACGCCGGAACAACTGGCCGAAATCACGTTGATGGCGGCAGAAAGCGTGCGTCGTTTCGGTATTGAACCGAAAGTTGCACTGCTGTCGCATTCCAGCTTCGGTACTTCAGATTCTCCGACCGCGCGGAAAATGCGGGAGACACTGGCGCTGGTCAACAAGCTGGCACCAGAACTGGAAATAGATGGCGAGATGCATGGTGATGCCGCGCTGGTGGAAGCCATTCGTCGCGAACAAATGCCAGATAGCCCGCTGAAAGGCTCGGCTAATATCCTGATTATGCCGAATATGGAGTCTGCTCGTATCAGCTATAACCTGCTGAGAGTCTCTTCTTCAGAAGGCGTGACGGTGGGGCCGGTTCTGATGGGGATCTCGAAACCCGTACACATCCTGACGCCGATCGCTTCTGTTCGTCGAATCGTCAACATGGTGGCGTTGGCGGTTGTGGAAGCACAGACCCAGCCGCTCTGATTTTGACGGCGTTAGCCTATAGAGCCCGGTTTATTTAGCCGGGCTTTTTCCTGCCTTCATTCACCTATACTTGCGGTTACGGTTTACGCGTTTGTTGCAACCATTTATCCAGTTCATTGGCAAACTGCTGGCGGTCACGTTGGCTCAGGGCGTTAGGCCCGCCCGTTTGTATCCCGCTGGCCCGCATGGTGTCCATAAAATCTCGCATGTTAAGTCGTTCTCTGATGGTGTCCGACGTATAGCGTTCACCCCGAGGGTTCAATGCGGCACCGCCTTTTTCTATCACTTCTGCTGCTAGCGGAATATCAGCGGTGATGACCAAATCGCCCGTTTCAACGCGTCGGACAATCTCATTATCGGCAACGTCGAAACCAGCGGAAACACGCAGCGTGCGGATAAAACGCGACGGTGGTACTTTGATCGTCTGGTTAGCGACCAGCGTGACCTGTGTTTGTGTGCGATCTGCCGCGCGAAACAGCACTTCTTTGATGACGTTAGGACAGGCATCGGCATCGACCCAAATCTGCATTACTCTGTGACTCCGTGTTGATTATCAGACACCCAATCTCTGACGGGTAAAAAATCCCGATAAAGTGCCGCTTCAGGGCTATCAGGTTGTGGTTGATATTGGTATTCCCAGCGAGCCTGTGGCGGCATGGACATAAGAATGGATTCGGTACGTCCACCGCTTTGCAGGCCAAATAGCGTGCCGCGATCCCACACTAAATTGAACTCTACGTAACGTCCACGACGGTAAAGCTGGAATGCGCGTTCCCGTTCTCCCCACGGTAATGTTTTGCGGCGCTCGACAATCGGTAGATAGGCATCCAGAAAACCTTCCCCAACGGCGCGCATGAACGCAAAGGCGGTAGTAAAGTCGGGGGTGTTCAAATCATCGAAAAACAGACCGCCAACGCCACGAGCCTCATTACGGTGTTTCAGAAAAAAATACTCATCGCACCATTTTTTATACCGTGGATAGACGTCCTGACCAAAGGGGTGGCATAGGTTGCGGGCAGTCCTGTGCCAGTGTTCGACATCTTCCTTAAAACCGTAAAACGGCGTGAGGTCGAAACCGCCACCGAACCACCATACGGGCGCTTCGCCTGGTTTCTCTGCGACAAACAGGCGTACGTTGGCGTGGCTGGTGGGTACATAGGGGTTTTGCGGATGAATAACTAGTGAAACCCCCATCGCCTGATAACTGCGTCCTGTTAATTCAGGGCGATGTGCGCTGGCGGAAGGCGGTAGTGATGACCCTGCCACATGGGAGAAATTAACCCCCGCTTGTTCAAAAATGCTACCGCCGGTTAAAACCCGGCTTTCTCCACCACCACCGTCAGCACGCTGCCATTCGTCTTTGGCAAACTCGGCTGTTCCATCCGCGATCGTCAGTTGCTGGCAGAGTGTATCCTGAAAATTCAGCAGAAACTGTTTTACCGCCTGGATGTCTGGCATGTGTGTGTCCTGTTTTCTGGGCTCGTTGGGGCAATAAATGCGGCCAGTATAACGGTTATTGGCGGGCAATAAATAAGATCGCGATGCCTGTTAATCCTGATTATTCCGGTGTGTTACCTGTAATTTGAGATTGCGTCTGGCAAAAATCACGCGATAATCAGAGCAGAATTCATTACCGGGTGGCAAACGCGATGGAAATTCGCATATTCAGGCAGGATGACTTTGAGGAAGTGATCACTCTCTGGGAGCGTTGTGACTTATTACGTCCCTGGAACGATCCAGAAATGGATATTGAACGTAAGTTGAATCACGACCCAGATTTGTTCCTGGTGGCTGAAGTGAATGGCGAAATTGTGGGCTCCGTCATGGGCGGATATGACGGGCACCGTGGCGCGGCTTATTATCTGGGGGTTCACCCGGATTATCGTGGTCGCGGTATTGCCAATGCCCTTATCAGTCGGTTGGAAAAGAAATTGATTGCGCGTGGTTGCCCAAAAATCCACCTGATGGTGCGTGAAGACAATGATGCGGTGATTGGCATGTACGAAAAACTCAACTACGAGATTGTCGATAGCGTCACGTTGGGAAAACGTCTGATTGAAGATCAGGAATATTGATTGCCCGATAGTGATCGCGATGTCCGTCATCTCTCTTTTGTGCGCTGGTCGCTTCTACTCTCCGACTCTTGAGCGTCTGACTTCAGAGAGACGGCGACAATCCGCATTTTACCTTTCTGTTTGCCCGAATGTCTGGCACTTTTCGTCGAACTAAGACTCAAACGCCTATCGAGTGATGACGGTTAACGTTAGACAACGTTTAATTTTTTAAGGAGTCAATGTCATGAGGTTACGTCCGCTGCTATTGGGGTTACCGCTGTTACTGAGTGGATGCAGTACGATGAGTAATTTCTCTTGGTCAAGTTTATCCCCGTTTAGTTGGTTTGGCGGTTCACTTCAGGTATCCGATGCTGGTGTCGGTGGCATCAATGCAGGTACGCCGCTGTCAGAGGCTGTTTTGCAAAAAGCATTGAATGGCGATTATCAACTGCGTAGCGGCATGGGGACGACCAACGGTCAACTGGTTGCCTTCTACCAGGCTCTGGATGGCAAAGACGTTAAGCTGGTAATCAGTGGTCAGCCAAAAGGGAGTGTGAGAAAAGTGGAAGTCATGGATACCGCGATCAATAGCGAATGGGGTGTCAAAATTGGCGATACTTTCTCGTCGTCTTACAGTAAAGCCTTTGGTTCATGTCAATTGGGACAGGGTGATGATGCGCAGAGCGTCGAGTGTGTCGCGCCACAGAGTAAACATGTTAGCTACCTGTTTTCTGGGGAGTGGAGTGGTCCTGAAGGGCTGATGCCTGCGGATGACATCCTCCAGCATTGGCGCGTGAGTAAGATCGTTTGGCATGCGCAGGCTCGGAACTAATGTTGTTTTTACGCAAAGTCAGCGTCGGGTGCTTCCTGTTACAATGGTGAAGCTGTAGTCGTACTAATAACTAACCATCTATACCCGTCATACTTCAAGTTGCTTGTGCGTTGGCTGCGCTCACTCACCCGAATCACTTACCTGAGTAAGCTCATCGGGATTCCCTCACTTGCCGCCTTCATGCAACTCGAATTATTTTGGGTATAAAAACAATAATCTAAAAACAACAACAAAGAAGAATCCGACATTGAGGACGCTGAAATGACACAAATTCAAAGCGGTATTTTGCTGGAGCATCGCCGTTTTGCCATTTTTATGGAAGCTATGGTTCAGGGGGAATTTGATGCTATTCGACAGGGATGCAAAAAGTTTTGCCAGATATTGTCAGAATTGCAGCAGCAATACCCTGATGCGGGGTTGGGAGCGGTTCTGGCGTTTGGCTGCGATATTTGGCGCGACCTGGATTGCCAGAATAGTGCAGGGGAGCTAAAACCGTTTACGCCATTGGGCAAAGGGTTAGCGCCTGCAACCCAACGTGATTTACTGATTCATATTCAATCTCTGCGACACGATGTCAACTTCAGCCTTGCGCAGGCTGCATTGAGTGCGTTTGGTAGCGCCATTCATGTTGAAGAGGAAACGCATAGTTTCCGTTGGGTTGACGATCGTGACTTGAGTGGTTTTATTGACGGCACGGAAAATCCACAGGGTGAGGATCGCCAGACCGTTGCCATTATCCCCGATGGTCAGCCGGATGCGGGGGGCAGTTATGTCTTTGTTCAACGATGGGAGCATAATCTAAAACAGCTCCAGCGAATGAGTGTTGAACAGCAGGAACTGATGATTGGCCGAACGAAACAGGACAATGAAGAGATTTCCGCTGAACAGCGTCCTGCCACCTCGCATCTTAGCCGGGTTGATTTGAAAGAAGACGGTAAAGGGTTGAAGATTTTACGTCAGAGCCTGCCATATGGCACCGCAAGCGGTAAACACGGGCTGTACTTTATTGCGTATTGCGCCCGCTTGCACAATATTGAGCAACAATTATTGAGCATGTTTGGTGAGAGAGATGGCAAGCGTGATGACATGTTGCGGTTTACTCGTGCTGTGAGCGGTAGCTACTTCTTCGCGCCTTCTCTGGATCAGCTTTTGTCGCTATAAGATCCAACGTATTTTGTTGATGCCTGCACCCATGCAGGCATTGATTTTTTCTGCGTTCTTACATTCGCCACCTCACGGCGTTTTTCTCTTCCGCTCTGCGCTTTTTCCCTGTGATCTCTCGCTGTGGTGTTATGCCCTTTAGCGCTTAAAAACTCCGAAATGTTATATATAAAGGTTATATGTTAACCGCCACTTCCCCCTACACTGATTTACGCGAATACGCGCATTCCAATATCGGTTATTCAAACGATAACCCCATAACAATGCCTACCGAATAGGCGCTAACTCTGGCAGGACACAAAGATGAATCAAGTACAGGTAAAAGGCTGGCTGGTGAAGGGTTCTCTGGCGCTGTCATTACTGCTGGGTGGGCAGAGCGCCGTCTCCGCTACCGAGCTGCTGAACAGTTCTTATGATGTGTCGCGTGAGCTATTTGTGGCGCTCAATCCTGGCTTTGAAAAGCAGTGGTTGTCGCAGCATCCCAATGATCCACTCACGATTAAACAATCACATGCAGGTTCATCTAAACAGGCGCTGGCTATCCTGCAAGGCCTGAAGGTTGATGTTGTAACCTACAATCAGGTGACGGACGTCCAGATTCTGCACGATCGCGGGCAGTTGATTCCCGCCGATTGGCAGGCGCGTTTACCGAATAACAGCTCGCCGTTCTACTCCACCATGGCGTTTCTGGTTCGCAAAGGTAACCCAAAGGGGATTCACGACTGGAACGATCTGGTGCGTGATGACGTTAAGCTGATTTTCCCGAATCCGAAAACCTCCGGTAATGCTCGCTATACCTATCTGGCGGCGTGGGGTGCCACCAGTAAAGCCAACGGTGGCGATGAGGCCAAAACCCGCGCGTGGATCACGCGCTTTTTGGCAAACGTCGAGGTGTTTGATACCGGCGGTCGTGGCGCAACGACCACGTTTGTGGAGCGCCAGTTAGGTGATGTGCTGATCAGCTTTGAATCTGAGGTGAATAACATCCGTAATCAGTACGGTGCCGAGAACTACGAGGTGATCGTCCCGAAAGTCAACGTGCTGGCGGAATTCCCCGTGGCGTGGATCGATAAGAATGTCGAGAAAAATGGCACTGAGCAGGCGGCAAAAGCCTACCTGAATTATCTGTATAGCCCGGAAGCACAGAAAATCATTACTGATTTTTACTACCGCGTGAATAACCCCGAATTAACGCAAACGCTGAAATCCCGCTTCCCGGAAACCACCTTATTCCGGGTGGAGGATCAGTTTGGCACGTGGCCACAGGTGATGAAAACCCACTTCGACACCGGTGGTGAGCTGGATAAACTGCTGGCAGCTGGTCGTCAGTAATGTCTTTGGGGGCGGGTAACGTCTTTTCTGGTTCAGGTAAACGGGTGCTGCCGGGATTCGCGCTGAGTCTGGGCAGTAGCCTGCTGTTCGTCTGTCTGATTCTGTTACTGCCTTTAAGCGCGTTGGTGATGCAGCTTTCAGAAATGAGCTTGACGCAATACTGGACGGTGATTTCCAATTCACAGGTGGTGGCGGCTTACAAGGTGACGCTTCTGGCAGCGGGGCTGGCGACGGTATTCAATGCGGGATTCGGCCTGTTGATGGCGTGGATTCTGACGCGCTATCGCTTTCCCGGCCGTACTTTACTGGATGGACTGATGGACTTGCCCTTTGCGCTCCCCACCGCCGTCGCGGGGTTGACGCTGGCCGCGCTGTTTTCAACCACCGGCTGGTATGGCGCATGGCTGGCTGAATTCGGTATCAAGGTGTCGTACACCTGGCTGGGGATTACGGTGGCGATGGCATTCACCAGTATTCCCTTTGTGGTGCGTACCGTTCAACCGGTACTGGAAGAGCTGGGGCCGGAATACGAAGAGGCGGCGCAGACCCTGGGGGCGAATCGCTGGCAGTGTTTTCGCTATGTCATTTTACCGGAATTAACCCCGGCGCTCTTAACGGGCACTGCGATGTCGTTTGCCCGCAGTCTGGGCGAATTTGGCGCGGTCATCTTTATTGCAGGGAATATCGCCTGGCAGACGGAGGTCGTTTCACTGATGATTTTTATCCGCTTGCAGGAGTTTGATTTCCCTGCCGCGAGTGCAATTGCTTCCGTTGTGTTGGCGGCTTCCTTATTGATCCTGTTTGCCGTCAACGTGCTGCAAAGTCGTTTTGGTCAACGGACCCGGAGCGCGTAATGGCTGAGATTCCTACTGTGACGACTCGGCGTCAGGCTCATCCTGTTCGGCAGGAACGCAACTGGGGGAGGGCAGTGCTGATTGCACTGGGCGTGATATTATCGCTCATCATGCTGGTCATCCCTTTGGTGTCAATTTTTTCTGCGGCGTTGGCGCACGGGCTGTGTGGCGTCTGGCGTAACCTGAGCGATCCTGACATGCTGCATGCGATTGGCCTCACGTTGCTGGTGGTTGCGATTGTCGTACCGGTAAACTTGGTTTTTGGCACGCTGCTGGCGTGGCTGGTCACGCGCTTTCAGTTTCCAGGACGGCAATTACTGCTCACGCTGATCGATATCCCTTTTGCTGTCTCGCCGGTAGTAGCGGGTTTACTGTATCTGCTTTTTTACAGCACCAACGGGCCAGTTGGCGGTTGGCTGGATGAACAGGGGCTACAGCTGATGTTTGCCTGGCCGGGCATTGCGCTGGTGACCATATTCGTGACCTGCCCGTTTATGGTCAGGGAACTGGTTCCGGTGATGATGAGTCAGGGCAGTCAGGAAGAAGAGGCGGCGGTGCTGCTTGGTGCCTCGGGCTGGCAGGTGTTCTATCGGGTGACGCTACCGAATATTCGCTGGGCGCTGCTGTATGGCGTTGTGCTGACGAATGCCCGTGCGATTGGCGAGTTTGGTGCGGTATCCGTGGTGTCGGGGGCGATTCGCGGTGAAACCTATACGCTGCCGCTCCAGGTTGAATTGCTGCATCAGGACTATAACAGCGTGGGCGCGTTTACCGCCGCAGCGCTGTTAACCGTGATGGCGATACTGACGCTGTTCATCAAAAGTGCCTTGCAGTGGCGAGTGAAGCGGCAAATGAATAAACACTAACTCTACCCTTTTCTATCACTCACGCTGCATGCGTGAGACTTTTTAGGACTCAACTTGTGACAACGCTTGAGCAGTGTATTGGCAATACTCCGCTGGTGAAATTGCAGCGCCTGACGCAGGGGCTGGACAGTGAAATCTGGCTGAAATTGGAAGGGAATAACCCCGCCGGGTCGGTAAAAGATCGTGCTGCGCTTTCTATGATTCAACAGGCAGAGGATCGAGGGGATATCACGCCCGGCGATCGGTTGATCGAAGCGACCAGCGGAAATACTGGTATTGCGCTGGCGATGATTGCGGCGGTAAAGGGTTATCGGTTACGTCTGCTGATGCCGGACAACATGAGCTATGAGCGTCAGACCGCGATGCGGGCCTATGGCGCAGAACTAGTGCTGGTGAGCCGACAGCAAGGCATGGAAGGTGCGCGTGATTTGGCAAAGCAAATGGCGCGTGATGGTGAAGGGAAGACGCTTGATCAGTTTAATAATCAAGATAATGCTCTGGCGCATTTTATGACCACCGGGCCAGAAATCTGGCGGCAGACGGCGGGAAAACTGACGCATTTTGTTTCTAGTATGGGGACGACAGGCACCATTTCTGGCGTCAGCCGTTATCTGAAACAGCAAAATCAGGACGTGTGTACCGTGGGGTTGCAACCCGCCGAAGGGAGTCATATTCCCGGTATTCGCCGCTGGGGGGCTGATTACATGCCCGGTATTTTCCGGGCCGATCTTGTCGATCGCGTTATGGATATCTCTCAGTCAGATGCTGAAAATACGTTGCGACAACTCGCTCGTCAGGAAGGTATTTTCTGTGGCGTGAGTACGGGCGGCGCGGTATTTGGGGCGTTACAGTTGGCGGCAGAAAATCCGGGCTGCATGATTGTGGCCATCGCCTGCGATCGTGGCGATCGCTACTTATCGACGGGCGTGTTTGATTAATCCCGTTCACATCATATTAAGATGATAAAAATAAAGGTGAAGCTTCACAGGTTTCGCCGTGCGTGCTATACCAGTAATATCTTGTAGGACAACTTACTATACAATAAGACCATGAGCATTAAATCAATTCAGAAACACAATGTGGTTAATGCGGTTTATGATCAGATTAAAGAGAAATTGCTGGATGGCAGTTGGCCTCCGGGCAGTAAGCTTCCCTCAGAGTCTGAATTGACGGCGTCGTTTAATGTAAGCCGCGTTAGCATCCGCAGCGCGGTGCAACGATTACGCGATTTAGGAATTGTGATTACTCAGCAGGGAAAAGGGAGTTTCGTTACCAAAAACCTCAATCAGTATAGTCTGCTTAATGAACAGCAACCCATTATGCACCTGAGTCGTGAAGAATTTCATGACATGATGATATTCCGGCAGACCGTCGAGTTTAAATGCATGGAGTTAGCCGTTCAGAATGCCACGGCGGAAGATATTACGGCGCTGGAACAGGCATTGAATCGCATGCTGATAAATAAAGACGATTATAAAAAATATTCCCAGGCCGATTTCGATTTTCATCTGGCGATCGCCAAAGCTTCACAAAACAAAGTGTTCTACAACGTAATGCACTCCATTAAGGATATTTATTACTACTATCTTGAGGAGTTGAACCGTGCTCTGGGGATTTCACTGGAAAGTGTTGAGGCGCATATCAAGGTCTTTATGGCGATTAAGAATCGAGATTCCTTAACGGCGGTTGCGGTGCTTAATGAGGCCATGTCAGAGAATGTGACGGCAATTGAAAAACTGAGAAAGCCAGAATCAGAGGCTAAATAAGTGATGAAAATGGCGGCTTGCACCGCCATTTTGACCGATGACAACGTGTTGATTTACCGCTCTGACCCCACATCTCTCGTTCCTGCGTAGTCCTGATATCAATACATTGCCTGAAGAAAACATCCCCGTTTGCACGGGGATGACGAAGGACGTGAGGTTTGTCTGACACCTCTGATTGGCTGAGTGCTTAAGGGCGGGAAGCTGTACCATCCGGGGTGCGAGCATTTGTCCAGGACGGGATGCCGCCAACACAAGGATATTGTGCGGCTTTGCGCTCATCGATATCGATACCTAACCCTGGGCGGTCGCTGAGATAGGCATAGCCTTTCTCGATCTCTGGACAACCCGGGAAGACTTCGCGCAGTGCTTCGTTCATCGGTGTGTATTCTTGAATACCAAAGTTGGTGACGCTCATATCCAGATGCATGTTCGCGCAAACGCCAACCGGAGAGATATCGCCCGGCCCGTGCCAGGCGGTCCGTACGCCGTTTAGCTCGCTGTAAACAGCCAACTTCTTCGCAGGGGTGATCCCGCCAATTGTGCTGACGTGGCAGCGGATGTAATCGATCAGTTTATTGTCGATAAGCGGTTTCCATTCATTCACGTTCACAAACAGCTCGCCCATTGAGATTGGCGTGGAAGATTGCTGGCGCAACATCTTCAACCAGTCGATATTTTCCGGTGCCACCGGATCCTCAAGATAGAAGAGTTGATATTGTTCCAGGTTTTTCGCCAGATTGATGGCAGTGACTGGGGTCACGCGCTCGTGAACGTCGTGAATAAATTCGATACCAAAACCCAGTTTATTACGCAAATGCTCAAATAAACGCGGTACGCTTTTCGCGTAGGCTTCGGGATCGAAATAGATACCCGGTGTACTACTACGTGGTGAACGTTTCGGTTGAATGTTTTTTGCCCGCGCCAGTTGGGTGGCGATCAATTTCAGATCGTCTGTTCCTGCGCCGCCATACATCCCCATCTGACAACGCACGTATTGATAGCCTTCTTCCATACGTGCGCAAATATTATCTTCAACTTCAAATTCGTCGCCACCATCGGTGTGGACGTACAAAGGAATACCGTCCCGGCATTGACCACCCAGCAATTCATAGACCGGCATACCCGCCAACTTGCCTTTGATATCCCATAGCGCCATGTCTACGCCAGAAAGCGCATTATTCATAATCGGACCGCTACGCCAATAGCCGCTAACCGCGCCAGATTGCCAAATGTCTTCAATACGGGTGGGATCCTTGCCAATCAGAAACGGGGCCATGTATTCGTCGATGGCCGTTTTAACAGCATGAATTCTCTGGGTAAAGGTAGCGCAACCCAGACCATACAGGCCGGGCTGATTGGTTTCGACTTTCACGACCGCCAGATCAATGCCTCCCGGCGCGGTCAGGATCGTTTTCACCGCGGTGATTTTTATATTACTCACAGTAACTCCTTGGTTTTAATCTAGTAAAAATAATTTTGATGTTCGTTAAACAGTGGCTTGTTTTGTCTTTCGTCACTAAAACCTGCCTCTATTTAGTATGCGATAAGATAAATTGTATGTTGTCCTACATGTTTTTTTTATTTATACCACTATCATTGTGGTAAGTGAAGATAATTCAATAATAAGTGATTTAAATATAAATCGTTTAAAATCATATAATTGATGATTGTTGTTGTGGGTTGTAAAACTGACTTCAGTTTGTTTTGTGATCAAGCATGCAAAAATAACCGATGCTTTTTGATTTAAGATCGGTCGTATGACAAGTTAAATATGAATGATGTCATACAAGGTGGGTGGCATTAGGCTATTTTAATGATGAAATATGAGGATTAACCATGTCTGCTTTATTTGATTTAACAGGAAAAACTGCATTAATCACAGGATCAGCACGTGGGCTGGGCTTTGCCTACGCAGAAGGACTTGCGGCAGCAGGAGCTGTTGTGATTTTAAATGATATACGTGAAGAATTATTGTCCGAATCAGTGCAGAAATTACACGATAAGGGTTATCAGGCACATGGCGTTGCGTTTGATGTTACAGACGAAAAAGCGGTAGATAGTGTGTTTGTTGAACTGGAACAGAAGGGATTATATGTCGATATCCTAATCAATAATGCCGGGATCCAATATCGCAAACCGATGGTCGATCTGGAATTGGAACAGTGGAATCGTGTGATTGATACGAATCTGACGAGTGCTTTTATTGTTTCGCGAGCTGCGGCAAAACGCATGATTGCACGAGGAAAGGGCGGGAAAATTATCAATATCGGTTCATTGACCAGTCAGGCAGCCAGACCGACGGTTGCGCCTTATACCGCAGCCAAGGGGGGGATTAAAATGCTCACTTGCTCAATGGCCGCTGAATGGGCTGAATTCAATATTCAGACTAACGCCATTGGACCAGGTTATATTTTGACCGATATGAACACGGCGTTGATTGATAATAAAGAATTCGACGCTTGGGTAAAAGCAAGTAATCCATCTAAACGTTGGGGACATCCTGAAGAGTTAATTGGAACAGCTATTTTCCTATCATCTGCTGCATCGGATTATATAAACGGCCAAATTATATATGTAGACGGTGGCTGGTTAGCTGTACTTTAAACTCATGTTGTCAGACGTATTCATTATTTTGAATAAAGACGTTTTTGGAGTAAGGCAATGAAAGATAATAAATTAGTTTTTGATGCTTGTATTGTGAGTGGCAAGAAAGATATTAAAGTGGAAAGCCGTGAACTCACTTATACAGAAGATGATGTCGTTGTAAAAGTTGAATGTGGTGGTATTTGTGGCTCAGATATACATTACTATCAAGAAGGACATGCCGGTTTATCCATCATTAAACATCCAATGGTTATTGGACATGAATTTGTAGGAAGAATCCACAAAGCTCCAGCATCTTCTACATTAAAAGTCGGTCAGAAAGTAGCTGTTAATCCTTCCCAACCATGTAACTCATGTTCATTTTGTTTGGATGGAAAACAAAATGAATGTTCCAGTATGCGTTTTATGGGAAGTGCGCAATTTAACCCTCATGTACACGGTGGATTTGCCCAATTTGTTGTTGTGTCAGAACAACAGTGTTACCCCTATAATGAGCAAGTTCCATCTCAAATAATGGCCTTAGCTGAGCCTACGGCTGTTGTTATTCATTCAGTTAATGTTGCGGGTAATCTGGTTGGTAAAAAAGTACTCGTTATTGGTGCGGGGCCAATTGGTGCACTTACAATCGCTGCTGTGAAGGCTTCTGGTGCTACTGAAATTGTTGCTTCTGATATTAGCGAGAGATGTAGAAATGTTGCATTAGAGATGGGGGCCGATGTTGCTATTGACCCACGAGATGAAGCATCGATAAAAGAATATACTAATAATAAAGGATATTTTGATGTGACTTTTGAAGTGAGTGGTGCTCCTGCTGCTATTGAGTTTTCAGTATTGGCAACGCGCCCTACAGGGACTGTGGTTCAGGTTGGTATGGGGCCAAGTCCAATTTCCTACCCAGTCGCACAGATGTTGGTTAAAGAACTGTCTTGGAAAGGATCATTTAGATTTATTAATGAGTTTTCTACAGCTGTTAAATGGTTGGAAAAAGGAATTATTGATCCTCTCCCTATTATTTCAGCAAAATATAACTATTTGGATGTCGAGGATGCGCTAATTATTGCAAGTGATAAGAACGTTTCCTCAAAAGTGCTTGTCACGTTTCCATGATAATTAATACTTTAAGTAAAAAATAGATTTTTTCTATCATCTAACTATTAATGGATTTAATTATAAGAATCCATTATGGGTTAGATGATTGGATGCAGTCGATGATTTGATAATTCTTTTATGATGCAGGGGGGCTAATCTCTGCATATTCAAGTGCTTAAATATAATAATCATATGGTGAGAATATGAGTCAACCTTCAGCTAAAGTTGAAAGAAGTACATCTGACCTGGTCAGAGCGTCGGTTTCTGGATGGTTAGGAACAACGCTTGAGTTTATGGATTTCCAATTATATTCCCTCGGTGCTGCACTTGTATTTCATGAAGTGTTCTTCCCTGAGCAATCAGGGGCTATGGCACTAATACTTGCAATGGGGACATATGGTGCAGGTTATGCTGCGCGCATTGTCGGTGCTGTTATTTTTGGGAAGATGGGGGATAGAGTTGGAAGAAAGAAAGTTTTATTTATAACAATCGCATTAATGGGGGTATGTACAACCTTGATTGGTGCTTTGCCGACATATCAACAAGTAGGTATTTTGGCCCCCATTCTTCTTGTGCTATTAAGAATTATCCAGGGGCTTGGCGCTGGCGCTGAAATATCAGGTGCTAGTACAATGCTTGCTGAATATGCGCCAGAAGGGAAAAAAGGTATTATTGCATCTCTCGTCGCCATGGGAACGAACTGTGGTACATTAAGTGCTACAGCTATCTGGGCTGCAATGTTTTTCTTGTTTAGCAGTGAAGATATAATTTCATGGGCTTGGCGTATACCATTCCTTGCCAGCTTTGTTGTTATGGGATTTGCAATTTGGTTACGTTTGAATTTAAAAGAAAGCCCTGTTTTTGAAGGTGTAAAGGAAAATCCTGTTCTGGCTGAAAAAAGTGCAGAAGAACAATCATTTTTAAACTTATTGAAAGGAAAATCATTTTGGGTTGCGACGGGTCTTCGCTTTGGCCAAGCCGGTAACTCTGGTATTATCCAAACGTTTTTAGCAGGATATATGGTTCAAACTTTACTATTCAGTAAAGCTGTTCCAACCGATGCAATGATGATTAGTTCTATTATTGGATTTTTATCAATTCCATTTATTGGATGGTTATCTGATAAAATAGGTAGACGTATTCCTTATATAATCCTTACGATCGCGTCAATTTTGTTAGCGTATCCGACGATATCTATTATTGTTGATAAGGAACAATCGGTTAGTACTATTATAGTATGCCTTATTCTTATACATAATTTTGCCGTATTGGGACAAGCAGCAATCGAAGGTATTACGATGGCAGAGATTTTTGGATCTAAGAATCGATTTTCTCAGATGGCTATATCTAAAGAGATCGGTGGGTTGTTTGCTACGGGGCTGGGACCGTTGTTAGCTGGCATTTTTTGTAAAATGACTGACTCATGGTACCCTATTGTGGTTATGTTAATCTGCTATTCTTGTATTGGCCTATTATCGGCAATTCTAATGCCTGAAGTTAGAGACAGAGATTTGAAAGATCCTAAAAATGCCATGGAGTGATAAAGTATGATTTATATCAGGTGTTATTTAGGTAAATAAGCATAAAGACTGTAAATATTAAAGCCTTGCTCAGGTAACCGGTTTTTGGATTTTTATGCTGTTGATAGTGATGCGTTAGAGTATAAATTAAGGACGAGTTGGTAAAAAATCTGAAAATTGAAAGCGAGTTTTTATTATTGCCGCTAGCATCCAGGGACTATATTCTATAGTAATAAAAAGGGGATATTATGGAAAATATTCCCCTTTTTTATTACTGAGTAATTAACAATTTTCTTTTGTTATTCCCGTTCCAGCGCATGGATCGGTTCCATACGCGCGGCGCGGCGGGCAGGGAAGAAACCAAAAAGGATACCAATCAGGCTGGAACACAGGAATGCAGCCACAATGGATGAGCCAGAATAGATCATGGCAAAATGGCTACTGAATTGACTGAATATCACCCCGATAGCCAAAGAAAGTGCAACCCCCAGCATGCCACCAAACAAGCAAACTAATACGGCTTCGATCAGAAACTGCTGCATGATGTCACTGGTTCTAGCCCCTACAGCCATACGTACGCCGATTTCTTTTGTGCGTTCGGTGACGGAAACCAGCATGATATTCATCACGCCTATTCCGCCGACCAGCAGAGAAATGAAGGCAATCATTGAAACAAGTAACGTCAACGTCGTGGTGGTTTTCTCTATCATTTGGCGAATGCTATCGGTATTCATGATAAAGAAATCTTTTGTGCCATGCCGCTGCGTCAGTAATTGCGTAATCCCTTGTTCCGCAACGCTCATATCAATATTGTCTTTTACCCGAATCGTGATGCTTTTCAGGTAGGATTGCCCGACCATACGTTTCATGACGGTGGTATAGGGTATCCAGATATTCAGGTTTTCATCACTTCCAAACCCGCTTTGATTCTTTTTGACTACGCCAATAATCCGGCTGGGAAGTGAACCGAGCAGAATCACTTTGCCAATAGGATCTTCTCCGTGCGGGAACAGTTTGTCGCGGGTGTTTTCATCAATCACCGCATCCTGAGTCAGATTATCAATACTACTGCGGGGAAACGTGATACCGCGATCTACCGTGTAACCACGTACGGTAAAAAACTGTTCACCCACGCCGGAGACACTCGCAGACACGGCAATATTGCCGTAGCGTAGCGTGATAGCCGTTGAAATCGAGGGCGTTACGCTGTGTACATAGGGTTGCTGCGATAAAGGCAAAATGTCACTGGCGCGTAGCGTCTGAATCGCACTGGCATTCATATCCCCAAAATCTTTGCCGGGGAAAATCTCTAACGTGCTGGTACCCATGGCATTAATATCTGCGAGAACCTGTTCCTGAGAACCTTTACCCAGCGCGACGACGGAAACCACCGACGCGATGCCAATGATAATTCCCAACATGGTCAAAAATGTCCGCATCCGCTGGGCGTTCATCGCCAATAAAGCCATTTTGAAGGCATCAATAAAGCGATCTTTTAGTTGATTCAACGCAGAGCTCACCGGTGGCGCAATGATTTCCTGATTTGGGGATGGTCTTATCGAGGATGTTATCGCGGGTTTTATCTGGCGATCGGCAATAATCTCTCCATCGCGTAGTTCAATGATCCGCTGAGCGTGTTCGGCAATCTGCATATCATGCGTAACGATAATGACAGTATTACCTTGTGTATGGAGATCGCCGAGAATACCGAGCACTTCGTTACCACTTTGGGTATCCAGCGCACCAGTGGGTTCATCCGCTAAAATGATCCCCCCACCATTCATTAATGCCCGGGCAATACTTACCCGCTGCTGTTGTCCGCCGGAAAGTTGGTTAGGGCGGTAATTCAGACGGTTTTCCAACCCGAGGCGGGTCAGCAGATCGGCAGCCCGCTGGCGTCGCGCGACACGATCTTTGCCCGCGTAAATAGCAGGTACTTCAACATTGCTTTGTGCGGTCAAATCACCCAGTAAGTGATAACGCTGGAAAATGAAGCCGAAATGTTCGCGGCGTAACTCTGCCAGTTGATCGTTATCCAACTGGGCAACGGCGCGATCGGCCACCCGATAATCACCGGATGATGGCTTATCAAGACAGCCTAAAATGTTCATCAGCGTGGACTTACCGGAACCGGATGCGCCAACGATGGCGACCATTTCTCCCTGATTAATGGTCAGGTTGATATTTTTCAATACGGTAACGGCTTGCTCCCCGTTGGCGAAACGTCGGGTGATATGCGTCAGTTTGAGTAATGGCGTGGACATGCTTACATCCCCATCGGCGGACCCGAATGGGCCGAGGCTGAACCGGCTGATTGCTGGTTAATAACGACCTGTTCACCTGCGTTAAGGCCGGAGATAATCTGGACTCGGACATTATCATTTAGCCCGATGGTGACGGCGCGATATTCAGCCTTTTTATTGTCGTCAATCACCTGAATGTACCATTTGCCATCACGTGAACTGAGAGCCGTGGCCGGTACGACAACGGCATTTTTGACCGATGACAGCAGAATATAAACCTGGGCTGTCATTGAAATGCGCAATACGCCATCCGGGTTTTGTACATCGAATAAGCCATTGTAATAAATAGCGCTGCTTGATGACGTTGTGCTGCTTGAACTGGATAATGTGCCGGTGGTGGTTTCATCGTTGATCGAATCAGGCGCAGGTTCAATGGCGCTTAATGTCGCTTGATAGCGTTTATTCGGGTCACCGAGGATACTAAACCAGACCGGCATACCAGTTTTAACTTTGACGATATCAGCCTCTGAAATTTGGGCTTTAATTGTCATGACATCCAGATTGGCGACTTTGGCGATGGTTGGCGTGCTTTGCGTCGCGTTAACGGTTTGTCCCGCTTCCACCGGGATGGCGACGACCGTGCCTTCTGTCGGTGCGAGAATCTTGGTATAGCCCAGATTCAATTTGGCTGTGTTAACCGCGATCTGTGCTTGCACAATTTGCGCATCTAGTGCATCGATACTGGCCTTAGCTGCATCCAGAGTGGCTTTGGCACTATCATAATCGGCCTGTGCGCCAACGCCGCGTTTCATCAACATCTGTTGGCGCTGCCAGCTTAGCGTGTCATTTCGCCATTCCGCCTGCTTGGCTTCCCGCTGTGACTGGACGTTCTTCAGAGCGGCTTCGCTATTTCTCAATGTGTCTTGTTGCGTCAGATCGTCGATTTCTGCGATCAATTGCCCTTTTTTAACTTTGTCACCGAGGACGACATGCAGCGCTTTAATTTGTCCGGATGCCTGAGCACCGACGCTGACTTGTTTTTGGGCTTCAATTTTTCCATCTGCCAGTACCGTTTGCTCAAGATCGGTGATTTCGGCAGTAGCGGTAATATAGTCTGGCGCGGTTGTGGGTTTGGCAAAGAAGAGATAGATAAGTATCAGAGCGAATGCGACGCCAGCGGTGATGGCAAGGCGGCGGAAGGTTAAAAATCGTGATTGCATCAGGGTCATTGGGTCCTTAATACATGCATCAGAGCCAGAGTAAACATCAGTGGGCCAATTTACTCTGAGTACGTATAAGAATCGGTCATCTTTATTAAAAGAAAGAGTAAGGATTCGGTAAATCTGGCTGCGAAGATTTATTCCAGGCCTGAGAATACACGATACATCCGTGAATGGGGACAGGATATGAGAATCTTACTGGTCGATGATGACGTAGAACTGGGGAATATGCTGGGTGAATACCTGAATGCGGAAGGGTTTGCGACATCAAGAGTTGTGACCGGCAAAGAAGGGATTGAAGGGGCAATGTCAGGAGAGTACACCGCGATTATCCTTGATGTCATGTTGCCGGATATGAGTGGCATCGATGTGCTGCGGCAAATCAGAAAAAGCCAGCAATTGCCCGTTATTATGCTGACGGCGAAGGGCGACAATATTGATCGCGTGATTGGTCTGGAAATGGGCGCGGATGATTACATGCCAAAGCCCTGTTATCCGCGTGAATTGGTGGCGAGATTGAGGGCGGTGTTGCGCCGTTATGACGATCAACCGGCTAAAAAGAGGGAGGAAGGTCTGGCCATCTCTGGGGATCTGGTGCTTAATCCGGCAACGCGTGTTAGCGAGTGGCGTGGCAATGTTTTTGATTTGACGGCTTCTGAATTTAATTTGTTGGAGTTGCTGCTGCGTTCGCCCGATCGCGTGGTATCAAAGGACGAACTTTCAGAGAAATGTCTGGGACGTCGTCGTGAGGCTTACGACCGTAGCGTCGATGTGCATATCAGTAACATCCGTCAGAAACTGGGGGCGTTGGAGGGCAACCATATGCTCATTGAAACGGTACGCAGTGTGGGATATCGGATTCGATAATGATACGTGGACGGCTTTTCTGGAAAATATTATTAGGGTTCTGGCTGACGTTTATCGTTATTTCACAACTGCTGTGGCTGGCATTTTCTTTTTACGGCGAAAACCATAAACCGCTGGAAGATGTCGCGGTGAGACGCATTGCCAGTATGCAGACCGAGATGGTCGCGACGGCGTTACAGCATGGCGGGTTGGCCGAGGTCAGCGAGGTGATATCGCTTTTGCCAGAGCATGAGCGACATTATATTTCGGTCACGATGTCACCATTGCCCGAGGTTGAGGGCGGGAAGTCTACATTACCCACGCCGCCTCCCGGTTTCTTTGGGGCAAACCGTGAACCGCCTGTTAAAGATGTCTTTGACGATATCGTTGAACGACTACGTGGGCCAGACGGTGAGTGGTATCAGATTCGATATGATGTAGAGCGATTGCGTAGTGAATTTCGTCCTCCGCGTCCTGTGGAGATTCTCAATATTCCTGCGCCGTTAATTTTGGTTGCGGGGATCGGCGGGCTACTTTTCAGCGGGTTATTGGCCTGGAATTTGACCCGGCCATTGCGTCGGTTGCGTATGGGGTTTGGGCGTGTGGCACAGGGCGATCTAGCGGTCAGGCTGTTTCCATTAATGCGTGGAAGGCATGATGAAATTAGCGCTGTGGCGCGGGATTTTGATGCCATGGTTGAGAGACTAGACGTTTTAGTTAGCGCTCGTGAACAGCTATTGCACGATGTCTCACATGAATTGCGTTCGCCGTTAGCGAGGTTACAACTGGCGATCGGATTGGCTCGTCAAAATAGGGACAACACGGAGAATTCACTTTTACGCATCGAACGTGAATCGGCCCGCATGGATAAAATGATCGGTGAATTGCTGACATTGTCGCGAACGCAGAATACTGGCGTTGAAGAAGAGTATTTCGATTTGTTGGGGTTGGTCAGCGCAGTGGTGAATGATGCTCGCTATGAGGCCCAGGTGCCTGGCGTAGAGATTCTGTTGCAAGCTGATGATAAGGATGATTATACCGTCAAAGGTAACGCGGAATTGATGCGTCGTGCCGTGGACAACATCGTGCGCAATGCGTTGCGATTTTCCGACTGTGCTCAGCAGGTTTGTGTCGCGTTGACGGGAGAGGAGCATGATTGGATGATTCGAGTTTCCGATCAAGGGCCTGGCGTTGAGAAAAGTAAGTTATCCAGTATTTTCGATCCTTTTATTCGTATTGAATCACCGCTTTCTGGTAAAGGCTATGGTTTGGGGTTGGCGATTGCTCGTAAAGTTGTACTGGCTCATGGCGGGAATATTGAGGCTGAAAACGGCGAACAGGGTGGATTAAGCATTCGTCTGCGTATACCGCGTTTTCGTGTTCAATAAGCTATTTTTGACTGGCGGATTTCAGGATGGTGAGTCGGGGCTAAATACGAAAACGGCACCTTTTATGATGCCGTTTGCAGCTTATCAGCCACCGATAGGGTGGAGGAGAAAACTTATTTCTTGATACGGATAACCGGAGTTTCACCAACAACGACGGTGCCGCTTAGCTTCGTCAGTTCTTTGATTTCATCCATATTAGAAATAACAACCGGTGTCAGGGTTGATTTGGCTTTTTCTTCCAGCAGCGCCAGATCAAATTCAATGACCAGATCGCCTTTTTTGACCCGCTGGCCTTCTTCTGCGATACGCTTAAACCCTTCGCCTTTTAATTCAACGGTATCAATACCAAAGTGAACGAACAGCTCAATACCGCTATCTGACTCGATAGAGAAAGCATGGTTAGTTTCAAAAATCTTACCAATGGTGCCATCGACCGGAGCAACAATTCTGTTCCCGGTTGGCTTAATGGCGATGCCGTCACCGACGATTTTCTCAGCAAACACGACATCAGGAACATCTTCAATATTGACGATTTCGCCGGACAACGGAGCAATGATTTCAATGCTGCCGGTGTCTTTCTTGTCATCAGAAACCAGAGATTTCAATTTATCGAACAAACCCATGATTTTCTCCTAAGCATTAATATTGGGCCAGCGTTACCCTTTATCCTTCAAGCTACAACCACATATTGCTTCTTTCTCACTCTGGTCACTTGTGCGCTAAGTGCCAGAGCGTTCGTTTACTATCAGGCAGTATCTTGAGATCTATCGGGTAGAGCGGAATTAGCAGAGCGTTTTTTCTTCGATGAAACGGCTCACTAAGTTGCTCAACTCTTGTGCTGTCGGTTGGGCTAGAGCCTGTTCCGCCAGCGCCTTCGCATCTTCGTAATTAGCATTACGGATAATTTTTTTGATGCTCGGGATAGAGATCGCACTCATGCTGAATTCGTCCAGACCCATTCCCAATAACAGTAGTGTAGCACGTTCATCACCAGCGAGCTCACCACACATCCCCGTCCACTTACCTGCGGCATGGGAGGCGTCAATCACCTGTTTTATCAGGGTGAGGACTGCTGGAGACATCGGGTTATAGAGGTGAGAAATCAGCTCATTGCCGCGATCAACTGCCAGAGTATACTGGGTTAAGTCATTTGTCCCAATACTAAAAAAGTCGACTTCTTTCGCTAAGTGGTGGGCAATGGCAGCCGCCGCAGGCGTTTCAACCATTACACCGACTTCGATGGTCTCATCAAAAGATTTGTTTTCTGCTCTTAATTGCGCCTTCAGCATTTCCAGTTCAGCTTTGAGCTCACGAACTTCCTCTACGGAAATGATCATCGGGAACATGATTCGTAATTTGCCAAAGCTGGAGGCGCGCAGGATGGCGCGCAGTTGTGCATGGAGGATCTCTTTACGATCCAGACAAATACGAATGGCACGCCAGCCAAGGAAGGGGTTCTCTTCTTTCGGAAGATCCATATAGGGCAGATCTTTGTCACCACCAATATCCATGGTGCGCACGATGACGGCCTGTGCGCCTACCGCCTCAGCAACGGCCTTGTAAGCCTGGAACTGTTCTTCCTCGGTAGGCAGTGAATCACGATCCATAAACAGGAACTCGGTGCGGTACAGACCGACACCTTCAGCACCGTTACGCTCAGCACCGACGACATCGCGTACCGTACCAATATTGGCGCAGACTTCAACCTGATGACCGTCCAGCGTGATAGCCGGTAAGTCCTTCAGTTTGGCAAGTTCGTATTTTTCAGAATGGTACTGCTGCTGAACCAATTTGAGTTCTTCAATGATTTCTGGTGCCGGATTTTGATAAATCTTGTTGTTAACGGCATCCAGAATCAGATAGTCACCGTTTTTAACCTGCTTGGTGACGTCAGTGGTTCCCACGATGGCGGGAAGTTCCAATGAACGGGCCATAATGGAAGTATGAGAGGTGCGACCACCGAGATCGGTGATGAAACCTAATACTTTATCCAGATTCAACTGTGCGGTTTCAGATGGCGTCAGATCGGTTGCGACCAGAATCGCCTCATCTTGAATATCGCCCAGATCGACAATGTTCATGTTCAGAATGTTTTTTAGCAGACGTTTGCCGATATCGCGCATGTCTGCTGCACGTTCTTTCAGATACTCATCGTCCAGTTCTTCCAGTGCTTTCGCCTGATTCTCAATCACTGAAAATGCGGCAGCATCCGCTGAAGCGTGTTCATCCTTAATCAGGGTTATGATTTCCTGCTCAAACTCTTCATCTTCCAGCAACATGATGTGGCCTTCGAAGATGGCTTCTTTTTCTGCACCCAGTGTGGCGCCAGCCTTGGTTTTGATCGCTTCCAGTTGTTTGGATGCTTTCGCCCGGCCAGTAAGGAAACGCTCAACTTCCTGCTCTACCTGGTCTGCAGAGATTTTTTTCCGGCTGATGATTATCTCATCTTCTTTCAGTAACAACGCCTTACCAAAAGCAATGCCCGGTGATACTAATATGCCTGAAATCATAACCCTACCTTACTCAATTCTGATGTTTACTTAAAAGGCTTGCCTGTTACTCAAGCTCTGCCATCAGCTTAACCAGATGTTCCACTGCTTTTTGTTCATCTTCACCTTCCGCAGCAATGGTAACGACAGTTCCCTGCGTTAAGCCGAGAGTCTGTAGTTTAAACAGGCTCTTGGCACTGGCGCTTTTGCCGTTGGACGTGACAGTGATTTCTGAAGCAAACCCTTTGGCTTCTTTAACAAACTGGGCAGCGGGACGAGTGTGCAGGCCATTCGGTGCGGTAATAGTGACTTCTTGCTGGAACATTCTGTTTTCCCCAACTTATGGATTAAATTAATGTTGTGGAACTAAAGTTTAGTTTATCCACTGAACTTTAGCCTGTTTGGTTAGCACCTGATTTATGTTACAGGGCCAGGCCGGGATGCGGCAAGGAAACGATGAACCGCGTTTCCAGAATAAAATATCATCAAATATCACGATGTTCTCGCGCCATTGTTGGAATCCAACTCGAAAAACAGTGAGTGACTCACCGTGCGTCAACGTGGGATCAATGAACGATAGGACGTGATGGTTTGATGGATATTAATTTTACGCATCAAAATAATTGTTCGGTTAAATACTAAACCTGCATCAGAAAAGCAATCTTCATGTATTACAAAGTTTGAACTACGCCACAAAAAAGCACCTAAAAAGGTGCTTTTTTAACAAAATAATTACTTTTTTGTGACGCAGATAAAAAAATGATTACTGCTGCAATTCCTGCTCGGTGAAGAGGTCAGCGAAAAGCGCGGTGCTCAGGTAGCGTTCGCCAGATGATGGCAAGATAACCACGATGGTTTTATCTTTAAATTCAGCATCTTTCAGAAGATTAAGTGCCGCAGCAACGGCTGCACCAGAAGAAATACCTGCCAGAATGCCTTCTTCTTCCATCAGACGACGTGCTGTGCTGATCGCTTCTTCGTTAGTGATTTTCTCTACGCGGTCAATCAGCTTGAGATCCAGGTTGCCGGGGATGAAACCAGCACCGATACCTTGGATCTTATGCGGGCCCGGTTTGAGCTCTTCACCAGCCAGTGCCTGAGTGATGACAGGAGAATCAGCGGGTTCGACGGCGACGCTGGTGATCGCTTTGCCTTTGGTGTTTTTGATATAACGGCTAACGCCGGTCAATGTACCGCCGGTACCGACACCTGAAATGAACACATCAACGGCACCGTCAGTGTCTTCCCAGATTTCCGGGCCAGTGGTCTTTTCATGGATTTCCGGGTTAGCCGGGTTGCTGAACTGCTGGAGCAGCAGGAAATGCTCTGGATCGCTGGCGACAATCTCTTCCGCTTTGGCAATGGCACCTTTCATGCCTTTGGCACCTTCTGTCAGAACCAGTTTTGCACCAAGCGCTTTCAACAACTTACGACGCTCAATACTCATGGTTTCCGGCATAGTCAGCGTCAGTTTGTAACCGCGTGCCGCAGCGACATAGGCGAGTGCAATGCCGGTGTTACCGCTGGTTGGCTCAACCAGCTCAATTCCTGGTTTTAATACACCGCGTTTTTCTGCATCCCAAATCAAATTGGAACCGATACGGCATTTGACACTAAAACTAGGATTGCGGGACTCAACCTTGGCCAGAATGCGTCCGTTGCCGATACGGTTCAAACGAACCAGCGGCGTATGGCCGATTGTAAAAGAGTTGTCTTCGTAGATCTTGCTCATAGCCTGTCCTTATAACTGTATGAAATTTTTGCGAACATAGAGAGAATACTCGTTCGCAGCCGTCAGTGAAGTAAAGAATTGCTATATCGTTATGTTCTTAAGAAATATCTTTTCATTACAGTAAGCAAGCTGGCACGTAGTGTGCCAGCCCTCACTTTTGTTGGGGCTGTATTGCCGATAATGTCCGGTAGCGTTCCACCCATAGCGCCGTTGCTCCGCATACGGCGACAGGCATGATCACCAGATTAAGGAAAGGAACCAGGGTAAATAGGCTAATCAGTGCCCCAAACTGCATATTAGCGATTTTATGCTGTCTTAACGCCTGACGCATAGCAGGAAAGCTAACCTTGTGGTTATCAAAAGGGTAATCACAGTATTGGATCGACAGCATCCAGGCGCTAAACAGGAACCAGAGGACTGGTGCAATGGTTTGTCCAACGCCGGGAATGAAATACAAAATAAGCAGTAAGGCTGCGCGTGGTAGGTAGTAAGCCAGCTTCTGAATTTCACGCTTCATGATCCGTGGGATATCTTTAGCGATGCCGAGAATGCCGCTGTCGGGTAATGCTTGCCCGGTTAGGCGAGCTTCTAATTGTTCCGCTAATAGGCCGTTAAACGGCGCGGCAATAAAATTGGCAATCGTACTGAACAGGTAGCTGAACACCAGCAGGATCGATAATACAACCAGCGGCCAGACAAGGTAACTCATCCACTGAAGCCAACTGGGAATATGAGACATCAATTGTGGTATCCAGTCATTGAGGCGTACGAATAACCACCAGAAGGCACCACCCATCAGCACGATGTTTACCAGTAATGGTAGGATGACGAAACGCCGGATGCCCGGTAGCGAAATCAGACGCCATCCTTCGATAAAATAGTGTATTCCACTGCGCGATGTCTGTTTGGAATTTGGATAAGGCATGTTGTGATTATTCTCAGTCGTTTGTTGATGAATGCATCATATCGGGATGATTTTATGCTGACCAGCCCGCATTTGGATGAAAAAACAGCAAAAAAGTGCGTTGTATCTATCTTTATTGTCAGAATGTACCGCACAGACTTGCACTTGTGTACGTAGGCAAATAGAGTTAGTGATATAAGTATTTGCCGTGTCGGCAATGTATTGGAACAACTGGGATAGCAATGATGCAGGATTTGCGTCTGATATTAATCGTTGTTGGCGCGATCGCTATAATAGCGCTATTACTGCACGGCTTGTGGACGAGTCGTAAAGAGCGCTCGTCCCTTTTTCGCGATCGTCCGGTTAAGCGTCTAAAGAAAGCACGTGATGAAACCCCGCTTGAAGAACTTGATGAAGGCGTGGGTGAAGTGCGTGTCAGAAATGCGCGTTCGCAAGATGAGCCTTCTTTCGGTGCCTATGATGTCAAAGAGCCTTCCCGTACCGAAGCGCGTTCTCCATTCAGCGAACAGTCCTTGCAGCCATCGTCTCCCTACGACCCTTTGTTGGGGGAGGTTGCCCCGGATGAGGCACCATCGCCTCAGGTTCGAACTGAGTCGATAACGCCTTCTGTGGCGTCACGGGCGGAGCCTGCTATTTTCTCAAATGACGCGTCGCCTGCTGACGTTCAGCGTCCGCATGAAGACGTGACGGCAACGCACACCCAGCCAGTGGTTGAAGCCTCACCGACGGAAGAACAGCCTGTCGAGCATGTGCAACCAAAAGAAGCGGTTTTGGTGTTACATGTTGCGGCGCATCACGGTGGTATTATTGGCGGTGAACTCCTGCTGCAAAGCGTGTTACAGGCTGGT
Source organism: Pectobacterium hainanensis (assembly GCF_046237015.1). Lineage (NCBI taxonomy): Bacteria > Pseudomonadati > Pseudomonadota > Gammaproteobacteria > Enterobacterales > Pectobacteriaceae > Pectobacterium > Pectobacterium hainanensis. The sequence goes on from NZ_JBJYIN010000016.1 coordinate 62,944, forward strand.
TTCCAGTTTGGCGAAATGAACATTTTCCATCGTCATGTTAATCCGGCCGGCGCTGGCCCTGTACTGTTCAGTTTGGCGAATATGGTTAAACCGGGATCATTTGATCCCGATGATATGTCTGAGTTTTCCACGCCAGGCGTTTCCATCTTCATGATGGTGCCCTCTTATGGTGATGCCAGCCAAAACTTTAAGTTAATGCTGCAATCGGCGCAGCGCATCGCAGATGATGTCGGTGGTGTCGTGTTGGATGATGAACGCCGGATGATGACGCCACAGAAAGTTGAATCGTACAAAGCGCGTATCCGCGATGTACTGAAAGCCAATCTCTGATAGATTAGGGTGAAGCTATAAATGAAAGCCTCCAATCGCGGAGGTTTTTTTTTAATTGTGTTATGCCCTGATGTGAATCGAGCGTTGCTGCATCAAGCGGTGACGAGAAACAATGTCCGTTTGGGGACAACAAAACTAAGGTGAGTATCGGTGAGTAAGGCGCAAGGATTAAAGCAGGAACTTGGGGTGATTCAAGGGATAGGGCTGCTTTCCACATCATTACTGGGCACTGGCGTATTTGCCGTACCGGCTTTGGCAGCTCAACTGGCTCAGCAAGATAGTTTGTGGGCATGGCCGTTACTTATCCTGTTTGTTTTTCCTATCGCGATTGGGTTTGCTGCATTAGGCCAACATTTTCCTAATGCGGGTGGTGCCGCGCATTTTGTTCATATGGCGTTTGGCCCGCGGCTTGCTCGTGTGACCAGTTGGTTGTTCCTCTCTGTTATCCCATTGGGGTTGCCAGCCGCATTACAAATCGCCGCAGGTTTCTGGCAGGCGGCATTAGGTTGGGGTGAACTGGGGTTGCTGATGGTTCAACTTCTGACGCTGGGGGGCATTTGGGTGCTTGGGTTACGCAGCGCGGGGTCGAGTGCCAATATCCAAATTGTGATTGCATTGTTAGTTGTCGGTCTGGTGGTCGCTATCTGGTGGCAAGGTGATATTGCACCGGCGGATATTCCGTGGCCGACGATCAGCGAACTGTCATGGTCGAATACCTTTAGCGCATTAGCGGTGATGTTTTGGTGTTTTGTCGGGTTGGAAGCGTTTGCCCATATGGCGACGGAGTTTCGGACACCGGAGCGTGATTTTCCTCGTGCTTTGCTGATTGGCATGTTAATGGCTGGCGCAGTTTACTGGGGCTGTACCGTCGCGGTGTTACGTTTTAACGCCTATGGCGAGGGCATGGCGGCAACGGCCTCTTTGCCGGGAGTTGTCGTGCAGTTGTTTGGTGAACATGCACTGTGGATTGCCTGCATGGTCGGTTATCTGGCCTGTTTCGCCAGCGTAAATATCTATACCCATGGTTTTGCCCGACTGGTGTGGTCACAGGCACCGGAAGGGAGTGCGTTGGCGAAATTATCAGCTGGACAGGCACCGGTGAATGCCTTATCGATTGTGGTGGTCTGTTGCCTGATTTGCAGTCTGCTGATTTATTGGTTGAGACTACCGTTAGAGACATTGATTGTGTATGCCAATGGTATTTTTGTGCTGGTTTATCTGCTGTGTATGCTGGCGGGTTGGCGTTTACTGAAAGGGCAAGCCAAAATCATGGCTTCAATAGGCTGCGTGTTGTGCTGTGGGCTGCTCGTGATGATTGGTTGGAAATCGCTGTATGCGTTGATGATGTTGGCGCTGTTGTGGGCGTTTTTGCCTCGCAGAAAAACCGAACTGCTCTCCCATTAGTATTTTATTAAACGGTACCATCCCAGATGGTGGCACCGTTTAATCACGGCTAGTCGTTATCCGGTGTAACGGCCTTTTTTTCTGCGGTGGCTGACAATTTGTCCTCTAGTTCACCCAACCGTTGTTCCAACTGAGCGATTTTTTCGCGAGTGCGCAGCAATACCTGAGTTTGAATATCGAACTCTTCGCGATTGACGAGATCCAACCGGGTAAATTGGGCCTGTAGCACCTGTCGGATTTTTTTCTCCATATCATCGCCCAATTCCCGGATACCTTTTGGCATGGACTCATGCACTTGGCGGGCAATTTGCTCAATTTTCTTCGGGTCAATCATGGCGTTTTCCTGAAATGTTATGTCAGATGATCATGTTGGTAAGTGTAATGCTAGTCGAGTGTTGGATAAACTAAAACATCATTTTTGTGCTGTATCGCATTGTCGTTTTACCGTCACATTTCCTGTTCCTAATCAATTGCTCTGCTACTTCATTAGCGCTATAGTTACCTCGCTTATTCTCAGGGCGGGGTGTAATTCCCCACCGGCGGTAAACCAGTTGTATACGTTGTTGTACGCACGTATATGGATTGGAAGCCCGCGAGCGCTCATTGTCTGATTTGCTGGTAAACGGTATTTCAACATGAGGTCAGCAGATCCGGTGTAATTCCGGGGCCGACGGTTAAAGTCCGGATGGGAGAGAGTAACGGTATCTGTCGGGTATGAATGCCCGCTCGCGTTATTTTTGTTAACTATTACTATGCAACCAGTGGTAATGGTTACTCCTCAAGCTCGCCCTGATTCTGGTAATCCATAAATACATTGAGGTTTTTTTACCATGAATCAGACATTACTTTCTGAATTTGGCAATCCTACAGAACGTGTCGAACGTGCGCTTGACGCATTGCGTCAAGGTCGTGGTGTATTAGTGTTGGACGACGAAGATCGTGAAAATGAGGGTGACCTGATTTTTGCGGCCGAAAATATGACCGTGGAACAAATGGCGCTGACGATTCGCCATGGTAGCGGCATTGTTTGTCTGTGTCTGACCGAAGAACGCCGCCAGCAACTTGAGCTCCCCATGATGGTAGAGCATAACTCCAGCCCTTATCAGACGGGTTTTACGATTTCCATTGAAGCGGTAGAAGGCGTAACGACGGGGGTTTCTGCGGCCGATCGTATTACAACGATCCGTGCGGCGATTGCGGATGACGCGCGTCCGAGCGATCTGAATCATCCGGGGCACGTTTTCCCACTACGTGCGCGTCCTGGCGGCGTGTTAACTCGTGGCGGACATACTGAAGCTTCGGTTGATCTGGCTACGCTGGCAGGATTAAAACCAGCGGGTGTATTGTGTGAATTGACGAACGATGATGGCTCTATGGCCCATGCACCAGAAGTGGTGGCGTTCGCCAGACAACACAATATGACCGTGTTGACCATCGAGGATTTGGTGGCTTATCGTCGGGCAGCGGAACACAAAACCGCTTGATGCGTTTTTCCTGACGTGAAAAAAGGGGCGAATATTTCGCCCCTTTGTCGTGTTATGGCGTTTCTATTTTTTCCTCGCCAACATCGTGGCGAAGCGCAGTTTAATACGGTTACCGTTAACATCCGTTTTATGTAACTGACCGATATCTTCGTTGTATTTAAGAATTTCCCAACCGTCATAGTAGTTTTTCAGTTCATTCTCTTTGAATGTGAAAGAGAACGGCATCGGGCATGGATAATCCTCGGTCGACATCGCCGCGATAATCAGGTTGTAACCGCCGCTGTTTGTGCGTTCCTGCATATTTTTAATAATATGTGGGATGCGTTCGCGCTCCAGAAACATCAGCACCACGGTTGAGAGAATGAAATCGTATTGCTCTTTGATCTCAGCCAAATTGATATTATAGACACCCGCACGAATCCTCGTGAGGGCTTCACTGCTAATGATGTCATTCAGCGAGGCGATACTCTGTTCATTCTTATCACAGGCTGTAACGTCAAACCCCCGCAGGTTGAGATATAGTGAATTACGTCCGCCACCACAACCTAAATCCAGCGTTTTACCGGGATTGATATGCTGCATTGCCTCAATGACTTCGGAATGTGTACGCGTTAACCCGTATTTTTTGTGGTAAAAATCCTCTGGTTTACAGAAAAAGCTTAACTGACACTCGATATCGTCAGAAAAAGAGACAATACGGTGCCATGCCTGCGGTGCGACAAAGGGAGGCTGATTTTGCTCCGAAAAATAGAATGTCTCCTGAACGTCGCCTTCTTCGCTCAGCATTGCAAAAGTCATTTCACCGCGCAGTACGGTCAATTTGGCCCAGGTGCCTTCAGCCGTGTTGTGTTTTTCTTGAAACGCAGCGGGTAATGTTTGGCTATTCCACTGCGGCATCTTTTTATAACAAATGAGATCGTGCATCTTCACCTCGGTCTGGAAACGTCATGTTCGTATTCTATAAATCGTTGTTCAGGCTGACTAGTAAAAGTGTATTTAAAATGCATTATTTAATGATCAAGTCATTTAACCCGATTTTTATAACTGCCTGAGTAACGGAAAAGCCTCTTTCATGCGGTCGCCACCGACCACAAATGCCCGTAATCTCTGCCGATCGTCTAGTGCTCGGGCAACCATGCCTTGCTCATCCCACTCCTGTTGCCAGCGTAGCCCTTCAAGCAGGGTATTGCCCGCTAATTGTAAAGGAAATAATGGCGTTTTGATTTTAACCAGCATCGGCGGTAGTGTCAGACTATCGGAGGCGCCAAGCAGGTTTTTTGCGAGCGTTAGCGCGCTGAGTTGAATCGGTTGAAGAAAAGGCAGCAATCTCCCATTTATTTCTGCGCAATCGCCTAATGCATAGATGTGAGGAGCGGAGGTGCATAGCTGCGCATCGGTTTGGATACCTTTTTGCACGTTTATTCCCGCCGCGCTGGCAAGCTGGGTATTGGCTCGTAAACCGACAGCAGAAATCACTTCGTCGATGTTTATTCTACGGTTATCTGAAAACGTTGCCTGTACACCCGTGGTAGTACGCTCAAGCTGCTGTAATGACGTATTCAGCATCAGTGAAATACCTTGCTGTGTCAGCGTGTATTGCAAGCGAGCGCTAACTTCTGGTGGCATCAATGTGGGCAAAATACTGCTGGCACAATCGACCAATGTCACTTGTTTACCCGCGCGGCTAAAATCCATCGCCAGCTCGGTGCCGATAAGTCCAGCACCTAGCAATAACACCCGATTAGCCTGTTGTAACCGGTTTTCATTGTCCCGATATTCTTGCTGGCTATTAAGCGTCAGCATTAATTCATGACCGGGAATGGGCGGAATGCTGGCACTGGCACCTGTCGCGAAAACCAACTTATGGTAGTCGTGGTGCTGTGCGCCACACAGCACCTGTCGGGCAGAACGATTAACTGATGTCACGCAGGTATTTGCCAGTAGCGTTATCCGATTCTCTTCCGCAAACGCGGCGGCGCTCATTCTGGTCAGATCGTCAGCGCGTTGTTGCATGCTCATGACATGGCTTAAATCCGGCTTGTTATAGTCATCGCCACTATCGGCGGTGATCAGTTTGATCGGACAGTGCGCATCAAGCTTACGCAACTGTCTGATAAGTTGGCGAGCCGCGAATCCTGCACCAATAATGACGATATCTTTCATGGTTGCCGCCTCATTTCACCGGGTTGAACACGTCTTTCCCTAAGCCACATTCAGGGCAGAGAAACGTGTCTGGTACTTGTTCCCAAGGGGTATTGGGCGCGACGTCCTGCATCGGTTCGCCGATAGCCGGATCGTAAATCCACTGGCAAACGCTGCATTGCATACAGGTGCCTTCATTCTGTTGTGGTGCTGCCACTTCACTGCATCCACAGGCGGTTTCTGTTGTTGTGGATACAGGTTCGAGGGATGTCTGAACCACCGGAGAGACAGACACGCTCTGCTGTGTGGACGCGGTCGCAGCCTGACGATGACGAGTGGGGGCCTCATTCAACGGATGCAGTGCCCATTGGCGAGCAATTTCACGACCGTGTTCACGGCAAATCGCCAGTGCCGAGCCATCTGGACGCCATTTGGTTTTTAGCGCCAGCGTGGTCTCAAAACCCGCATCCATCAGTCGAGTCTGTATGCGATCGACAGCGCCGCCATTCCAACCATAGCTGCCGAATGCGGAAGCTTTTTTATTTTGGAAACGTAATCCGGTGATTTCTTCCAGCATGGCCGCCACTTTCGGCATCATCACGTTATTCATGGTGGATGAGCCAACCAGTACGCCTTTGGAACGGAACACCTGTGTCAGAATTTCATTTTTATCATGGCGAGAAACGTTGTAGATCTTCACCGCGACGGCAGGATCGACATCGTTAATCCCCTGTGCGATGGCATCGGCCATCATACGGGTATTGTTGGACATCGTATCGTAGAACAATGTGATACGGTCTTCCTGGTAGCTGTCGGCCCATTTCAGGTACAGGTGAATAATTTGCGCGGGATCGTCACGCCAGACGACGCCATGGGACGTCGCGACCATAGAAAGCGGTAGATTAAACCCCAGCACTTCATGAATTTTGGCCGTTACCAGACGACTGAATGGCGTCAGAATATTGGCAAAATAACGCTGACATTGCTCAAACAGTTCGGTTTGATCTACTTCGTCATTAAACAAGTGTTCATCGCAGTAATGTTGACCAAAGGCGTCATTGCTGAATAAAACGGCGTCTTCTGTCATATAGGTCATCATGCTGTCTGGCCAGTGCAACATGGGGGTTTCGATAAAAATCAGCTGTTTGCCGTTACCGATGTCGAGAGTGTCGCCCGTTTTCACCGTGCGGAAGTTCCATTCCGGGTGATGGTGGTGACCGGTGATGGAGTCAATGGCGTTGTGAGTACAATAGATCGGCGTATTGGGAATGCGAGCCATCAATTCACTCAGTGCGCCAGCGTGATCCTCTTCTGCGTGATTGATCACGATATAATCAATACTATTTAGATCGACTTCCGCCATCAGATTCTGAACAAACTCTCGGCTGAATTTATGATCGACGGTATCAATCAGTACGGTCTTCTCTTCGCGGATCAGGTAACTGTTATAGCTGCTCCCTTTTAGGGTCTTGTATTCTGTGCCGTGAAAATCCCGAACTTCCCAATCGCGCTGACCTACCCAGTGAATATTGTTCTTAACGTGAATCGCCATATTCTGAAACCTCAATCATGTTTAATCAAATATGCTGTAGAGATTGCAGAAACTGTGCCAATTATTATCTTATTGATTTTAAATAATATTAAAATTACCTATTGTTAAAATGACACTGTTTGAGTAATGTCTTAATGACACAGACTCTGTCATTAGGACACAACATGACGTTATCCATCAACGCACTGGCGCAGATCGCCATAGAATTACAAATGGGGATCTCTAATCAGGACCGTTTTCAGCAGTTGATCAACAGCTTGCGGCAATTGCTGCGTTGCGATGCGTCGGCGCTGTTGCGTTATGAGAACCAGTTATTTCGCCCGCTGGCAATCGATGGATTGGCATCCGATGTATTGGGACGTCGCTTCCTGCTATCGGAGCATCCCCGACTGGAGGCTATTGCACGCGCGGGGGATGTGGTGCGCTTTCCAGCGGATAGCCAGCTTCCCGATCCTTATGATGGACTTATCCCAAGTCAGGAAGAACTCAAAGTGCATGCCTGCGTCGGCCTGCCGTTGTTTGCCAATCAAAACCTTATCGGTGCTTTGACCGTCGATGGTATGGACCCGTTCCAGTTTGATCATTTCAGTGATGAAGAATTGCGATTGGTCGGGGCGATGGCGGCGGCAGCGCTTAGCAATGCGCTATTAATGGAGCGTCTGGAACGCCAATTACCTGCGCCAGTGCGTGGTGATAGTGTGGCAACAACCGAAACGGTTGACGAAATTATCGGCTTATCTGAACCGATGCAACGGTTGAAGAAGGAAGTGGATATTGTCGCAGGCTCCGATCTGAATGTGCTGATTATGGGAGAGACCGGTGTGGGAAAAGAGCTGGTGGCTCGGGCATTGCACCGAGGTTCCAGCCGTGCGGGTCATCCACTGGTTTACCTAAACTGTGCGGCATTGCCGGAGTCTGTCGCGGAAAGCGAGCTGTTTGGGCATGTCAAAGGCGCGTTTACTGGTGCGATCCATCATCGTACTGGCAAGTTTGAAATGGCTGATAACGGTACGTTGTTCCTTGATGAGATTGGCGAATTGTCACTGACGCTACAGGCAAAGTTGCTGCGTGTATTGCAGTACGGTGATTTGCAGCGAGTCGGTGACGACAGTAGCCTAAAAGTGGATGTCAGAGTGTTGGCGGCGACCAACCGCGATCTACGACAGGCCGTGTTGGATGGCGCTTTTCGTGCCGATCTCTTTCATCGTTTAAGTGTTTTCCCGCTTTCTGTTCCGCCATTGCGCGAACGTCGTCAGGATATTGCATTGTTGGTTGGGTTCTTCTGTGAACGCAGCCGTGCTCAGTTGGCGTTGAATCGTCTGGCGTTGACGAAAGAAGCGATAGCGTTGCTGGAACAGTATGACTGGCCTGGTAATGTGCGAGAACTGGAACATGCTATTTATCGTGCCACCGTGTTGGCTCGGGCGGGGCAAGAAACGGGGGAGATTTTATTACGATCAGAACATTTCAACCTCGATATGCCCACTCAATCCGTTCGTCCTACGATTGATTCATTGGTGACTGAATCCGCTCCATCTTATGGGGTTAGCGGTGGGTTGCGAGCAGCAACTGATGCATATCAACGTCAGATAATTCAACAGGCTTTGGTGAGATATCAAGGTAACTGGTCTTCATGCGCAAGAGCATTGGAGATGGATAGTGGGAATTTGCATCGTCTGGCGAAACGATTGGGACTGAAATAAATAACTCCCCCAGATGGGGGAGTTTAGGCAGGCTTGTCAGTAACGTGTTATGCACATTTTGTGCATTTAGTGTTTTGAATAACCTGAAGGAAATCATTCCCTTTGTCATCAACCAGAATAAAGGCAGGGAAGTCTTCAACTTCGATTTTCCAGATGGCTTCCATACCTAGTTCCGGATATTCCAGACAGGTCAGGCTCTTGATGCTGTTTTGCGCCAGAATAGCTGCCGGACCGCCGATACTGCCCAGATAGAAACCGCCGTGTTTCTTACAGGCATCCGTTACCTGCTGACTACGATTGCCCTTGGCTAACATGATCATGCTACCGCCATTGGATTGCAGCAAATCGACGTAAGAATCCATACGACCAGCCGTTGTCGGGCCTAATGAGCCAGAAGCATAGCCTGCTGGCGTTTTTGCCGGGCCGGCGTAATAAATCGGATGATCTTTGATGTACTGCGGCAGTCCTTCACCGTTATCCAGTCGTTCTTTCAGTTTGGCATGGGCAATGTCACGACCCACGATGATGGTACCGGTCAAAGAGAGACGCGTTAATACCGGGTACTGAGACAACGTTTTCAGAATCTCGGCCATCGGACGGTTCAGGTCAATCTTAACCGCATCGCCTTCTCCCGCTTCGCGTAAATGTTCAGGAATATATTTACCCGGATTTTGTTCTAGCTGTTCCAGCCAGACGCCTTTGCGGTTAATTTTACCTTTGATATTACGGTCAGCCGAGCAGGAAACCCCCATGCCGACAGGGCAGGACGCGCCGTGGCGCGGCAGACGGATAATGCGTACATCGTGAGCAAAATACTTGCCGCCAAATTGCGCACCTAGCCCCAGATCGCGAGCGGCTTCCAGAATTTCCTGTTCCAGCGCGACATCACGGAAGGCCTGACCGTGTTCATTTCCTTCGGTTGGCAGCGCGTCATAGTATTTGGTCGAGGCCAGTTTCACGGTTTTGAGCGTGGCTTCTGCCGAGGTTCCGCCGATCACGAAGGCGATGTGGTACGGAGGACAAGCCGCTGTTCCCAGTGAGCGCATTTTTTCGATCAGGAAGCTTTTCAGTTTTCCTGGCGTCAGCAGCGCTTTGGTTTCCTGATACAGGTAGGTTTTGTTCGCTGAACCGCCACCTTTGGTGACGAACAGGAATTTATAATCCTCGCCTTCGGTACTGTAGAGATCGATCTGGGCCGGCAGGTTCGTGCCGGTATTCACCTCTTTATACATATCCAGCGCGGCATTCTGCGAATAGCGCAGGTTATCTTCGATAAAGGTGTTATATACGCCGCGAGACAGGGCTTCGGCATCATTGCTGTCAGTCCAGACACGCTGGCCTTTTTTACCAACGATGAGTGCGGTACCGGTATCCTGACACGTTGGCAGAATGCCTTTAGCGGCAATTTCAGAATTGCGCAGAAATTGCAGGGCGACATATTTGTCGTTTTCGCTGGCTTGTGGATCGTGGAGAATGTCGGCGACTTGCTGTTGGTGGGCTGGGCGAAGCATAAAGGATGCATCATGGAAGGCTTGTTGTGACAGGAGGGTAAGGGCCTCCGGTTCAATTTTGAGAATATCTTTGCCTTCAAATTGTGTTACAGAAACGAAATCACTGCTTAGTAGACGATATTCAGTCTTGTCTTCTCCCAAAGGAAAAGGCTCTTGGTAATGAAAGGGTTTATTCGACATATTTTCTCACCCGCGTTCGTATTATAAGTAGGTTGGTATCTTGTGTAATTAAATTTTCTATTAATGGTTTTTGTATCAGGCTGAACATCTATCTCGCGAGAATAACTAGATGTGTGATGCTCAAGACAATAACGTTTTGCCCTACCACCTGATTATCTAAAATGTAGCCACTATAATAGTATGGTTTTATGGCAGGGGGTACCACTTTGGTACATCACATAATTGACAATAAATAGCGTGATTATCTTTGTGTTATTGTTAGCATAAGAAAAAGTAAAAGCATTGTGATTAAATAGGTTTATATATCAACATGATGAATGTTATTTAACTTAATTAAGTTAAATAATTAAATTAATAATGCTATTTAAAAATAATAACCATTCAATTAATTCTGTTATTTTTTTAAAACAGAGGTGTAAGGCGAAAATAATATAAGCAATGGCGAGCGACTCGTACTCGAAATAATTTCAGTAGCGGGAAAAGAACGTCAATGCATTTTTGAACCGCTGCTTGTGCTGGCTACGAAATTGCAACGTTGCGAGCATGGCCAAAGCACTGACAACTTGAAGTATGACGGGTATATTCCTCTTCCCGTTCCACTTATTTCACCACATTACGTTTGGTGTGATTTTGCTAACGCAATCGCTGCGCTGATGGCCGCTCGCGCCTGGGGACTATTCTTCCAACAGGTTGAGCCAGTGAGTACGGCAGCGTTAGCAACAATGTCGCTGGCGTCAGCTTCGCTAAGCTGGGCTAGTGTAGTAAAACCCATTTGTTCCAGTCGAGCGATGATTGTTGCTCCGACACCTTTTACCGTCAGTAGCGCTTCCCGTTACTGCGAAGAAAATGCCATGGTATCTCCGTGTTAAAATGTGAACGATTCAGTTTGGAAAGTTTAGCGTATTTTCCTGCCGGGCCAGCAGGTTATCGATCATCCATAAGCCCGCAGGGCCGGGAGGGTGCAGTTTAGACCAGGCTACATCGACCTCGATAAGCTGGGGCCATCCGGTCACGGGCAGTTCAACCAGCATTTGATGGTCGTAGCGGGAAACTAACCAGCGCGGCAATATGCTCCAGCCAAAACCCTGCTGAGCCATTTCCAACAACATTAAATAAGAAGGGGCCGACCAAACGATCCCTTCCGCCTGTAACCGATCGCTACGTTTATAAGTATTCAGATAAAGTTGACGCACCATCGCAAGCTGGTTGCGGGTAATCCTTTTCTTCGAGGCCAATGGATGTGTTGCCGCGACAAATACAGCCATTTCTGTCTTTACTTGTAATCGGGAGGCCGCAATATCCGGTGGGTAATCCGCCTGCGCACGTAAAAGCCCCACATGGGCACGTTCTGATTGCAGCAAATCAATCACATCATCATCTTCTGCTATCAGACATTCGAATTCGGTATCGGGAAAGCGCTGGACGAAATCTTGAAGGACAGGTTCGTAATGGGTGGTTTTCCAGGTATCAGACAGCACAAAGGTCAATCGGGATTCAATGTTATCGGATAGCCTGATCGCTAATTCATCCAGCATATCGCTGGCGGAAAGAATGGCTTGTATATGTGTCAGTACTTTCCTGCCTGCTTGGGTCAGTACCGGTTGATGTCCTGAACGATCAAAGAGCACCAGCCCTAAATCCGTTTCCAGATTGGCGATAGCCGCACTCACCGTGGATTGACTTTTGTGCAACTGGCGGGCCGCAGCCGAAAATGAGCCCGTGTTAACGGCGGCCATGAAGGCCATCAGTGATTCTGGAGAATATCGCATTGCTACCTATCGTTTTTATCGATTGATACTAATTTAATTCTATCACTTATTACGATGAAAATAAGCATAGCCCTCTCCTTTTCGGAGGGAAGGCGAGAAAGCGGGCTATACCCGCGCAACAGAATAATGAGTGAAAAGTTATGCAAAAGAAGACAATACGTGAACGCATCTGCCATGCCGTTGGTTTTGAATTGATCGCACTGATGATTTGTGCGCCAGTCGGGGCCTGGGTATTAAATAAATCGATATTCAATATGGGTGCGCTGGCTATCATGCTATCCAGCGTGGCGATGATTTGGAACATCATTTATAACGCCATGTTCGATCGGCTGTGGCCAGTCTCTCGGGTGAAACGTCGCTTACCGTTGCGTATTTGTCATGCATTAGGCTTTGAAGGTGGGTTTATTTTAATTGGTTTGCCGCTAGCCGCGTGGATGTTGAATATGACGCTGTGGCAGGCGCTGATGGTTGAAATTGGATTCTTCCTGTTCTTTCTGCCTTATACGGTGGTATATAACTGGGTTTACGATACGCTACGCGAGCGTATCGTGCAGCGCCGCCACAAACGTCGTGGCGCAAGTCTGCAAACTAGGCGAAACAGCTAAACGTTACGGCAGTTGTGTCAGTTTGAATGCACGATAATCCGGTAATTCCAGTGAACGCCATAGATACCACGATGCGATGGTTCGGTAAGGCTGGCAGGGGCGACTGAGCTCGCTTAGGGTGCGACGGTTCGGCATGCTGTGCAGGTTGTTGACGTAGCGCAACCCCTGCCTGATGCCGAGATCGTCAAGCGGCATGATGTCGGTGCGTTCCAGAGAATAAATCAGAAAAATTTCAACGGTCCAGCGGCCAATTCCTTTTAATGTGCTCAGCTGATTAATCAGTGTTTCATCATCCATCTCATAAGCCTGTTTCAGACTGGGCACCAAACCACTCAATGCGCCGTGAGAAATAGCATGTAGCGTTTCTACCTTGCGAGCGGAAAAGCCACATTGGCGCAGAGTTTCCGTTGAGCAGTCAACCAGCTGTTTTGCACTGGGAAAGCGTCCTCCATGGGTAGTTATTAACTTTGCGATCATTGCATCGCCAGCACGTGTTGTTAGCTGTTGGTGAGCAACGGCGCGAATCAATGCTTCGTAAGGTTCCCGGTGAGGAGCCGTCTGGTGGCGACAGATTCCCACTTGCGTTATCAAATTTGCCCAACGTTCACTGATCGTGCTGAGATGTATTGCGGCTCGACGATCAAAATCCTGCTGAGGGTGGGATGTCATCGCTATTTTCCACTTTTGAAGGTGCTCATGATGAGCAATCAATGAATCGCTTACCGGGTTGTCGAGCAAGCGGATAACGCCTGTGAGCGGATGGTCAGGCAACTATGCTTCAGCGATTATAGGATAATCCTCTATATGATGGGCGATGATGTCGGTGACGTAGAATTAAAAAGCAAGCGTTGGGCGTGTTCATCGGGTCACTTCGTTTTATGGTGATGGGAGAAGGAAAAGGGTTGTCGTTAACCATGATGCACGGGGTGAAAAATGAAAAAATGTGTTCCACCGCAACAGTGCGATCGGGATGAGCCGTTCTGTCGTGATGAAAAGGAATGCTGGCATGCAATACAAACGCGAGACAAAACGGCAGATGGCCTCTTTGTGTATGCCGTTACCACCACCGGAATATATTGCTCACCGTCTTGCGCATCGCGTCAGCCTAAGCGTGAAAATGTTCGGTTTTTTGCTTCGCCGGTTGAGGCCGAGCATGCAGGGTTTCGTCCTTGTAAGCGTTGCCGTCAGGGGCGAATCTCGCGCGAGAGCCAACAAGCGGAACAGATTGCGACTGCCTGCCGAATCATTGAGCAATCGGAGAAAACGCTAACGTTGTCTGCGTTGGCAAAAGCGGTGGGAATGAGTCCGTTTTATTTCCATCGTGTGTTTAAATCGAATACGGGAGTGACTCCAAAACAATTTGCTCAGGCTCATCGACATCAGCAGATGCGTCAACAGTTAGCGGCTCAGGCACCGATCGCGGAAACGATATTGGCTGCGGGATACGGCCCTAATGGACGTTTTTATTCCCAATCCAGTGCATTGCTGGGGATGACGCCAACGGCATTCCAGAATAAAGGGAAGGGCATAACGATCTATTTTGCTGTTGGTCGCTGTTCGGTGGGCGAGATTCTGGTCGCTGAAAGTGAACGCGGCATTTGCGCTATTCTGTTGGGTGATGAGCCGCAACAATTGATCGATGAATTGCAGGATAGGTTTGCTCTGGCTTCTTTCATTGGCGGTGATCGGGATTTTGAGCAGAGAATGGCTCAGGTTGTTGGTTTTGTTGACGATCCTACAATAGGTCTGGCATTGCCGCTCGATATTCGGGGTACGGCTTTTCAGCAACGGGTATGGCAGGCCTTACGACGGATCCCCGTTGGAGAAACCGTCAGCTATCGTGATATTGCAATCATGTTGGGTTCGCCGGCTGCGGTTCGGGCTGTTGCGGGCGCCTGTGCGGCAAACCATCTGGCTGTTGCGATCCCCTGCCACCGGGTCGTGCGTCACGACGGCAAACTGTCTGGTTATCGTTGGGGCGTTGAGCGGAAGCGGGCGCTATTGGCGAAGGAGGCATTGTTGTCCGGCGATGGAACCGCGACAATTTCAGATAATGCCGCCGACCTATCCATGAGTGGCGGTAGTGTCCATAAGTAGCGGTAGAGTCCATAAGTAGCGGTAGTTTCCATAAGTAGTGATAGTGCGCGGTACGGGGAGCAAGGGTCGGAACGTGATGAATTTTGATTTATTTGCAGAGGATGAACCGGAACAACGAACGGAAGTGTTAGCTTCTGGCGCGGTTCTCCTGCGAGGGTTCGCTTATGGCGAATCTGCGGCGTTGATGGCAGCGATCGCTGAGGTTGTGACGCAATCGCCTTTTCGTCATATGGTCACGCCGGGTGGACATGTTATGTCAGTAGCGATGAGTAATTGTGGCCCGTTGGGATGGATAACCGATGAGTCGGGTTATCGCTACGCATCGTGCGATCCTATTAACGGACAACCGTGGCCTGCGCTACCGAGCGTTTTTACCCTGCTGGCGAATCGTGCGGCCAGTAAAGCGGGCTTTGATAATTTCGTGCCTGATGCCTGTTTGATCAATCGTTATGAGGTCGGGGCACGTATGTCGTTACATCAGGATAAAGATGAGATCGATTTCAACCAGCCGATCGTTTCCGTGTCGTTAGGATTGGGCGCCACTTTTTTATTTGGCGGCATGACGCGTAGCGATAGTATCCAGCGCTGCTCGCTGTTACACGGCGACGTCGTCGTATGGGGTGGCGATTCACGATTACGTTATCATGGTATTGCGCCGCTTAAACGTGGTGTTGTGCCTGCCAGCATATCGAGTGAGTACCGTTTTAATCTTACGTTTCGAAAAGCGGGATAAAGGCAGCGATATGATGAGTCAAGCCAGGGAGTTTTCCCGATATTGGGTATTCTCGCTCGCTGGCTTGAGATGTTATACGTTATTTTTTAGTGAAATGGATATAATCAAGCGCGTTTTCTGCTGCGATACGGCCTGAGTTCAGCGCGAAGCCAAAGGTGCCGCCACCCAGTAGTAAATCATAGGTATCGCCATACATGCCCGCGGCATCATTACCTGTGACATACAGACCCGGAATGGCCTCACCAGATTTATCTATCGCCTGCATTTTTTCGTTGATCTTCACCCCACCCAGCGTACCTAATGCGGCTGGCTGCATTTTGACGGCATAGAATGGACCCGTTTTCACAGGGCGTAGATAATCCATGTTTTTGTTAAATATCTCATCACGTTTTTGAGACGCAAATTTATTGTTCTGCTCCAGGGTCTCTTTCAGCACATTGACATCTATGCCCATTTCTTTAGCCAGCCCTTCAACCGTTGCCGATTTGAAGACAAAACCACGTTGTTTCTGAGTTTCTTTATTGAATTCGTCATCAAATTTAGTCAGCTTGGTATTGGCGATAACCCACTCACCAATAGGAACGTCAATACCGTCCTCGACATAGTGCTTACGGGATTGCTCGTCAAAAATGGAGTACATGATGCCGCCCGCTTTTGATAGGGCATTACCAGAGTGTGGCCAAATAATTACGTTGGATTCATCGGTAAAACGCCGTCCGTGTTGGTCAACCCAGAGGTAGGGTTGACGAGCCGCGGCCAACAGATGCGAGTTGGGGGCATAGTCCGGCAGGCCGGGGCGATAGGCTTGCAGTACCCCCATGCCGTCCGGTTTGGCTCCGGCTTTCCACGCCATGTTTATACCGTCGCCATCTTTACCGACGTTACCGACCATAATGGTATCTGGGAAAGCAGCATACTTTTGCAGCATTTCCTTGTTGTTGGCATAACCACCCGTCGCGATGATGACGGCTTTTGTCTCAATCTGGAATTGATGACCTTCACTATCCTGTGCGATAACGCCGGTGACTTTGCCGTCTTTAACGATCAGATCTTTACCTGCTACCTTAACCAGCGTGGTGACATCCATATTTTTAAACTGCTCATGGAATGTTTTGATGAGATGACGTCCGTGGCCGGGGCCGTCAATGACATGCCAGGTCAGCATTCCGCCGGGACCGCCAGGGCCGATGTATTCGAACTTGATACCTTTTGATTTCACCCATTCAATCGTGTCTGCCGAACGGTTAACGAACGCGCGAACCACAAATGGGTTTGCCATCCAGTGGCTGTATTCCATGATGGTTTTGAATGCCATATCGGGCGTGACAATAATCCCCTGACGCTTTTGCATTGTGCTGTTAGCGGCAAAAATGCCTTCGGCAAAGTTACCCGTCCCGCCCACTACGGGTTGTTTCTCCAGCAAAACGATCTTGGCTCCTTTTTCTGCCGCTGACATCGTTGCCGCTGTACCCGCAGCGCCAGCGCCGATAACAACAACATCGGCACTTTTTGGCAGTTCTGGTTTCACCGTTTCCGCTGCCTGCACCGTGGGTAGCCCCATCACCGCGACGCATAGCGTCGCTAATAGGCTTTTCCTGAATGTTTTCATTGTATTTTCCTTGCGTAGTAACGACATGGTTAGTCACAACATAGTTAGTAACAACATAGTTAGTAACGACATGGTAAAAACAGCCGCTATATTGCGGTTTGTTATTGACTGACTTTGGCCTGTGAGTAGGCCTCCTCTGCGGCTTCAAGTACTGCACCGCTGGTAATGCTGGCGCCGGACACGCCATCGACCTGAATGCTTTGTTTATCTACCATCGCTTTCGCTAAGGCTTGAGCTGCTTCGCCGCCGACTTCTGGCGTTTCGTCTGGCGCACTAATGGTGGACTGGGTTACTTTTCCCTGAGCATCAACGTCAATTGTGACGGTGACATCGCCGCCGAGCCCCGGTTTAGCGGCAGAATATGTTCCTGCTTTAAACATATTGTCTTGGGCAACAGCGGTTCCCGTGGCTAAAAAAAGGCAAAGGAAAAGCGCACCTGAGGATGTTTTCATGTCAGTGATTCCATTTAGATTAATTTTTAATAAAAATTTAATTGCGAATAAAAGCTAATGAATTTTCTCTTTATCTCCCATGAATAAAATGTTGACCATCGTCGTCATTAAGACGGTTGAATATCAGACAGCAAATCGGTAAACCAATGCCCAATAATAAAAAAAGTAAGCTAAAGCTATTTAGATTAAATGTTAATTCGAATCGGGAAAGGAAGCGTAATATTGGAAATGTTAATGCCATACTGACCATGACAGATATCAGTTGTGAGGTGGTGAGCATCGTGTTTCCACTGTTGTACGTGTCATGATTCAGATTACTAAAAGCCAATGTACTTTCTGCCGAATGTAAGGTTGAGATCAATATGCCTAAAACGGTGGCAATCATGCCAATTTGCATCATTGATTTTTCCTGCACGGCAACGCTCAGTGCAAGAATACAGACTGAAGTAAAACACGTTGTCATCAGTAGCAGTCGTCGATAGCCTGTGCGTTTTATCATGGATTCAAACAGCAGTTTTGACAGTAACGCGCCGGAGGAGAACAGCAACAGAACCATACTGGTTTCTACTGGCTGACACGATAATGTTGTTTGCAACACGAGCGAGAGCACGACAGGGATGGATGAGAGCAATATTCTGGTTAATACGCTGCCAGCCATGCCGATAGAGAATGTCTTTATTTCAAAAAGCGAGGCAGGAAATAGTGATGCTTTTTGGGTGATGTCTCGCTTGAAATAAAGAAATGCTAAACCAACGCCGGATGCACACAGTAATAAGGCTATTGGCATTGGAATGATGTCTTTTGGTAGCGCAGTTAATGTAAATGCTGCCAGAAATAACATAATGACCAATAATGTTAGCCCATAAGGATCAACTTTTCTTTCTGTTTCTCCGCGCTGTTCATTCGGTATGAATCTCTTCGCTAAGAAGAAGCAGCACAGCGATAATGGAATATTAAAAATAAAAAGGCTTCTCCATGAAAAATAATTAATCACGAGACTGCCTAATATCGGCCCAATCATTGTTCCTAATAACCCCAGCAGGGTGATTCGATTGAGAAAACGCAACTTCATGGTTTGTGGGGTGGTTCTTAATATCACTGTTCTGATAATAGGGAGCATTAATGCTCCGCCAATGCCCTGAATAAAACGAAAGGCGCTTAAGCTGATAACGGAATTCGCTGTGGTGCATAGCAGTGACCCTACCATAAAGATACTGATTGCCAGTAAATACGTTTTGCGTTCTCCGAGGCGCTCCGCCAGCCAACCGTTGACTGGCGTGAATGCCACGACGGTAATGACATAGGAAATCACGATCATTTCCATATGTAGTACCGGTTGATGTAGTGAATCTGCGATCGCTGGGATCGCGATATACAACATGGTGGTATCCAGGGATTGCATAAAAAAGGTCATTGATGCAATCCAGAATAGAATCCATGATGTATTCATCGGTTAAGCCACCGTCATTTGTCCGGCATAGAGCACGAACAGGCGTAACAGGAAGACCCCGCATAAACTAAGCGCAGCCATCGTGATCATCCGACCCTTGCCGAGGTGGGCATGTGGGCGACGTATCAGGCTGGCAATCAGTGGCACCGCGATACCCAGTCCGATGATCCCTATCCAGAAGACATTTCCCCAAAAACCGCTGAGTGCCGCGTGTGCCGCGACAGTTTTCTGCCCGCCACCCAGTAGTAGCCCAATAAAGAAGGCAAACAACAGGAACAGTTCTGCATAGACCACCGGGTTTTCTATCCGGTGAATAAAATGCAATGTTGCCGGGCTGGCAGATGACTGGCGACTCATGGCACTGCTCAGCATGATGACAGCAATGCCCGATGTTGTACCCGAGGCTAAAAATAGCACTGGGAGCACCGGATTGTTCAGTAATGGGAAGGATTTCAATGCAGAAAGCAGAAATCCGGTATAGCACCCGAGCAGAATAGCCAGCACGAGTAAGACGTTTTCGATCAAACCCGATTTCTTCGCGATGATCGTCGTCACTTTTTGTACCCGTTGCGCTAATGCCGGGCGGTGCAGTCGGGTATCAATCAGGTTAAGTAATCCTTCCCGATAGAGGGTGATGATCCATAGCAGAATGACCACGAAGTACACTTGGAATAGCATGACGCCGAGGGACATGATGGATGTGGGGTTATAGAACACCATCAGGTACCAAAACGTCATGGGGCGCGTCAGGTGAAAGATGAGAATGACCAAACCGATAATAACGGCCAGCGGCGCGATAATGGCCGTGGATTTCATCACGATGTTGCTACCGTGATATTCCGCTGGTGCATAATATTTAATCAAAATTGCGATTGATACCATGCCTGCGGAAATGCCTACCAGCAAGAGGTAAATGGCAATAGGCCAGTCCCAAACGAGGGTGTCAAAATGGAAAGCGTTATGCATTGTCGATTTCTCCTCGTCTGCCCGGAATACGATAAAGTTGTGGTTCGGTGCCGAGATAGACTTTTGAGCGGTAGGTTGCATTGCTCTTAATCATTTTTGATATATCGCTATTGGGATCGTTTAGGTCGCCAAACACCAATGCCTTGGTCGGGCATATTTCTACGCAGGCAGGCGGTTTTCCCGCAGCCAGATTGGTTTCACGGCAAAAGTTACACTTATCTGCTGTTTTGCTGACAGGGTTAATGAAACGGACATGATAGGGACAGGCGGCAATACAATAGCGGCAGCCGACGCAGCGTTTATCGTTGACATCGACAATGCCAGTTAGTGCATCCTTGAAAGATGCCCCTGTCGGGCATACTGAAACGCATGGTGGGTTCTCACAATGCTGGCAGGATTCGCGAAAAAATTGTTTGAATGAACGTGATGTTTCTGTTGCTGGGATATCGACGGTTTTCAGGATCTTTAGTCGAGTCACACCATCTGGGACATTATTGGTTTTTTTACAGGCACCGACGCATGCATTACAACCGATACAACGCTGCTCGTTGTGTAATAAACCATATTTTACCGAATGGGGTCTGCTGGTTTTCTCTGTTTCTTCTCCTTTATCTTCCGCTCGCGCAAGACTGGAATGTCCAGTAACGACGATTGCACTTCCCACATAAGCAATAAAACGACGACGAGAAAATTCTTCCATAACATAAACCTTCACATTGAAACGGCAGCCGTATTTGTATGCACTTGGCATAAGGCGTCTTTATTCCCGTCAGCGTTTAAAACAGAGGGGAGAAATAACCCCTATTGACTGGCGTTCAGACAGGGATATTGACGGAAGATATTACATTTCAGACAACGTATTCACTCATTGACATATTCTTATTGTGGTTTTTATTTGACCATAGGGATTGGCTTGCAATTGTGCACTTAGTCACATTTATTTCTTTGTATTTCAATATAAAACACATATCAATTTATTATAAATATCGGTGTGCAGTGGTGAGTTAACGTATTTTTCGTTTTCATCACGGGTTAATTATTTAATTCATAACAAATATTTTTATATAAAATTGAAAATGAGATTCGTTTGAGTTTTTTTATATCTCAATGTCATTCGAGTGACTGGAAAATGCAGAGAAAGTCACGATGTTCGCACTTGAGTCGTGCGAACATGGAGAGTTTTATAAATATAGGTGTGTAGCGCTCGTTATTCCGCGTCAGACTTGAGATGTTTATCGAGAAAACGCAGGGTGATTTTCATAACGTCTGGTTGTAGCCAATGTGGTCCGCCGTGCACCGCGCCTTTTATTACATAGTAAGTAGATTCGATCTTTTTCTCTGTGAGCGCATGATGCAATCGTTCTGTCTGGCGTGGTGAAACCACCGTATCTGCTGAGCCATGCATGATTAGAAAGGGCGGTGTTGCCTGACTGATATAGCCGATCGGGTTAGCGGCCGCAGCCCTGTCGGGATAGCGCGTAATTGGCCCACCATCATTAAAGACCGCGGTACCATTCACCCAAATAGCTTCAGTGGCTGAGGCAGAAGTATGTTTCTGAACGATATTATCATCCAGACCTTCTCCAACCCGTGTTAAATCAGATAAGCCGTAAAAATCAATAACAGCCTGAACATCGCTGCTTTGATCAAGGTTTTCACCTTTATCGAATTGTTTGGTGCCGTTTGTTGTTCCGGCAAAAGCCGCCAGATAGCCACCAGCAGATGAGCCGAAAACAGCGGTGTGATTGCCATCAATACCAAACTTATCCGCATTGGCTCGCAGGTAGCGAATGGCCGATTTCACATCTTCAAGTGGTGCAGGGAAAAGCACGGCGGGTGCGACACGATATTCCATGCTGGCGACAACGTAACCTGCTTCTGCAATTTTAAGACGCTGTTGCAGATAGTTGTCTTTATTCGCATTAATAAATCCGCCACCCGTGATATACAAAACGACGGGAAGGGATTTTGTGGACTCGGGTTGAAGAATATCCATTTTTAATGCAACATTCGAATATCCACGGCTTGGTACCTGAGAAAATACGACGTTAGAAATCAGTTTTACCGATGTTGTTTCTGGTTTTACCGTTAATTCATGCTGGCTTGATTGTGCTATTGCGGTGTTGCTTATGAATGAGCAACTCGTGAGAACGGTAGCGATCATGAGCGGTTTAACGCTTAATTGAATCATATTTTTTTCGTCCTGTGGGTCAGTAAAGGCATCCGTATTGGGTTATATATCTGTCACACTTGAAGTTGCATTTTCAGTTACCCGAATCACTTACTCAAATTGGTTCATCGGGATGAATTGAAATACTGACCGTCTCTTATCAGCGGCCAATGTTTTTCGTTGTTCAAAATGTTAACGTTTTGTCCTAAAGCTTGGATTATTCAGGTTATATAAAATGATTGTTATTTTATATAACTTAATATTTACATTAACACTTTATCGTGTGCTTCATTTTTCGATATTCTATTTTTATAACATAAGAGGAGTGATAAACTTCGTTACGTATCGATAATTCAATCACGTGGTTATCTAAATAAGTGTGCATTCTGTCACGTTTGTTTTTTTGTATATCCATATAATTGTTATTTGAATTTATTATAAATAAAAGAATAAATATGATTAGTATCAAGCGAGTGATTTATTATCAAGAACTCATCAGGGTGGAAAGTTTTACCAAAGCAGCGAAAGCATTGAATATATCGCAGGCCTTTCTTTCTCAAGAGATTGCCCGGTTAGAGCAGGAGGTCGGAAGAAAACTCATCAACAGAACGACCCGGCAGTTTTCTTTAACCTCATTTGGTCAGCATTTTGCTGAAAAAATTCATACCTTAATTAAAGAACACTATGAACTAGAGCAGTTTGTTCGTAGCTACGAGGAAAGCTCGGATGGGGCACTGTTGGTGGGGGTTATTCCAATTTTCAATCGTCTGAGCTATTACAATGTTTTTAGCTTGTTTCAGAAAAATTATCCCAATATCGACATTTCCTTTATTGACGGCATGAGTACCGATCTGTTGGAAAGGGTACGTAACACAGAAATACATCTTTCCTGTTCGACACCGTTTGATGACTATCTGAACGATCCGCTGTTCAACCATTCTGTTTTTCTGATCGATGATATTGTTGCCGTCGTCGAGGCTTCTCACCCGCTGGCGAACCGTCACAAACTGAATCTGTCGCAATTGACAGGAGAAAAACTGATTGTGCCGCAAAAAGGTACGGGTGAGCATGCCGCTGTCTCTGATGCATTTAAAAAACAGGGAATTAATCCGAGTTATTTTCGTGAATGTAGCAACATGGATATCATCATGGATTTGGTGATGAATCTGTCTGGTGTGGTGTTTCTTTGCGCGTCGGTTGCCAGAAGTCTGACAGATTTTGATGTCGTCATTATTCCTTTAGAAGAACAATTAAAAAGAACCTTTGCCATCAGCTACCTGAAACGAAGCGTCAATATTCCGATGGTACGCTTGTTCCTGGATTTTCTGCATCAGTATGGTGACACCTTGCCTCCGGTATCCAGCCCTGACGCTTAACATTTGAGGGGCAGGCCATGATGGTTGTCTGTCCTTCTTTCTCATCGTTATCCTCACTCTTTTTATATCAATCCGTTGATTTCTTTGTGATCGAACGCTTGATTTTATGGCTTGGCATTGAACAATTTCTGTCGTTAATTATCTGTTATTAATAGCTTAATTTTAAATTCACGATCGACCTTTCCGTTATTGACTCGTCGTTGCATTTTCCAGCTGCTGAAAAATCATACATGCGAATGCATAAATGTGAGGGGATTCAAGTTATCTTTCTGGTCATACTTGTATGGTAGTTATTGTTATGAATGTGAACGGCATGAGCGAAAAGGAATAATAATGTGAAAATTGTCAGTGCTGAAGTGTTTGTGACTTGCCCCGGACGTAACTTTGTGACGCTGAAAATTACGACGGATAGCGGAATTACGGGTATTGGCGATGCCACGCTGAATGGGCGTGAATTGCCGGTGGCATCTTATCTTAAAGATCACGTCTGCCCACAGTTGATTGGGCGTGATGCGCATCAGATTGAAGATATCTGGCAGTATTTCTATAAAGGGGCTTACTGGCGTCGTGGACCGGTCACGATGTCGGCAATTTCCGCAGTGGACATGGCATTGTGGGATATTAAAGGCAAAGCCGCCAACATGCCGCTTTATCAATTACTGGGTGGGGCGTCACGTACCGGCGTGATGGTGTATTGCCACACAACCGGGCACAGCATTGATGAAGTGCTGGATGATTATGCCAAACATCGTGACCTGGGCTTCAAGGCCATTCGTGTGCAATGTGGCGTGCCGGGTATGGAAACAACCTATGGTATGGCTAAAGGCAAAGGGTTGGCATATGAGCCAGCAACCAAAGGGAACTGGCCTGAAGAACAGTTATGGTCATCCGAGAAATACCTCGATTTCACACCGAAACTGTTTGACGCGGTACGTAACAAATTCGGGTTCTCCGAACATTTACTGCATGACATGCATCACCGTCTGACGCCGATTGAAGCAGCCCGGTTTGGTAAATGCATTGAGGATTATCGCCTGTTCTGGATGGAAGACCCCACGCCAGCTGAAAATCAGGCATGTTTCCGGCTGATTCGGCAGCACACGGTGACACCGATTGCCGTCGGGGAAGTGTTTAACAGTATATGGGATTGTCACCAACTGATTGAAGAACAGTTAATTGATTATATTCGCACCACGATCACCCATGCTGGTGGTATTACAGGGATGCGCCGAATCGCGGATTTTGCCTCTTTATATCAGGTTCGCACAGGGTCTCATGGTCCTTCCGATTTATCACCGATTTGCATGGCGGCCGCGCTGCATTTTGACCTCTGGGTGCCAAATTTCGGCGTACAGGAATACATGGGATATTCCGAACAAATGTTGGACGTGTTCCCGCATAACTGGGTATTCGAAGATGGTTATATGCATCCGAGCGACAAGCCGGGGCTAGGCATCGAATTTGATGAAAAACTGGCGGCCAAATATCCCTACGAACCTGCTTATTTACCGGTTGCACGTCTGGAAGACGGTACATTGTGGAATTGGTAACGGCGTTTGCCCCCTATACCCCAAATAATTCAAGTTGCGTGACAAAACGTTAGCGTTTTGAACAACGCTCTGCGTTGACCCTTTAGGGCAAGGCCCATTTATGGCCTTGTAACGCGGCAACCGCACGACAAATCGGTTTTAACCGATTTGAACAGCGATAACGCTGGCCCAGAGGGTGAGCTTCATTTATGAAGCTCATTAATCCCCAGGAGCTTACACAGGTAAGTGACTGGGGTGAGTAAGGACAAATTGGCTAAGCCAATTTGAACGCCGTTTACGGCGGCCCTTCAGGGCGAGGCTCAGAGATGAGCCGAGTATTGCCAACGCACAAGCAGCTTGAAGTATGACGGATATAATCACCGAATGATGAGAGTGTGTGTATGCAAAGAATCAAGTTTGACATCATGAAAGACACGGTAAAAAAAGCCTTTTTGAACGTGGGATTAAGCGAACAGAACGCAGAGGTGTGTGCACAAATCCATACGGAGTCCAGTTGTGATGGCATCTATTCTCATGGGTTGAATCGTGTTTCCCGGTTTGTTGATTATGTTAAGAAAGGATGGGTTGATATTCATGCTGAACCAACCCTGGTTAAATCGTTGGGCGTGATTGAAATTTATGATGGTAATCAGGGGATCGGTATCACCAATGCGCTGTTTTCTGTCGAGCGAGCCGCAAAAATGGCGCGTGAAAATGGAATGGGCATCGTTGCATTGCGTAATACCACGCATTGGATGCGGGGAGGAACCTATGGTTGGAAGGCCGCAGAACAAGGTTTAGCCGCAATTTGCTGGACGAATACCGAATCTTGTATGCCAGCGTGGGGCGGTAAAAACACGCGTCTGGGCAATAATCCTTTTGTCATGGCAGTACCACGCGAAAAAGGTCCGTTAGTCCTCGATATGGCCATGTCGCAGTATTCGTATGGCAAGTTACAGGTGACACGTCTGAAAGGCGAACGTTTACCCTTCCCGGGAGGGTATGACGCGAATGGTCATCTGACGGATGAACCGGGGCCGATAGAACAATCTATGCGTATTCTTCCCACGGGTTATTGGAAGGGGTCTGGCATGGCGGTTTTACTCGATGCCATGGCGGCACTACTATCCGCTGGTCATCCGACGAATGCGATCGATCAGGTTGGTAAGGGAAGTTGTACCGGAGCCAGTCAGATCTTTATCGTTTTTGATCCTTCACAGCTTGGCGGTGCGGAATTCAGCGATCGTATGGCTGATAGCGTAGCCGATTACATTAAAACATCGACGCCTGCTGAAGGGCAAAGCGAGGTCTACTATCCCGGTGAGCATTCTGCTAGCAATCGTCGTGAAAACTTGTCGCAGGGGATTCCGGTGGATGATGGCGTATGGGCAGACATTTTGGCGTTGGCTAAATAGAGGAGCGCGACGTTTCAACTCGGACTGGTGTCGTGGAAATATCATGGTCGGCGGTATGGGATAACGATTAATTTTCCTTTGGAGAGCGAAGAATATGTCAAATTTAAAAAATGAAATGTTTCGTACATCAAGCCAGGGAATAGTTAAGAAAATAGTATTGGGATCGTTGCTTTCACTTTTCACATTACCTTTGTGGGCGGCAAAAACGTATGACCTTAATTTGAGTACAGTCTTAGCACCTGATGATCCGATTTATTCAGGATTTAAAGAATTTAAGAAAAATGTGGAGAAACGCACCGATAAGCAAATTCGGGTGAGGCTATTTCCTAGTGGTCAGTTAGGTGCCGATGGTGAATTAATTCAGCAGGCTCAGGTTGGCAGTAATGTCGGCGTGTTAACTGATGGTGGTCGATTGGCACAGTTTGTTCCTGAGTTAGCCATATTGAATGCACCTTTTTTATTAGCGAATTATGAGGAAGCATCGAAACTGGTGACAACGCCCACGTTCAAGGAGTGGGAATCTCGGTTGAGAGCTAAATCTGGTTTGGTGAGCCTTTCATTCAACTGGTATCAAGGTTCTCGCATGATGATCACCAAAAAACCGTTCACGATACCTGCTGATTTAAAAGGCGTGAGGGTTAGGGTGCCTGATGCCCCGATTGTCATTGAAACCATCAGTTGTATGGGCGGTTCACCCACGCCAATGGCCTGGTCTGAGGTTTATTCTGCTATCCAGACTGGTGTAGTCGATGCGGCTGAAGCACATCCGACCGCATTATATGGTTCAAAACTGAATGAGGTTGCTAAATATATTACCAAAACAAACCATTATCATTTAATGACGTCTATTGTTGTTGGGAGTAAATGGTTTGAACAACTCCCCGCTGAATTTCAACAGATACTTCATGAAGAGTCGTATAACGCTGCGACATTCGCTTCACAGAAAATAACAGAGCAAAGCAATACGGTTCTGGAAAAAATGGAGAAAAGTGGTGCAACAATAGCGACCATTGATTTGACTCCGTTTATTCAAGCTTGTGAAAACGTGCCGAGTAAGCTTGGATTAGAACAAGCGAAAATAAGTGTACAGCAGGCACTTAAAACGGAGTGATATGAGTTTTATTTCCGCTTTCCCTGTCCCGTCTTATTGACGGGGCACCGTTTGAGAGACCGTATATGAAAAAACTCATCAAAATAGAAATCATTATTGCGAAAATAATGTTTATCACTATGGTGGTGCTGATTTTTATTGCAGCGATTGGGCGATGCATTGGTTATCCATTAATTTGGTCTATTGAAATATCGATGGTGCTATTTGCCTGGGTGAGTATGTTCTCCATCCATTATGCACACGCGAATTACCGTAATATGGGTATCGATTTTTTATGTAAGCGCTTTCCCGCAAAAGTACAAAATGCGATTGATTATTTTAATAAGATTTTGATTATTGCTTTTCTCTGTATGGGGACTGGAGCCGGGTATCTTTTTACCTGGGATACACGGGCTCACGTTTTGCCAATATCAGAGATCAATCAGGTTTTTTTAAGTGCGGCAGTCCCGACGGGATGCCTGCTGTTGTTGCTTACCTGTATTGAGCAACTGATTGATAAAGTGAATACGAACCGGGCGTTATCTGCGGGAGAGAATTTATCATGATGTGGCTAACAGGTTTATTATTTGTCGTGTTTATGCTGATGGGGATGCCGGTTGGATTTGTTATTGCAATATCAAGCCTGGCTTACTTTTTTACCTCTGACTTTTTGCCATTGGGGATTGCCTTCCAGAAATTTGCCGCGCCAACGCAATCATTCCCGATGATTGCTGTGCCTTTGTTTATTCTGGTCGGTAACTTACTTACGCGTACGGGCATTACCGAACGATTACTAGACTTTGCGCGTTTGCTGACCGGATGGATGATTGGCGGCTTAGCGCAAATCAACGTATTACTGGCTATGTTGATGGGCGGTGTCGCGGGTTCGGCGGTAGCGGACGCGTCCATGCAGTCTCGTATGCTAGGGTTTTCGATGATTGAACGAGGCTATCCTCGTGCCTATACCGCCGTTGTTATTGCCTTCGCATCATTGATAACGGCGACGTTGCCTCCCAGTATCTTATTGATTCTCTATGGATTCGTCGGTAACGTTTCTATCGGTAAATTATTCCTGGCAGGCATTATTCCCGGCTTAATGCTGACAATTACGCTAATGATCACGAATTACGTCATGGCGAGAAAGATGAAAATCCAGCCGGAAATGGTAGCGAAACCGTCATTTAAAGAGGTTGTGGCGAGTTTTCGTCGTGGGTTTTGGGCGCTGATGTTTCCTGTCGTTTTGATTGTTGTGATTCGTTTAGGACTTTTCACGACGTCTGAGGCTGGCGCATTTATCGTCTTTTACGCACTGATTGTCGGCGGTTTGATTTATAAGGAGCTGACCTGGCAAGGGATCTTCGATACTTTAACCGAAACCCTGAGCGATCTAGGTATTGTGATGTTGCTTGTGATGGCGGCGTTTATTCTTGGGCACATCAGCGTATTGGATCAATTACCTCAAGCGATGACTGAATGGATCACCGAATTTACTGAAAGTCCAGTAGGGATCATGCTGTTGATTTTCGGCTTGATATTAGTTATTGGCATGGTGCTGGATGCGAGTCCGATTATATTATTGTTAACGCCAATACTGTTGCCAATTGTCACTGAGATTGGATATGACCCGATTCATTTCGGTATTCTATTTATTGTATTGACCTTACTTGGGGCGAATACACCACCGGTGGGCATTTGTATGTATACGGTTTGCGGGATTTTAAAGTGTGATACGACACAATTTATTAAATCTTCCGTGCCTTATTTACTCGCATTTTTTGTTTTTGTGTGCCTCTTGTTTATTTTCCCGCAGACGGTGATGTTTTTACCGAATTTGCTGATGCCATAGTCTTTTAGGGTGCAGAACGGACGTCCGTGTTGTCATTGTGATAATGGGGACGTAATTTTCAGTCACTAAAGGCATCCGGAGAATGACGTTATTGTTCTTTCGGGAATCAAGCCAATAGGCCCAGGGACGGGCCAGATACACTCGGCGTATGCTCTTATTGTCACGTAACTGTTCATTTCAACCGTATCGATCACAGCGCACCATACAATGACGGTGCCATCGTCCTCGCCTTTTTTGGCCGTTATCCTGTCCTCCTGTAAGTGTGATGTAGTTCAAATTATCCTTTCTAATATACTTGTATGGTAGTCATCATTGAAAATATGAACCGTCATGAGTAGAGAAGGATAAGTAAAGTGAAAATTGTTAACGCTGAAGTGTTTGTGACTTGCCCAGGACGCAACTTTGTTACCCTGAAAATTACGACAGACAGCGGTGTGACGGGTATTGGTGATGCGACATTGAACGGTCGTGAGCTGCCGGTGGCCTCATACCTTAAAGATCATGTTTGTCCACAGTTGATTGGGCGCGACGCGCATCAGATTGAAGATATCTGGCAGTATTTCTATAAAGGCGCTTACTGGCGTCGAGGCCCCGTTACCATGTCAGCTATTTCTGCGGTAGATATGGCACTGTGGGATATTAAGGCCAAAGCCGCCAACATGCCGCTCTATCAATTGCTGGGTGGCGCATCACGTACTGGTGTCATGGTGTATTGCCATACCACCGGGCATACCGTTGATGAAGCGTTGGATGATTACGCTAAACACCGTGACCTGGGCTTTAAGGCCATTCGTGTGCAGTGTGGTGTGCCAGGAATGAAAACCACGTACGGCATGGCAAAAGGCAAAGGGTTGGCGTATGAACCGGCAACCAAAGGCAACTGGCCAGAAGAACAACTATGGTCAACGGAAAAATACCTCGATTTCACGCCGAAACTGTTTGAAGCGGTACGTAACAAATTTGGTTTCTCCGAACATCTGCTGCATGACATGCACCACCGCCTGACGCCGATTGAAGCCGCTCGGTTCGGGAAAAGTATCGAAGATTACCGCTTGTTCTGGATGGAAGATCCAACGCCTGCCGAAAATCAGGAATCCTTCCGTTTGATTCGTCAGCACACCGTGACACCGATTGCGGTTGGTGAAGTCTTTAACAGTATTTGGGATTGCAAACAGCTGATTGAAGAGCAACTCATCGACTATATCCGCACCACGATCACCCATGCTGGCGGCATCACGGGGATGCGTCGAATTGCAGATTTTGCCTCTTTGTATCAGGTACGTACCGGTTCTCACGGACCTTCCGATCTTTCTCCAATATGCATGGCAGCCGCGCTGCATTTTGACCTCTGGGTGCCGAATTTCGGCGTACAGGAGTACATGGGATATTCCGAACAAATGTTGGAAGTCTTCCCGCATAACTGGGTATTCGAAGATGGCTATATGCACCCAGGCGATAAACCAGGATTAGGCATCGAGTTTGATGAAAAACTGGCAGCTAAATATCCCTATGAACCGGCCTACCTGCCAGTCGCACGCTTGGAAGATGGCACATTGTGGAATTGGTAAAGGAACGTTTTATGAAAAGCATTGTTATCAAGCAACCTAATGATTTAGTGATTGAAGAAAGAGATATCCCTCTTCCGGCTAAAGATGAAGTAAGAGTTAAAGTCTCACTTGCTGGAATTTGTGGTTCCGATAGCCATATTTATCGTGGACATAACCCATTTGCTAAATATCCGCGAGTGATTGGACATGAGTTTTTTGGCGTGATCGATGCCGTAGGAGAAGGTGTTGATACATCACGGGTAGGTGAACGAGTTTCTGTTGATCCTGTTGTGAGTTGTGGGCACTGTTATCCATGTTCTATTGGTAAGCCAAACGTGTGTACTTCGCTGGTTGTTCTTGGGGTTCACCGTGATGGTGGATTCAGCGAATATGCAGTGGTACCCGCTAAAAATGCTTATTTGATCCCAGATGAGATCCCTGACGAATTTGCGGTGATGGTTGAACCATTCACTATTTCAGCCAATGTTACTGCGCAGGTTAAGCCTACCTCTCAGGATACGGTATTAATTTATGGTGCTGGTCCGATGGGCTTAACGTCTGTTCAGGTGCTAAAAGGGGTTTATCAGGCTAAAGAAGTGATTGTGGTTGATCGTATTCCAGAGCGTTTGGCTATGGCCAAGAATTGTGGCGCAGATCGTATTATCAATAATGCTTCTCTGTCTTTAAAGGATGAATTGGATAAGCTAAATATTAAACCTACTTTGATTATTGATGCTGCTTGTCATCCATCAATTTTACAAGAAGCCATCACGATAGCCTCTCCTGCTGCTCGGATTGCGATTATGGGATTTTCCAGTGAACCTTGTCAGATCAGTCAACAAGGGATTACCAGTAAAGAGCTTTCTATTTTTTCATCAAGACTGAATGCAGAAAAATTTCCTTTGGTTATCGAATGGCTTAAAGACAAGAAGATTGATCCATTAAAATTAATTACCCATCGATTCGAATATAAAAAAGTTGTTGAAGCTATTCAGGTTTTTGAAAAGGATCAGAAAAGCTGCTGTAAGGTGTTATTAACGTTTAATGATTAATAGTAGTGATTAAAGTTGATGATATCTTTAGCATTGATTTAAAGGGAGGTTCTCTGGCGTATACAACATCAGGAAATTATTTATAAAAAGTATCTTTCTCTGTATGTTCTAAGCCTTGCTCGGTAAGGCTTAGAACAATGTGTTGCGCAATGATAAACAGTTAATTTGCGGCTGTTGTGCTACACACATAACTATAAACCGTAGAGAGTATAAATATGAATGAGCAGCAAATAAGTTCCACACAAAATAAACCTGAACGGAGTACTTCTGACTTGGTTAAGGCTGCGGTTTCTGGATGGTTAGGAACCGCACTGGAGTTTATGGATTTTCAGTTGTATTCACTGGGGGCCGCATTAGTTTTTCATGAAATCTTTTTCCCAGAACAGTCTGCTGCCATGGCATTAGTCTTGGCTATGGGGACATATGGCGCTGGGTATATCGCTCGTATTGTCGGTGCTTTTATTTTCGGGAGAATGGGCGATACTATTGGTCGTAAGAAGGTCCTCTTTATTACGATCACGATGATGGGAATTTGCACCACACTCATTGGTGTCTTGCCAACCTATGCACAGATTGGTATTTTCGCGCCTATTATGCTGGTGACGTTGCGAATTATTCAAGGGCTAGGTGCCGGGGCTGAAATATCTGGCGCAGGTACGATGCTAGCTGAATATTCTCCGAAGGGTAAACGTGGGATTATTTCGTCTTTAGTTGCGATGGGGACGAATTGCGGAACATTAAGTGCGACAGCAATATGGGCGGTTATGTTCTTCTTACTTGATAAGGAGCAACTGTTAGCGTGGGGATGGCGCGTACCTTTCCTGTCTAGTGTCGTCGTCATGATCTTTGCAATATGGTTAAGATTGAATCTTAAAGAAAGTCCTGTATTTGAACAGGTGAATGAAACGGGTGAACAGCATTCTTCCTCTCGAGAGGCGGTTGTAGAAAATAAATCCGTTATTGAAATGTTCAAAAGTAAATCTTTTTGGCTTGCTACCGGGTTACGATTTGGTCAAGCAGGTAACTCGGGTCTTATCCAAACTTTTCTTACTGGTTATTTGGTCCAAACATTATTATTTGAAAAATATATCCCAACAGATGCATTAATGATCAGTTCTGTTATTGGTTTTCTTACAATTCCATTGCTGGGATGGATTTCAGATAAAATTGGTCGCCGAGTTCCTTATATTATCTTAAATATTTCTGCGATTTTGTTGGCTTACCCAATGCTTTCTATCATTGTCGATAAAAGCAATGAGGTTAATGTTATTATTGTCTGCATTATCGTTATTCATAACTTTGCAGTATTAGGGTTGTTTGCATTAGAAAATATCACAATGGCGGAGATATTTGGTGCAAGAAATCGTTTTACACAGATGGCGATCTCTAAAGAAACGGGTGGTTTGGTCGCGGTTGGTTTTGGCCCTGTGCTAGCTGGTATTTTCTGTAATATAACGGAGTCTTGGTGGCCAATAGCAGTAATGGTGATTGTCTATTCATTGCTCGGTTTATTTGCCGCTCTCTGTATGCCGGAAGTCAAAGATCGCGATTTGGACGAGTTGGAAGATGCTGCATAAATGTAGCACCGAATATGTTTAATCAACACCAGGGAAACCTATGAATATCACTGAATTTGATAAACTGAAACCGCAGGTTATTGTTCCCCGCTATGATCGCAAGCAGTTGAAGACGCGTATCGCGCATATCGGTTTTGGCGCTTTCCATCGTGCTCATCAGGCAGTGTGTGCGGATAAACTGGCGACAGAATGCGGTAGTGACTGGGGATACTGTGAAATTAACTTGATTGGTGGTGAGCAACAGATTGAAGCCATCCGTCAACAGGATTTGCTCTGGTCAGTTTCAGAAATGGCTGATACTGGCTGGAGTAGTCGAGTGATTGGTGTCGCGACTGCTGCATTGCATGCCGAGGTAGAAGGCATTGAGTCGGTGCTAGAGGCGTTAAGCGCTCCTGATATTGCGATCGTCTCTATCACGGTGACAGAAAAAGGGTATTGCCATCATCCTGCTACGGGGCAATTAAATATCGAACATCCGCTGATTAGCCATGATTTGGCGTTTCCTGACGAGCCTCGCTCCCTGCCCGGCGTGATTCTGGCTGCGATTAAACGCAGACGAGAACGCCAGTTGTCGCCTTTCAGCGTGATGTCCTGTGACAATATGCCAGAGAATGGACACGTTACGCGCAATGTGATTGTGCAACTGGCTGAACAGCAGGATATCGCGTTGGCTCAATGGATTAAACAGCATGTAACCTTTCCATCAACGATGGTTGACCGAATTGTCCCAGCGATCACGCCAGAAACACTAGAAACGATTCAAGGACAGCTCGGGGTTGCTGATCCAGCGGGCATTGCCTGTGAGCCGTTCTTCCAGTGGGTGATCGAAGATCATTTTGTCAATGGACGTCCTGAGTGGGAAAAAGCGGGTGCCGAATTAGTTCAGGATGTACTGCCATTCGAAGAAATGAAGTTACGTATGCTAAATGGTAGTCACTCATTTCTTGCTTATCTGGGGTATCTTGCAGGGTATCAGCATATTAGTGAGTGTATGCAGGATGGCGCGCTGGTCGCTGCCGCGCATCACCTCATGTTGAATGAACAGGCTCCAACGTTGCGAACAAAAGACGTTGATCTTGCTGCTTATGCAAATGCATTGTTAGATCGTTACAGGAATCGTGCGTTAAAACATAGAACATGGCAGATCGCGATGGATGGATCGCAGAAATTGCCACAGCGAATGTTAGATTCTATTCGTTGGCATTTAGCGAATAATAGCCGTTTTGATGCGCTGGCTTTGGGCGTTGCCGGTTGGATGCGTTATGTTGGCGGTGTGGATGAGCAAGGCCAACCCATTGAGATTAGTGATCCACTGAAAGATATTATTGCACTTACCGTGCAGAATAGTGCTGAAGGGGAAGATCGCGTGAAGGCATTATTCTCCCTGGACGCTATCTTTGGTTTGGATTTACCTGAAAATATCACTTTTACGACAACGGTGATGCGGTATTACCAGATGCTGTTGGATAAGGGTGTTAAAAAGACGTTAGAGTCTATCGATTGGAAATAGTGGTTCTTTCAGAGAAAAATGCGGCAGTTCAACTGCCGCGTTTTTTTGTTATTTAACTGGTAATAACGCCTAGGGCGATATGAATGAAACATGTATTATAATCCATAAATATTTTGTGCAAAAAGCGGCGGCATGGATACCTCTTTTCAGATCAATAACAACGAACCCGTAAATCAGCAAATTTACCGAGTGCTGCGTAAAGACATCGTGGAATGCAATATTCCGCCAGGTAAATTGTTGTCCGAAAAGGAAATATCAACGCGTTTTGACGTGTCTCGCCAACCGGTCAGGGAAGCGTTTATTAAATTGGCCGAGGCGGGTCTGGTGCAAATATTGCCGCAACGCGGCACGTTTGTAATGAAGATTTCCGAACAGCGGGTGGCGGAAGCTCGGTTTATCCGTCAGGCGTTGGAGTGCGCCATTGCTCGGCGTGCGGCTGAAGCCGTTACGGACGAACAACTGCTGGTGCTGGAACATAATTTACGCCGTCAGGAATTGGCTGCACAGAATGGTCGGGTGCATGAGTTTCTGAGTCTGGATGACAGCTTTCACCAACTTTTGACGCAAATAGCCAAGTGTCCGCTGGCATGGGAAACCATCGAGTCGATTAAAGCGACGATGGATCGGGTCCGTTTTCTCAGCTTGAGTCAGGTTTCTCCGCCGATGAGTTTGATTCAGCAGCACTACCTGATTTTTGCCGGATTGAAAGCTCGCGATCCTGATGCGACGGAAAGGGCGATCCGTGAACATCTACAGGAAATGATTTACTCGATTACGCCAATCGCTCAGCAAAATAGTGACTGGTTTGAGCATTCCTGACGAGTGAGTTTGATGAGTGCGGTATCGCAGAGAAAAACATGTCGGGCGACGTGGTGGCGCCCGAATAATATTAAGCCTGATTAAACCCGAGGCTTAATTCAACGTTAGACACGTCCCAGACGCATTAACTCTTCTGGAGCAAAGTATTCACCAACACCTTGCAGTTCTACGCATTTTGCCAGACGAACGTCTTCACGTTTCAGGTTTTCTGCATGAATGGCTGCAACGGTGCCAATCAGGCGAGAACCTGTTTGCATAACACGGCAACCGGAGTCGATCGGATTTCTATATCTGTCATACGCTTTGTACACGTTAACCTCCTCGTTTGACGGTAAAAAACGTTAGGTGCGTTTTTCATCGTTGTGATAACGACCCGAAGGGTGGCGAAATAAGCCGCCATAAAAAACCACATCGATCCTACTGCGCACGGATACCTTGCTCCAGCAGATTACGATTTTTATAGAAAGTCCGTATATAAATCATCGTGCTATTAACCCATACCCATAAAAACGCTTAAATATTAACGTATGGTCAACATCGGTTTTACGAGTAAGGTAACACGATGATGGTTTCTATTTATGGTGTTGACAGCGCTGCCATCGCGGAGCCATTTTTCTTTGCCCCGCGATCGATTAGGCTTTTTTAGGAACCTTACGAAAGTGGAAAATAATTTGTAGGGTATTGCACAACACCAATAGTGCAGTGACGACAAATACCCAACGAAATCCCATCATGGCAGAAACGCCGGAGCCAATCAGCGGACCGACGACATTCCCTAAATACATAAATGATTGGTTATAACCGAAGATTCTGCCCGTGACCTGTTGACTGCTGTATTTCACAAGTAGCGCCTGTACTGCTGGCATGAGTGCGCCATCAGCAAAGCCCAGCATAAACCGCAGTATCCCCAGTTGAACGGGGGTCTGGACGACGGACATAATGGAAAAAAGCAGCACACAAAAGCCCAGGGAAACAATCAATATACGGTGAGCGCCGATCCTGTCACCTAAACGGCCAAGACGCGGCGCGGAAAGCAGGGCAGAGACCCCCGGGATCGCGGCAATCACGCCGCTGATAAATGCAATGTTGTCGGTGCCGGGGGTAAGATCGCGAATAAATAGTGTCAGTATCGGGTTGATCGAACCGTTTGCCATCTGGATCATCATGGTAGTGATAAACAAACTGATAATCAGCATTGGATAAGGCAGAGAGGAAAAGACCGCTTTGCCACTCAGACGATCGGCTTTGCTCACTCTTATCATGTTTTCTTTAATCGCAAAGAGCGTAATTAAGAAGCTGATGAAGAGCAGGCCACCGGTGATAAAAAACACAACGCGTAAACCCACATGGTCGGCCAGAAATCCACCAAGTAGTGGGCCAATGATAATGCCGGAGATTTGTCCGGTAGACAGCGTACCCAGCGCCCAGCCACTTTTTTCTCGCGGTACTTGCGAGGCTATCAATGCCATCGCGTTAGGAATATAGCCGGAAGTGAGTCCCATCATGGCGCGCAAGATAAATAAATGCCATACGTTGCTGGCAAAGCCTTGCAGCGTCATGACGATTGCCATTCCCAATGCTGCGCGCAGCAACATGAGTTTGCGGCCTTTGCGATCGGCCAGACTTCCCCATAGCGGTGCCACGATAGCGGAAATCAGAAATGAAGAACTAAAAATTATGCCAGACCAGAGACTCAACGATTCATGTGAATGTACGCCAAGTTGTTCAATGTACAGCGGTAAAAAGGGCAAGATCTGACTCATGGCTAAGCCGGTAAAAAAGCACCCTAGCCAGGCAGAGAATAAGTTGAGTTTCCAGGTTTCCATGGTGCGCGGTAAGCCTTCATCAGCAGATGACCAATGGTGAAAATTAAGCAACCGTACGTCGGATTATTTTAATATCGGCATCAACAAGTAACGGAAGGTGACTAAAATTTCATCTCTTATGAAGAGCATAACATAGCACGCTATCTTGTTGTTTAACTGTCCTTCGGCGATGAGTGAAAAAGAAATAATCGAGGTGTTCGGCCAATGTGCAAATAATTTTGTGATTCATGTCACAAAAAATTGCATTTAAAAATTATGGCGCGTAGAATCCTTTACCAAGAGATAACAACATGACAACGTAATCAAGGTAAAAAAATGCGTAACTTTTTGAAAAAAATCCTGATGGCCTACGTTAATGCATATAAAGACGTACCGCCGGGTGCAATGCACTGATTTCTGTTTAAGAAACAGATAGTTTTAAGAAAAAGATAGCTTTAAAAAAAGACATCTTTAAAAAAAGATAATAGTTGAAAAAGCCGCATTAGCGGCTTTTTGACGTTAATAACCACCTCATTGTCACCCGTTTCACACCGATCTTTTATCAATATCAGTTACAACATATCGGCAATCGCTTTACCTAATGATTGGGTATTTCCTGTTCCGCCTAAATCCCTGGTCAGCGGTGCGATCTGCGGTCCTTGTGACAATACCGTTTCAATGGCCTGCAACACAGCGGCTCCGGCTTCCGGATAGCCCAAATGTTCCAACATCATACTGCCACACCAAATCTGGCCAATAGGATTGGCTAACCCTTTTCCGGCAATATCGGGCGCGGAACCGTGGACGGGTTCAAATAGGCTGGGGAGGCGACGTTCAGGGTTAATATTGGCAGAAGGGGCGATACCGATGGTTCCGGTACAGGCCGGACCTAAATCAGATAAGATATCGCCGAATAAATTGCTGGCGACCACGACATCAAACCAGTCGGGGTGCAGGACAAAATTGGCTGTCAGGATATCAATATGAAATTTATCAACGTTGATTTCCGGATAGTGTTTTGCCATTTCGGCCACTCGGGTATCCCAGTAAGGCATGGTGATGGCGATACCGTTTGATTTTGTGGCTGAAGTCAGATGTTTTTTCGGGCGAGTCATCGCTAATTCGTAAGCAAATTTCAGAATTCGATCGACACCGACCCGTGTCATCACCGTTTCCTGAATCACAATTTCGCGATCGGTTCCGGGGAACATGGTGCCGCCAACGCTGGAGTATTCCCCCTCGGTGTTTTCCCGAACCACGTAGAAATCGATGTCACCAGGGTGACGTCCGGCTAAAGGGGCTTTGAC
The DNA here is from genome assembly GCF_046237015.1 of Pectobacterium hainanensis. NCBI lineage: Bacteria > Pseudomonadati > Pseudomonadota > Gammaproteobacteria > Enterobacterales > Pectobacteriaceae > Pectobacterium > Pectobacterium hainanensis. Next base: position 101,974 of record NZ_JBJYIN010000016.1, read on the forward strand.
GCCCGGCATCAGTCGACAAGGACGCAGATTGACGTACTGATCGAACTCGCGACGAAATTGTAATAATGAGCCCCAAAGTGAGATGTGGTCAGGCACAATATCCGGCCAGCCGACCGCACCGAAATAGATAGCGTCATACTGACTCAGGATCGAAAACCAGTCGTCTGGCAGCATTTTTCCTTGTTTCAGATAGTAATCGGCGCTGGCGAAATCAAACCAATCCCACTGTATTGATATATCAAATTTTTCCGCGGCGCGTTGCATCACACGCACGCCTTCAGGCATGACTTCTTTGCCAATGCCATCGCCGGGGATAACGGCGATTTTGTGTTGTTTTCCAGACATCTGAGGGTCCTTCTTTTCTCTTGAAAGGTTCACTGAGTGTATTTCTTGCGTTTAGGGTGAACAATTAGCTTAAATGGCAAGGCATTGTTGAATTAAAGAGAAGAATATATGTCGACAGTTAACGACCTGTTTTTTTTCAGTCGTATTGTGGCGTTAGGTAGCCTGACGGCGGTTGCTCGTGAGCTGGGGCTGTCATTACCCGCAGTCAGTAAACGATTGACTCAACTGGAAAAACGTCTGGGTGTTCAACTGATACAGCGGACAACCCGACGATTGGATTTAACGGCAGAAGGCGCGTTGTACGCAGAGGGTGCCGTGCCGATCTTGGCGGAAATCGCTGAACTGGAAAGCGCTGTGGCTAAAAACCAACGCTCGCTTTGCGGTAAGCTTAATGTGAATGCTTCTTTTGGTTTCGGTCGAAGACATGTTGCCCCGTTGGTGTCATCTTTTTCACGGTTACACCCCGATTTAGACATTCAGCTTCAGCTTTCCAGCCAGCCCATTAATTTTCTGGATGCCGGGATTGATATCGATATTCGCGTGGGCGAACCGCCGGATTCACGTTTGATCGCCCGGAAACTGTTGGATAATCCTCGGGTTTTATGTGCATCCCCGGCTTATATTCAACGCGCTGGTATGCCGAAGACGGTTGCCGATTTGTCTGCCCACAACTGTATTGTATTGAGGCAATATGAAAGTGATTATGCGTTGTGGCGTTTTTATCGGGCAGGCAATGAATTTACCCATAAAGTTGACGGCAGCCTGTCGAGCAATGATGGCGAAGTCATCATGCATTATGCGCTGGATGGGCACGGTATTATTTTGCGTTCGTTTTGGGATGTCAGAGGATACCTTGAGCGAGGAGAATTGATCCCTCTGCTGACTGATTACGAGATACCCACCGCAGATATTCACGCGGTTTATCAACACCGTCGGCATATTCCTGCGAGGATCACCGCGTTTATTGATTATCTGTCTGAGCAATTGGCATGAAAAAAGGGAGCTTTTGGCTCCCTGATTTGGCTAAGTGTTTCGATCAGAAACGGTAGTTGGCAGAGATGCTGACGTTACGTGGTTCGCCATAAACAACCGAGCCGTCAATGTTGGTATCATAGGTTTTGTCGAGCAGGTTATTAACATTCGCCTGCAATGACAGGTTTTTTGTAACCTGATAACGACCAAACAGATCGACAAGGGCATAGCTACCTTGCTCTGCGCGCCAGGTGCCGTAAGGCGTAGACACATTCTTGTACACGCGATTCTGCCAGTTAACACCCCCGCCAACGGTGAGGTCAGGCAGTACGGGGAGACGATAGCTGGTGAACAATTTTACCGAGGTTCGTGGCAGATTCGGGTTAACTGCTTTTCCTTCTTTATCCTCTGCAACGTAGCGGGTGGCACCGAACGTCATTTGCCAGTTATCGGTTAAGGCACCATTGATCTCAAATTCAATCCCTTTACTGACGGTGCCATCAATGCCGCGATAGGCGTCATCTGTGGAGCCGATGACCTTTCTGCCGGTTTTCTCTCCCAGATTATCTTGTTCAATGCGGAAGGCTGCCAGCGTCGTCGTCAGGCGACTATTCATCCAGTCGGATTTCAGACCCAGCTCATAGTTGTTGCCGGTAATGGGGGCAAGGTATTTACCATTAATATCCCGATAGGTCTGCGGCTGGAAGATCGATGTATAGCTTGCGTAGGTTGACCAGTTGTCATCAATGTCGAACACCAGACCCGCATACGGCGTTGTATGATTTTTCTCCATATTCTGCGTTAGCGTATCGGTATTCCATTTGGTGTAACGGGCGCCTACGATCAGATGTAGCGGATCGGCTAATGAAATCCGAGTTGCTGTATAGACCGATTTCATATTGGTCTTGTCATCCTTAGCAACACTCAGCGGCTTCCAGTTTGTCTCAGGGTAACGATTATTGTAGTGATAAAGACTTCCGAGGTCTGTTGGGTAAATGTCGTCCCATGAACTCATATATCGGTTGGTCTGCCTGCTGTAGCTCACCCCTGCCATCAATTGGTGCTGACGATCAAACAAGTGATAAGGGCCGCTGGCAAAGATATCCAAAGCGTCGACTTTGCGTTTACCTGTGTTATAACCCGTACCGCCAACCACCGGATAACTTGGCCCATAGAGGCTTTCCATCATGCCGGTTGATTTATCGACCAGTCCATCGAGATACATCATACGGCTATCAAGCTTCATTTCCGTATGCGTGCCGTTGAAGGTTAATTCCCAGTTATTGTCGAAACGATGTTTCAGCGTGGCAAAGACTTTATTAAACGTTTTATCGTTATAGGCCCAATCAGGAGCCGTACTGTCGCTGCGGTCAAAATTTGTCAGGCTCCCGTTGGTATACCATCGGGGCAGCCCGCCCCAGGTCGGGCTGTCTACATTGATTTCCTGATATTCATAACCGACTGATAAGCTGGTATTATCGTTTAGATCGGCATCCAGTACACCATAGAAAAATTTCTTCTGCTGCTGATAGCGGTCAAGCCAGCTATCGTTGTCTTGGAAGCCCGCGATCATGCGTCCGCGAACATTGCCGTTTTCGGTTAATGGCGTAGAAAGATCGGCGACGTAGCGTTGTTTGTTCCAACTGCCATATTCTGCGGAAACATTCCCTTGAAAATCCCGACTGGTCGCATGTTTGCGTACCATATTGATGGCAGCGGAAGGGTTACCTGTACCCGTCATCAGACCGTTAGCTCCACGCACGACTTCCACTCGTTCAAAGAGGGCCGTATCTGAAAGCCCATCTCCCAGATTCCATCGGGATTCGAAGAATGTGGGGATACCATCCACCAGGTAGTTATCAATCAGGAAACCACGTGAGTAATACAGGCTGCGATCCGAATCAGAGGTTTTTGAGGTGATCCCGGTGGTATTGGTCAATACCTCTCCCAGCGTTCCGAGCTGCTGATCTTCCATGCGTTGTTGACTGATGATGCTAACGGACTGTGGGATATCGCGTTGTACCAGCGTCATTTTGGTGCCAGCGGATGTGGTCTTAACGCTGTAATCCTGATATGACGCATCGGTGCTGTCTTGAGCCGAGCCATCAACAACGATGGTATCGTCAGATTTTGTTTCGGCTGCGAAACTGGCTAAAGGCAGTAGTGCAAGTGTAATGCTGGATGCCAGTAATGATAAACCTGATGCACGCTGACGTGATCCCTTCGTCGATGGGTGAGTGAAAGACATTGTTAGCCCTTATTTTTGTTTCATTTTGAGTCCCAAAAAGAATCCTGCCGACATGAATTCTGGCGGGGTTGCGCGATTTTGAGGCTACTCATGGATTGGTAAGTGAAAATGCAAATGAGAAGTATAAATATTTAGAATGTGACTGTAAACATACGTAAACGTCGTTATTGAAACCTCGTTTCAATAACGACATTACCTTTAATATGGTTAGACAAACATGTTTGCTCACTATACCCGTCATACTTCAAGTTGCTTGTGCGTTGGCTGCGCTCGCTCACCCGAATCACTTACTTGAGTAAGCTCATCGGGATTCCCTCACTAGCCGCCTTCATGCAACTCGAATTATTTTGGGTATAAATGCCTCCATCAGGAGGAAAAAAAACGAGGCGTGAATGAGAAATGAATTAATACTAAATTACCGTGGATAACATTTTAATCGGTTTATCTGCCATCGTTTATTTGTGCTGCTATCGGCGATAGAGATATGTTGCCGGAATCGGTTGAGGCGGATATTTGCTATAAATAACTTAACTTGAAGTTGGCTGTTGCGGTGTAATCACCGGAATGGATCAGGTCGTCACGTATTTTTTCAATGCGTGCAGAGAATTGAAGGGTATTTGTGCCGTAGTGCAACGGAATGTCATCCGTCGCATCGTTAATACCTACCAGCTTATTATCATGATAGATACCGAGAGCAACGCCTTTGGCACTGGAGGAATGATCTAGTGCTAATCGTTTTGGTAATAAGGGTTCTTCTTTGCCTAAAAAATTGACTGTGACGTGTTGATACGTATCTGGAGCGCAATCGACAAGGTGAATGGCAAAGTCATGCCATTCGCCGTAGCCATTTTTTTTCATATATTGACCCGATGTTTCGCCCATATTCACTTCAATATTTTTTGATTCGGTACTGATATTGCAGGGGGCATTAACAACAAGTACGCGAAAGGTTACATCATAATCGTTTAACAGTGGATGGGGCTGGCTTGCAGTCTGTCCTGAAGTTAGCACCATGGTGCCAACCATAAGGAATGATAAAATAGAAAGGCCTATTTTTTTTGCCATTTTGTCGTGACTGTTCATTGTCTATTGCCTGTTAATTAACGCACTAATCTATTAGTGATAATTAAATCTCAGAATAATATTTTTTTCGGTATCGCCTACTACCGCGGGACCGGATGCATAGAGTTGTGCGATATAGTGTCTTTCAACGATCCCGCTAGAAGCCGTCAATCCATCAATAAAATTGATAAATTGATTAAATACCACATGATTTCCGCTACGCGTATCTTCAATTTTTAACGTTGAACCATTGCCCATATCCATCCCTTCGGTTCCCACAAGCGTATTCCCGCGGGCACTGGCATCAAAATTGATATCCAGGTCAAAGCCTCTCCCACAATCCTCGCCACCATCAGTGGAAACATCTATCCGGAATGCTTCTTGGGCCAGTAAACCCGCTTCTGGCCCTTCCCATGCTTTAACCGTTCTAAAGTCAATATAGCTATCTGGTGATACCTTAATGTTTGCCGCGCATTGCATGACTTCAATGCCATGAAGCCCTGAAAGACTTAATCCATAGTTTGCGCTGGGACGATCATTTATCCCGCCTTCGCCATCGATCTGAAAGACTTTCAGTGCATCGACGCCAACGGTGGTATCTGTGATTTCCCCGGTTTTTTCGAGGTAGAGTTGTACCGTTATATTGAGGATTGTCGGGACTGAAGGCGGAGCTGAACCGCTGGGCCCAGGCGAAATCCATTGGCCCGTCGAAACGCGGGAGGCTGTCGTCCCTCCGTTCGTAATAATGCCTAAATCCAGTCCGTTGTAGATAATACCGATCCCTACGCCCTGACTGATGACTCTCCCTTCTGGATTTGGGTAGAAATATGACATTTCCCCCTGTGGTCTAACCGATTGGTATGCCCAGCAGGCGAGGCTACGGGTATAATTTTTTGACGTCCAGAGTCGACTACCGATGGGTAAGGTCGCCGGAATCTTTAACGTTCCAACTTCTTCGTAGTCCAATACGGGGCCGGTTACCGAACCTAAACGGCATTCCAGCGCGTTAGCACCGAATGCTGTCAATACCAGAAGAACCAGTGTCGCGAAATATAGGGTGTTATATCGTCTGTGGCTTGATGATTTGAGCATCATTGTTTCTCTTATTCCTGAGCGAGTGTCTGGCAGTGGTTTTGTATACAGGTAAAAGGCAATTCCTGATGTCCGCCATAATCATTCACGTAATACAATGAGAATGTATTTACTGAACCGTCCAGAACCCGGATCGTGTTCGTTGAGCGTGGTGATACCATAAACGCTTTGCCATCCAATAAATTATCGGGCACTGTGCGCGTCTTTTTAGACTGCTTTAAAATATTACTGACAGTGATGTAATAGGGGGTCGGGTTTTCAACAATAAAGCTTTTAGCCATTTTCCTGATGCGTAACTTTTTCTGCCATATATCATTTTTATCCGGTGTAATTCCTCTGGGACGGAAGAACACCTTAATTTCTGATTGTATAGCGATTTGTAGTACGTTGGCTTTTTCCGATTTAGGTGGAATTTCTCGTACGTTTAAATAAAAGAGTGATTCACGATCTTTCGGTAGCTGAGAGATTTGAGATGTTTTTACCAGCCGGATCAGGCTATACCCTTTGGCCTCAATACGTTGTAATGGAGGCAATACCATCAAAGGGGAGGTGGTTTTATTCCGGTTTTCATCCGTTAGCCAGGACTGTGCCAAAAAAGGGTTTTCTGCATTCTCATTCTTTAGCGTTACCGTTGCCGATTGTTCGTCGTCATTAAAAATGACCCGAGTGCGATCGAGGCTAATGGCACTGTAGGCCGATGGAATAAAAAAAACACTGCTAATAAATAGTAATGCCGATCAGTTAAGGATCGGTTGACCGATCCAGTGGCTGTGTAAAAATC
>NZ_JBJYIN010000017.1:0-106774 GCF_046237015.1 Pectobacterium hainanensis
ATTTTAACCAGAGAACTCTATTAAGCGGTAAGACTAAATTCAGGGGGGACTACAATCACACCGCGCAATTCACGGAAACGGGTACGCCAGTTATGATCTGCCTCAGCACTTTCCTCTAGGGCGTTATGGCGTTCTTTCTCACTGTGGGTAATGGCTGCGCCGATATCGTTCAGTTTCAGCATATTCTCCGTGTGGGCGGCTTTTGCTTGGCTGAATGACTCCAGCGCGTTGTTTGTGCTGACGGTGGCGTTATGGCTGGCCTTTTCATTCATGACGTTCAGAGCACTGTCGATGAGATTACGTGTTTTCTCATCCCGGGTGCTGCCAATGGTTTTCAGTACTGCGGTAAGCATGTCAGTTTTCATTATCGGGTTCTCTGTGTTTTCAACCTGAAGCTATTCTGCCGCTCACCACACAACTCCCGCTATCTGAGCCGGTTGTGCCACTTCCCACACAAAACAATCTCTACAGCAGGTCGTTTCCCTAGTTGAGAACTAACTCTTTTATAAAACTATTCACTACTCTTCACCTGAGAAAAAAGAATAGGTAAATCAATAAATAAAAGGGTGAAGAGTTGATAAGAAACTGTTCACCGAGTGTTCACACTGTTCACCCGGTTTTTTGAGCCTTTTTTCTGGCGAGCATGTTTTACGATGTTATTTCCTATAGATAGGGCAATTATTAATAGTTATAAGCACATTGATTGTTATTGAATAAATCACATTGCCCTTCATTGCCTTCTATTGCCCTTTATTGACCACGGATAAAAAAATCGACCGCTTTTTGCTCATCAATAGCACAACTTCCCCTTGTTGCGGGCTCCAAAAATATTCACATAATAGCGAGCTACCAGAGAAATCCAGCGCCATCCGGCCAGAGCCGGGCGGACATTAACGAGGTAGCGCCACATGTTGTCAGCCACACCCCCAACTCCTATTCCTGCTATGCCCCCGATGCCACTTCATCCGGTCAGAGAGCGCTTAATGCGCCTGCCGGAAGTGCTGCACGTTACCGGCATTTCCCGTTCGACGCTGTACGAACTGAGCAGCCGCAAGGCTTTTCCTGCCCGTGTTTCGCTGGGTGGGAAGAACGTCGCGTGGGTTGAGTCCGAAATTCATCACTGGGTGGCCGAACGTATCGCTGCCCGTCAACAGGAGAACCACGCATGATCACCTTAACTATCGCCGGGCAGTCGGTCACACTTGATGAACGGGAAGCCCTCAGCCTGTGCGACCAACTGTTTCCCGCTATCCGTAACCCGGCCACCGTTGCCGCCCGTGAACAGCGTTTCGGCGCGTTGCTGCTGAGCATTGCACCGACGCCCGCCGCTTCTGATTCACCCCGGCGTCACTGCGCATCCCGTGCCGGTGATGCGCTGACCAATTGCTGAGGATGTTCATGACTGCGCAATTTATCCGTTTCCCCGGCTTGCCTGTCGGGGCTTTTTGGCGTTATAGTTTCGTCGCTGCCGCAAAATCGGTAGTCGGAATTGGCGTTCCGAATAACTTCAAGGCGACTCAGACGCGCCATGCGTCTTTTTTTTATGTCGCAGCTTTAGCTCTATTGCATGTTATGCGGCAAGTTTTTAGCCGTTGTTGCATCCATACAATGGTGGCTCAGGCGGGGGCTTCTTCGGAAGCGCCGGTTTCCTTGAAGTCCGGTTACGCCAACCCCGTCTGGGCTACCACCCTTGAAATTGGCGTTTCTGGTGGTAGCGATAACCGTTACTTCAAGGAGACTGCCACATGGCTACGACCCTCACCCCGTCACACCCGCAATTTACCTTTCTGTTTCTGGCCGTGCGCCGTGCTGAATTACGCGCCTTACCGCACCGTGAAGCCGTTATCGCCCCGGATGAAATCAGCGCCCGCCGTTTACTGGCACGTGACTATGTGCTGTCGTTTGCTGGCCGTCTGCCGCTGCGGAGTACACGCCATGTTTGATGACACGCCCCTGACCCCGGAAGAGCTGACCGACCAGTGCCGCGCCTTAACCCATGCCGTGATTGAACTGGATAACCCGATGGCAAAAGAGGTGCTGTTGTTTGTGCTGGCCGACCGGCTGGAAGTGCTCTCGGCCACGCTGGACACACCCGACGCGCTCGGCGACCTGAGCGATGTTGACTACACCGACACCACTCTGCATTAAGGGGCAACGCATGGCACACCTTACCGTGACACAGGCCGTGAAACGCGCCAGCGGCCACTGGCCGCAACTGCTCCCGGCAGTGGGTATTCGCATTGATGCCACCGGGCAGCATACCGCCTGCCCGATGTGCGAGGGCAAAGACCGTTTCCGCTTCGATAACAAGGAAGGGCGCGGCACATGGTTCTGTAATCAGTGCGGCGCGGGTGACGGCCTCAATCTGGTGGAAAAAGCCCTGAACCTGACGCCGACAGAAGCCGCCCTGAAAGTGGGCGCGTGGCTGGGCGACCTGCCGGACAGCCCGGCGGCTTCAACACAGGATGAAGAAGACAGCGAGGCCGCCCGGCAACGGGCGGCGGTTCAGGCACAGGCGAAACTGAAAGAGGCGGTGACACAACCCGGCAACGCATATCTCAGCGCCAAAGGCTGGCCAGATATCGCCGTGCCCACCCTACAGGGTAAGCCGCTGCGTGTGGGCGGTATCACCTATCAGCCCGGCGATGTACTGGTGCCGCTGACCACACCAGACGGCGAGGTGGTGAATCTCCAGCTTATCAACGCACAGGGCGACAAACGCACGTTAAAAGGCGGACAGGTCAAAGGTGCCTTTCACTGTTTCAGCGGCAAACAGGCCAGTGTTGTCTGGCTGGCCGAGGGCTACGCCACCGGCTTAACGCTGCATCAGTTAACTGGCGATGCGGTGTATGTCGCGCTCAGCGCGAACAACCTGCCGTCCCTTGCCCGTGAGCTGAAAACCCGTTACCCGGCGGTCACACTACTGATAGCCGCTGACCGGGACGAGAACGGCACCGGACAGACCAAAGCGAAGCAGGCCGCCGTTGCCGTCAATGGCCGTGTCGCGCTGCCGCCGGTGTTTGGTGACTGGAATGATGTGTATCTTGCTGAGGGTGCCGACGCCACCCGGCAGCACCTGAATGCCTTTACCCAGCCGGAAAAAGCCAGCCCGTTTGCGTCGCTGGGCGAGGCCGAATTCAAGGCCATGAGCGCCAGTGAGAAAGCGGAAAAGATACGCGAACACTACCGCGATACGCTGGCGATTGACGCGTTCGGGGAAACGTTCTTCCAGTACCAGAACGGCGCGTGGAAAGTCCTTCCCCATCGTCTGTTAAGCCGGGATATCGCCGCACTGTTTCAGAAGATACAGGCACCCTTCACCGCGTCCGGTATAGACAGTGTCATTAATACGCTGAAACTGATTGTTCCTATGCAGGAAGCCTCCCAGCGCCGGTTAATCGGTTTTCGTAACGGGGTATTTGATACCGCCAGCGGTGAATTTAAACCTCATCGTCGGGAGCACTGGTTGCATACCGTCAATGATGTGGATTACACGCCGTTTAAGGCCGGGGAAAACCTTGCCGACAATGCCCCTCACTTCTGGCGCTGGCTGACCCGAGCCGCCGGAAACCACGCGGATAAACAGGAGCGTATTCTGGCCGCGCTGTTTATGGTGCTGGCGAACTGCTACGACTGGCAACTGTTCCTTGAAGTCACCGGCCCCGGCGGCAGCGGCAAAAGTATTCTGGCCGAAATCGCCACCATGCTGGCTGGGGAGGACAACACCACAGCGGCCACCATCAACACTATTGAATCGTCGCGTGAGCGCTCGTCGATTATTGGCTTCTCGTTAATCGTACTGCCTGACCAAGAGAAATGGAGCGGTGACGGTGCAGGTATCAAGGCCATTACCGGCGGCGATGCGGTGATGGTTGATCCGAAATACCGTGACGCCTATTCCACTCGGATACCGGCGGTGATTCTGGCCGTCAATAACTCGCCGATGCGCTTTAGTGACCGCAGCGGCGGCGTGTCCCGTCGCCGGGTGATTATCCACTTCGGTGAAACCATCCCGGCCAGCGAACGCGACCCTAAGCTGAAAGAGAAAATCCGCGCTGAACTGGCGGTGATAGTGCGTCACCTGATGAAACGTTTTGAAGAGCCAAACGACGCCCGGACGCTGTTACAGGCACAGCAGCATTCCGCTGAGGCGCTGGAAATCAAGCGGCAGGCTGACCCGCTGGTTGATTTTTGCGGCTACCTGCTGGCGCACGGCGACACCACCGGGCTGTATATGGGTAACGCCAACATTACGCCGCGCAACCCGCGTAAATACCTGTATCACGCCTATCTGTCTTTTATGGAGTCGCACGGCCACCAGAAGCCGATCAGCCTGACGGCCTTTGGTAAGGTGCTGCCTAACATGATGTCGGAATACGGGCAAAGTTACCTTAAGGGCAGAACTAAACAGGGCATACAGACCAATCTTGAGCTGAAAGACGAATCAGACGCCGACTGGCTGCCCAAATGTGAGATAGCGAGGTAGACACCAACAATTACGAAACCGGCTTCGGCCGGTTTTTTTACGTCCAGACACTTCAAAGGGTGACGAGTTACTCATCACCTGTTCACCAACTCACCACCCATTAATCTATTGATTATTAAAAATAAAAGTCTCTAGTGAAGAGGGTGAACAGTTTTGTGCAAAATCTTTTCATTGCGGCTACTAACGATTACATAACGAATGGCGCTTTCCCACCCTCCCCTTTTAACGCTTGCTGTAACGCGCCTAAGAGTGCTTTTAGTTCACCGCTCAAATACTGGCTAAATGCCTCCCGCCCTAACGTTCTATTAAATACAGCTTGTGGCAGGAATCGCCGCATTTCAGCGCTAAAGCGACCATCCCCAACAACCTGATCAATGCTTTCTATTCGCTGTGCCAGTAGCTCATCATAATTAGGTATACGGTAATCCTGTATTTTCTTACGAATCAGATCGATATCATAAGTCGCGTTCTGCTGGATCAGCCACGGTAAGTCCCAAACGTCACGGTAGCGGATATATTTAGTGGTAGCGACGAGTGAAACCAGCTTGTCACACATCACTTCATTAAGCGTTTCACACATGACCAGCGTATCGGAATAACCATCGGGTAAAACCTCATAGTTACGTTTTAGCGTCATCGGCGTTCTGGTATAAGCCGGAATATTGGCGATCTCAATCTTGATCCGTTGTCTCGGCATATCACGTTTTTCCGGTGCAGTGGTCACGGATACCTGCCATTTGTCGATACGAACTTCCTCATAACCGGGTTCATTCCGCAATTCATTTGGCTCTTTCACGTTGACCTCAAGGCCGTACCGATTCCCCAGATAATCTTCAATACAGGCTTTCATGTTTTTCAGGTCTGCGCCAGAAAACGCAACACCACCGGCAAAATCCAAATCTTCACTGAAGCGGTTTGCGCCATGACACAGCCTTAACGATGTCCCGCCCTGAAAAGTAAGCTGTTCTAGCAAGCCCGCGCTATCCAGACAGTAAAGAATGTCATAGTGCAAAAGCTCCTTTTCCACCACATTGCGTAAACCTTCAAGCTCGGCTGATTCCACCGCTTTGCTGACCAGTTCGGCAAAGTTAACTTTCTGATTCATGATATAGCTCCGATTCGTCAATCAGATGGGTATTACGTCCAACGCGGCGTAAATCCCTCACAGCGGTTTTCTTCGTCGCTTGCCGTAACGGAGAATTGCCAAAATAGGTATCCTGCAAAATCTGCTCTGGTGGCCGCTTGGTATGGGTAAATTCAATCACCCCAAAAGGCGTTTTATGTTCTTCGGAACGTCCGGTGGTCATCACCGTGATCCGGTCAATCGGGATTTGAGAAATCACGCCATATCCAGACAAGGCGGATTCGAGGCTAAGATAGTTATATTCACCACGGCGTAGCGCTAACACGATGCGTTCAAGCGTATAGGCATCTTTGCTTTTGGCATGGTTATAAACGTACACGCCGCGAATAGCACGGGTTAGGATGCCATCTTTTACCAAACGATTTAGCCCGGCATTAAACGCTCTGGGCGTATCCTCATGGAAAATCTTGGCTAAATCGCGGGAGGTGAAGACATAACGCCCTTGCTTATCGAATGCGTTTAAACGCTCAATAGCAGTGATCCTGTCCATTTATAAGTCCACATGAAAACCATACAATTGTGTCATTCACGTATACTTGAATAAAAACCATTCGTCAAGTACACGCGAATGACACCAATAAGTGATATTCGTGTGTACTTATAAAAAATAACATAAGCAGAGATGGCGAAAAGGTGGACCATCATGAGGGAGCGTCACGCTTTTATATTGTGATATTGCTGCTTTTTGGATTAAGCGCTAAATTCCTTATCAAATTATACTTAAACAGGCCTGATTATGGCTGTGCAGCCCATCCTTGCTAATGCTGCCGTGAGTATTAGCGACGTTAAAAAATCGCCTAATGCCGCTCTTAAAGAAGCTAACGGCAAGCCTATAGCCGTGCTAACCAATGGCCGTATTTCTGGCTACTATGTTTCCCCAGAAACATGGGAAGCACTGGCCGACTATCAGGAAGATATTGAACTCGCCAAAATTGCCCGTTCACGAATGAAGGGGAAACGCGTTAGGGTCGATCTGGATGAGTTATAAATTAAATCGTGAAGAAAAACGTTCGCCAAAGAACGGAAGGGATATGTTGCTTAAGCTGGAAATTGAAGAACAACATCAACTCGCAACAACCTTACTATCCGAAGCACCAATTTCACCAGCATTACTCTCTGCGATCAAAAGGCGTAAAGAATTGAGTGAAAATTGATCTCATTTTTATCTCACATACTCATCGTCACTTTGCGTAGGCTCACGTTTAGGCCTACAAACGAAATATGAATTCAAACTTAAAACATAAATATCAATAAGTTATGATATATATTCAAATCCCCCCAGCCCACCAATTTAGACATCGGGTATTACCAGATAAGTCCGATGAAGTACGAAAAGCCCGCACGGCGCAAGCCCTGCGGGCTTTTTTGTGTCCTTAGACATCTTCGAATGTCTTGTGACTTCTGCCACCGATAGGTACCTAACAAGGTACCTGTATCAACGTCCCATTAATCGACGACCTAACATGATGCCGAAATAAAGACTGATTTATCTCAAGGTAAGAACCAAACAGGACATACAAACGGATATTGGGTTGAATGATGAATCCGACGCAGTAAGCTAACTGCCAAAATATGACTCGGCTAGATTGACACCAGAAACAACGAAACCAGCTCCGGCCGATTTTTTGCGTCGCACTAACACATCAATATGGCACCAACGATTAGATCGCCTTCAATCATATAACCATTCCCCTGCTTTAGCTGACTCAATAATCATGCTGACAGTGAGAGGGGTTAACGCTTTCGATTGTGGTTTTTTTTGCCAGATTGGATATTCATATTCAAAATAGTTTTTCCCCTCAAAATTTGAATAATTAATATTAAAATGTCCGAATACATCGAGAAGGAAATCGTGAGCATCTTCTGGCAGAAACTGATAATCATCCTGCAATGTCCAGTCTTTATTGACTTGTCTGATACCGGATTTAATCCAGTGTTCCCTAATAGGGTAATGCTCCATGAGATATTGAATCACCTCATTTTCTATATCTCTTTCGCTCATCCGTAATACGCCTATTTAATGTGGTTTTCCAACCAGGCTATCAAGTTATAGAGCCGACGAGTATTCCTTTGTCACCAACAATCACTATCACTTTCCGGCTTTACTCACTTAAGTACACCAACAAAGTCTGAATTTATACTTAAAAAAATGAATATCGTCATGTTACGTGAAATATTCAGATTTTCCCGGCTCTATAGGTCGCCACCCGTTCATGCGGTACTGGAGGAGTGAACTCGCCCGCGGTGACTCGGAACGGCAACTTGTTACCGGGTGGAGTAGAAACACAAGCGACAAAGGTCGATAACGCGCATGGCAACGAAACGGCACGGTTGAAGTCAAGCTCAGTAAGGTTTTCAAGTTCAGCATCGGCAAAGCGAATCACTCTGCCACCACCATAGCTTTCTTTGCCATTGGTCAGATCGCCAAAGTGAACACGACGATCGTCGATAAAATAGCCAGTACCTGCGCTTCCGGCTCGGTGTCCGCTCACCTCGAGGCTAAATGACCGCCCGTCAATCAAAACATCAAGCGTACCGATGGTAAAGCCTGTTTCATAGATACCGTCTTCAACGGTAGGCGCATCATGTGCAACAACTTCGGCTGGCGTAAAGGTTGCAGGTACAATCCACCGATCGCTAAGCGGAAAAGTTTCAATGTCATCGAAACGTTTACGTGCCGCTTCCTGTGGATCTCTGACACGCACAGCGTAAATTGCTTCACCGTCCACATTCAGGCGCGTGATCGTTTCCACTTCCAACGCTTGATAAAAAATAGTCACACCGGATCCGGTACCGGAATTCTTGTTATGTCCATGTGGAATATGGGTTGGTATTGTCACCGCAACACCATCAACCGTGACAACATGCCTCTTCTCCACCGCATCACGATCGGGGTAATAGTATATCTCTCCCTCTTTAAGCAGCCACTGACCTGGAACGCGTGCAGCCGTGAAGAATACCCCTTCAGTCAGCCAGTCCTGACTAATGACCGACAAAAAACCATAAGGACGATTTAACGTCGCTATTCGATTATCATGCCAGCGTTGCCACTCGGCCACATAGTGTGCTGTCAGCGTCATCATTATTCCCCTGCACTTCAAGCGCGTTATTCCTGCGGACGGCGATAACCTT
This sequence comes from Pectobacterium hainanensis, assembly GCF_046237015.1. NCBI lineage: Bacteria > Pseudomonadati > Pseudomonadota > Gammaproteobacteria > Enterobacterales > Pectobacteriaceae > Pectobacterium > Pectobacterium hainanensis. The sequence continues at coordinate 8,763 of NZ_JBJYIN010000017.1, forward strand.
CCAGATAGTCATCCAATTCCACATTCAGAAGATTGTTGAATAGGTTATTAGCGACCATCAGCCCACCAAACGCGACCAATGCCACTAATGTCTCGTCGTCATAACGTGCTTGTAATGCCTGCCAAACATCAGGATCAATACCGTGCCCCTGATTAATAAACGTGTTACCCAGCGAGATCAGTAAAGCATCCAGCTCATTAGGCTGATAGTCCGCAGGTGAAATACCCGCATCGATGAGAATACGACGGAAAAAAGTCGAGCAAATCAGGCAATCGGTGCCTTCCGAGATCGAATGACAAAAGATCCAAATAGCCCGCTCTCCGAAGATAGGGATCAGGATGTCACGCAAGTTATACCACTCAATGTAGGCATTGAACGCCGGAACCGAGCGTAACAGCGTGGCCTGCATGTTGGTCACGCGACCATCACGGGCAATTTTGCTGTAGTAGGCCGATTTTTGCCCCGGAGTGAGTTCCTCATATTTTAAATGTGTCACCAGACTACTCATCTTTTCCCCTTTGTTTGATAGAACAGCAACTGTAGCAATGAAATAAATGTCAGCTTTCGCTTTAACACGATTTGTTTTTTTATGATGAGCAAATGAGATATAGCCGTCAAAGCAAAAAATAAGATATCAATATCGATTAATTGAATTTAAATAAAATGCCATTTGAAATTATTGTTCTCTTCTATTTTGCCGTATTCATTAGAAATACCGATGTTGAATAAAATTATTATGGCTATTATTTACCAGGGGCATGACCACATACTGTTTTCAGGGACACTGGCGTCGGCTAGCGTCCTTGTGTATTCCTATTCAGACACAGACCAGAGGCGACAACGCCATGGATTATGAATGGGATTTCCACACCGTACTTCGCCACTGGCCAGATTTATTAGCTGGCGGTGTTAATACGCTGAAACTGGTAGCATCGGCATTATTATTAGCCGTACCGATTGGCCTGTTATTCGGCATTATTCGTCAGCAAAAAATCCCGTTATTACGTTATATTGTCGTTGCCTATATCGAGTTTTTTCGCTCTACCGTCGCGTTAGTATTAATCTATTGGTGTTATTACGCGCTTCCAGTGCTGTTGAATATCACGCTGGATACGTTTATCGCTGTCACACTGGCGTTAGGGCTACAGGCCTCTGCTTTTATGGCAGAACTGGTGCGCGGTAGCATGAATGCCATTGGTGCTGGGCAGTGGCAAGCGGCGTCTGCGTTGGGCCTGAGTCGCTACCAGACCCTGCGCCATATCATCCTGCCGCAGACGTTACGGTTGCTGGTGCCGGTATTCTTTCTGCTGGTGATCGATATCATAAAAAATACCGCGCTGGCAGGTGTCGTAACCTATGGCGAATTATTTTATCGCGCCGTGAATATTGCCTCCAATACCTATCGTTCGCTCGAGACCTTTACCCTGCTCGGCCTCATCTATTTTGTGGTGATTTTTGCTGCCAGCCATCTGGCGGACTACTACGAGCGCCGTTTATCCCTCCACCGGCTACGTCCGGCATCACAAGGACGTTAACGATGTCTGTCGCCTATCAGTGGGATTTTAGCTTTCTCTGGCAATACCGTGGCTTATTGCTCAGCGCAATGAAAATAACCGCGCTGCTGTGGTTAATTTCACTGTCAGCAGGTATGTCGGTGGGTCTGCTAATTGCAGCAGCCCGGTTATCCCCTAATCGACTGTTACGTTGGGGCGGTCGACTGTTTACCGAATGCTTTCGCAACGTGCCGGGGATCGTGCTGATCTTCTGGTTTTTTTATGCCATTCCCGTACTGACAGGACTACAAGCCTCTGTCTGGCTCTCGTCGATCGTCGCCCTCTCACTCTATGCCGCCGCTTATTGCAGCGAAATTTACCGCAGCGGCATTCTCGCGCTGCCACAAGGACAATGGCACGCAGCCAGTGCGTTAGGCATGTCACTCTGGCAACAGTTTTGGCTGGTCATTCTGCCGCAGGCCGTGCGCCATATGATCCCAGCATTCGCTAATCGGGCAATTGAGTTGGTCAAAAATACCACCCTGGCATCGGCGTTGGCCGTAGGCGAGTTGCTCTACACCACAAAATTGGTCGCGCAAGAACAATTTCGCCCACTCGAAGCTTATACCGCCGTCGCGTTGATGTTCACCTTGCTGATCCTGCCATGCAGTTTGCTGGCGTTACATCTGGAACGGCGCGTACGACAGGAGCATCCCCGTTCAACATCCTAAATACGGCCTATGGCCAATAACCACAATACACGTTAACTCACCCTGTAATGGAGTAATTCTCTGATGAAAAACACACGCAAATGGCTGGCATTAGCACTGGGTCTATCCCTGTTTTCCGGCACAACAGCCGCTGTACAAGCAGATACCGGCCCCGCCTCTACCTGGGAACGCGTTCAGCAGACTAAGGTTCTACGACTGGCTGGCACCAACTCTGAGCTTTGGGCCTATAAAGACAACACCAACAGCGATGCGCCGGGGGCAGTTAAAGTCGGCGACACCACCTGGCGTGGTTTAGCGCCCGTTATCGCTCAGGCGTTAGCTGAATCACTTGGTGCCAAACTTGAAATTGTCGAAACCACCTGGGGGAACGCGGTACCAAGCCTGCAATCCGGTCAATTTGACCTGATATTTGGTCTGGATGGCACACCCGCTCGCGCCGCCGCCGTAGACTTTATTCCACAACCGTTGTTCTGGACCGGTACTGCACTCGCTGCTCGCGAATCGGTGGATATCAGCAGTTGGGAAGCCGTGAATAATGCTAAGGTGAAAATTGCCGTGCCAGCAGGAACCTCGCAGGAAACCGAAATTGCCAAGCGAGCGCCCAACGCCCAGTTGAGCAAGTTTCAAGATTTTAACGATATGATTGCCGCTTACCAGAGTGGACGTGTCGATGCGCTATCTGCATCGCTCACTACCGTCACCATTATCAGTGCTCGCTTGCCAAACAGTAAAGTGGGTATCCCTACGCCAGGTGCTCTGTTCCCAACCGTCGGTGCTGTACGTAAAGAAACCGATCCGCGCTGGAGCAATTTCCTGCAAACCTCGCTGCAATACTATGTAAATAACGGCTTGATCCAGAAAGCGCTGGATGATGCCTACCGTTTCCGTGGCGTGGATGTCAGTAAAGTGCCGCCAGCTGTGCTGCGTCGCTAACCGTAGGAGAAGCAATCATGGGATGGCAACCGTTGGATGACACCAACATACCGTTTATTTCCTACTGGCACGAATCCTCGCCGCCGTTACAGACGATCCCAGTACTTGAGGGGAACATAAGTACTGATGTGGTAGTGATTGGAGCCGGATATACCGGGCTTTCTGCCGCGCTGCATCTAGCGGAAAAAGGGATCAATGTGGTGGTACTGGACGCCAACGAACCCGGTTGGGGCGCATCTGGCCGTAATAACGGTCAGGTAGTGGCCGCCTTAAAACATGAACCACATGAGATAGAACAGCAATTTGGCCAAGAGCGAGCCAGCCGCCTGATTCAGGCAATTGGCGATGCTCCACAGTTGGTGTTCGACCTCATTGAAAAATATCAGATGCAAGTACCGGGCAATCGACATGGTATCCTCACCGCTGCGCACTCATTGCCTAAGCTCGATACATTGAAGCGCCGCAATGATGTCTGGGCCAAACGCGGTGTGGAATTACAATGGCTCGATCACCAGCAGCTCGCTGAGCGCGTTGGCAGTGACTACTATTTTGGCGGCACTTTCGATCCACGCGGCGGAGCCATCAACCCGCTGGCCTATTCACGCGAGCTAGCACATGCACTCTTAAAGAACCAAGGTCGCATTTATAAACATGCCCACGTTACCCAAATACGTAAAGAGGGGGATCGTTGGTTGGCAGCATCAGATAGCGGTAGTGTGCGGGCGGAACGCGTCATCATCGCGACCAATGGTTATACAGATAACCTGTGGCCAGGGTTAAAGCGTACCGTGCTACCCGCGCGTACACCACAGTTGGTCAGCGAGCCGTTACCCGAAGAGGTTTGGCGCCGCATCCTGCCCGGCGGAGAAACCCTGTCAGATACCAAAGCGCGTATTCTTGGCATACGCATTCATCCTGATGGACGCATTCACTTTGGTGGAGGAGGCGCTAGCCCAGGGGCCGATCGCGAAGAGCCTTATGCCAATATCCGGCGTCAGAGCAAAACCATTTTCCCTTTTCTCAACAAAGTGCGCTGGGCCTACCGTTGGAGTGGCTTTGTCGCTCTCACGCCAGACCGGTATCCACGGCTATTCGAACTGGCGCCAGGTGTGACATCCGTCCTCGGTTACAGCGGCAGAGGGCTGGGCACAGGGATACTGATGGGAAAAGAACTGGCAGCATGGGCGGCTGGAGAACGCGGCATTGATGAACTGGCGTTACCTCTGTCTCACTATCGAGAATTGCCCTACTATCCACTGAAAAATCTGGCTATCGATCTGGCTCTGGGCTATTACGCCTGGCAAGACAAAAAATCGTTAGCACAACATCCTCGCCATCAGAAACAAAAATAATCCCTCTTATGCAGCAGCATCGTCTGCTGCGTCCCTTTGTTACTATCACGCGTTGGAAAACAGCGATATCCCCGTCATACTTCAAGCTGCTTGTGCGTTGGCTGCCCTTACTCACCCCAGTCACTTACCTATGTAAGCTCCTGGGGATTCGTGCGGTTGCCGCCTTCACGCAACTTGAATTATTTTGGGTATATATGTGAATATATACTGTTTTATGCTCTCAAAACCCGCCATTGCCACCATCGAAGCAGTCACTAGCAGGAGAAATCATGAGCTTACACCTTTGGCTCGCCTATACCGGGATCATTGTTGCCCTTATCGCCATTCCCGGCCCGTCAGCCCTAATCAGCATGTCGCACGGTTTACGTTATGGCGCTTCACGCGCAACAGCGACGGTACTCGGCGGCGTTACAGGTGCCATGACATTAATGACCTGCTCAGCGTTAGGCCTTGGCGCAATACTTGCGACATCTACCACCGCTTTTATCGTGCTGAAAATTGTTGGGGCCGCCTATCTAATTTGGTTGGGGATCGCGTCATGGAGCTCAACCGATATGGGCACGACCGAGCACACTCAGCCAGAGAGTATTATCCCCGGCTGGTTTTCTCTGTATCGCAAAGGTTTTCTGGTTGGGATCAGCAATCCCAAAGATCTGCTGTTTTTTGCCGCGCTATTTCCGAACTTTATTGATACCAACGCCCCTCATGCTTTGCAATTTATCATTCTGGCTGCAACCTGGGTCATGCTGGACTTCAGCATCATGTTTATCTATGCCTGTACTGGACGCCGGTTGTCGTCCGTGTTCTCCAACCCACGTCGGATAAAACTGTTTAACCGCTCGACCGGCGGTATCTTTATACTGGCAGGGACAACATTGGCCGTTTCTACCCGATAACCGCTGGCGTAGCGCACTATGTCCGTGGCATCGCTGTGTGGTTATTGGCTGGACTGGAAATCGCTACGTCGCGACTCATTCCCCCTCCTTGAGGGAAAGTTCAGGAAAATGCTCGCGCAGCGTTTTCGCTATGGCGGGACGGTCATAGCCTAAGTGTTGCAGGATCATCGCAAGTTGCCGGGCGGAAATGTCATTCAGATATACCGTCCGCAGCACACCGGCAACCAATCCAGGCGTGATGAGAGAAATTTGCGAAATATCGCGACTATTCCCACCAAAGAGTTGAAGGATATGCTCGACAGCCTGCTCTGGGGTCATCCCCTGTTCCTGTAGCGAAGTCAATACAGCCACAAGCTTATCTTTCAAGACATCTACCATCGTGATATTTCCCTGATTAACGCGAACCGCTCCGCCGTTCTCGTTAATACACCGTTTGCAAGATCTGGGCTCCCTCCTCAGCCCGAAGACACCACAATGTCACACGACGGCGGCAACAAATAAAGCATATATAATAAAAGTGCAATATCAGGGTCATTTTTAGCGTTATACATGTGCATCGTTGATGCCTTTCACTCAATCACCACACGCTATCTTTATGCGAATAAATACGTTTACGTGGGTAAATAAGTTTACTAGCATCGTCCCAAACACCGCTGACGGTGGAAAAATAAAACAAGACTCAACTCAATCTGTGTCCATTCACCAACTTTATAGCTGAAATGCGATAATCCGCGAAAAATATCGTCATTTCGTTTAGTGAGCAAAAAGGCCAAGTCATGATCACCACCGACGGTAATAATGCAGTCGCATCCGTAGCCTGGCGGACGAATGAAGTCATCGCCATCTACCCCATCACACCCAGCTCAACGATGGCCGAGCAGGCCGCAGCCTGGTCCAGCGATGGGGGATTGAACATATGGGGCGATACGCCACGCGTGGTTGAAATGCAATCCGAGGGAGGGGCGATCGCGACCGTTCATGGTGCGCTGCAAACCGGTACATTAGCGACGACATTTACCTCATCGCAGGGATTACTGCTGATGATCCCAACGCTCTATAAGCTGGCCGGCGAACTGACACCTTTTGTACTTCACGTTGCAGCACGCACCGTGGCAACACACGCGCTCTCTATTTTTTGTGACCACTCCGATGTTATGGCTGTTCGTCAGACTGGGTGCGCCATGCTATGCGCCAGTAACGTACAGGAAGCGCAGGACTTTGCCCTGATCGCCCAGATCGCAAGCCTTAACAGCCGCCTGCCTTTTATCCATTTTTTTGATGGCTTTCGGACGTCCCACGAAATCAACAAGATTGAACCCCTGAGCGATAATGTCATCCGCCAGTTACTCCCTCAGGAAGCCATTGACGCACATCGTGAGCGAGCGCTTACCCCTGAACGTCCTGTCATCCGTGGAACCGCATCAAACCCCGATACCTTTTTCCAGGCGCGGGAAGCCATCAATCCGTGGTACAACGCGGCTTACGGCCATGTAGAACAGGCGATGAATGACTTCGCCAGCGCAACCGGACGTCAATACCAACCGTTTGAATACTACGGTCACCCGGAAGCGACAAAAGTAATTATCTTAATGGGCTCGGGCGTCGGTACCTGCGAGGAAGTGATTGATACACTGCTCACTCAAGGCGAAAAGGTCGGCGTGGTAAAAGTCCGCCTCTATCGGCCTTTCTCCGCTCGTCATCTTCTGGCTGCCATTCCACAAACGGCAAAAAGTATTGCCGTATTAGACCGCACCAAAGAGCCCGGTGCAGTGGCAGAACCGCTGTATCTGGATGTCACTACGTCACTGGCCGAAGCGTTCTCTACCGGTGAGCGAGCGTTGATGCCGCGCGTGATTGGCGGACGTTATGGCTTGTCATCAAAAGAATTCACCCCACAATGCGTGCAGGCTGTTTTTAATGAGTTAGCGCTTGCCAACCCTCGAGCCCGCTTTACCGTGGGGATTTATGATGATGTTACGCATCTTTCTCTGCCGTTGCCGGATCAGTTCCTGCCGACAACGGCTTCGCTGGAAGCCTTGTTTTACGGATTAGGCAGCGACGGCACCGTTTCGGCGACCAAGAATGCTATCAAGATCGTGGGTGAAACCACGCCGATGTTCGTTCAGGGTTACTTTGTTTACGACTCCAAGAAGGCCGGGAGTTTGACCGTCTCCCATATGCGTGTAGGCCCACACCCAATCAACTCCGCTTATCTGATCGATCGGGCCGATTTTGTTGCCTGCCATCAATGGCAGTTTATTGATAAATACAGCATGGTAGAACGGCTGAAACCCGGCGGGATTTTCCTAATCAACTCCCCGTATGCCAGTGACGACATCTGGCACCGCCTGCCCCAGGAAGTTCAGGCGGGACTGAGGTTACGGAACGCTCAGGTGTATTGCATCAACGCCGCGAAAATTGCCCGTGAATGCCAGTTAGGCGCTCGCATCAATACCGTGATGCAAATGGCCTTTTTCCACTTGTCTCAAATTTTGCCAGGCGATGTCGCCGTTGAAAAACTGCGTACCGCTATCGCAAAAAGCTACGGTAGCAAAGGTCAGGAGCTAGTTGAGCGTAACTGGCGTGCGTTGAGTGCAACGCTAGAAGCCCTTTCCGACGTAACGTTGGCGGACGTCAATCCAGATAGTCCACTACGCCCACCAGTCGTCTCCGATGCCGCCCCAGATTTTGTCAAAACCGTTACCGCCACCATGCTGGCTGGTCTGGGCGATACCCTGCCCGTTTCGGCGCTGCCGCCCGATGGCACCTGGCCGACCGGGACGACAAAATGGGAAAAGCGCAACATCGCGGAAGAAATTCCGCTATGGCAACCTCAGCTTTGCACTCAATGCAACCACTGTATCGCGGCCTGCCCACATGCCGCGATTCGAGCCAAGGTCGTCCCGGCCGATGCCATGGCTTCAGCGCCGACGACATTGCAATCGCTGGATGTCAAAGCCCGCGACATGCGCGGTCAGAAATACGTATTGCAGGTCGCCCCCGAGGATTGCACCGGCTGTAATTTGTGCGTAGAAGTTTGTCCGGCTAAAGATCGCCAGAACCCTGAATTCAAAGCGATCAACATGGTCTCTCGTTTGGATAATCTCAGCGTTGAAAAAGAAAACTTTGATTTCTTCCTGCAATTGCCGGAAATCGATAAATCCAAACTAGAACGTATTGATATTCGAACCTCACAGCTCATCTCACCGCTGTTTGAATACTCGGGTGCGTGTTCTGGCTGCGGGGAAACGCCTTATATCAAACTGCTAACCCAACTTTATGGCGATCGCCTCCTGGTTGCGAACGCAACAGGCTGTTCTTCCATTTATGGCGGGAACCTACCGACTACCCCATGGACCACGGATGCCAACGGACGTGGGCCCGCATGGGCCAATTCACTGTTCGAAGACAATGCCGAATTTGGTCTTGGTTTCCGTCTCAGTGTCGATCAACACCGTCAGCGAGCGCTTCGCCTGCTGCATAAGCTCGCCCCACAACTACCGGCTGATCTGGTTGCAGCCTTACAGGAAGAATCGATTGTGCCGGAATTGCGTCGTCAGCAGATTGACCAATTGCGGACGCTACTGGCAAGTATTAACAGTCATGAAGCGGCGATGCTGTCCGCCGATGCCGACCATCTGGTCGATAAATCTATCTGGCTGATTGGTGGAGATGGCTGGGCGTATGACATCGGCTATGGCGGTCTGGATCACGTGATGAGCCTGAGTGAAAATGTCAACGTGCTGGTACTGGATACGCAATGCTACTCCAACACGGGGGGACAGCAATCCAAAGCCACACCATTAGGTGCGGTGACCAAATTTGGCGAGAAAGGGAAACGTAAGGCCCGCAAAGACCTGGGGATTAACGTGATGATGTATGGCCATGTTTATGTGGCACAAATCTCGCTCGGTGCCCAATTGAATCAGACGGTGAAAGCCATTCAGGAAGCCGAAGCCTGGCCGGGTCCATCGCTGATTATTGCCTACAGCCCATGTGAAGAACACGGCTACGATTTAGCGTTCAGCCATGACCAAATGCGACAGCTCACCACAACAGGGTTCTGGCCGCTGTATCGCTTTGATCCGCGCCGTAGCGAAGAAGGTAAACCGGCGTTAGTCACGGACTCTCGTCCGCCAGCCAGCAGCTTGAGTGAAACGTTATTGAAGGAACAGCGCTTCCGTCGTCTGAACAATATGCTGCCAGAGGAAACTGCGCTGCTATATGAAGAAGCGGAACAAGACCTGCGTCGTCGTTTTGATTTTCTCACGATGATGTCAGGTAAAGCGGAGAAAAGTTCACAGGAATAACGCCTAAACAGAAGGTTGCGTGAGCATGATCGATCCGTGCGCTAATGCAACCTACTGTGTGCTAACGCAAAATCTAAGGTTACAGCAAAAGAGGGAACGGGTATGAAAGTCGCTCTCGGGCAGTTCGCGGTCGACCGTGAATGGCAAAACAACGCAACGACAATTACAGGGTTCATGTCAGACGCCCAGCGACACGGGGCAGACCTACTGGTTTTGCCCGAAGGGGTGCTGGCTCGCGATGTCACTAACCCTAATATTGTGCTAACGGCTGCCCAGCCGCTTGATGGCCCGTTCATCACTCAGTTGCTCACCGCCAGTAAAGGCAGCGACCTGACTACTGTCATGTGTATTCATATACCGGACGGTCATCAAAAAGTCTGGAATACGCTGGTGGCGCTCCGTAACGGCGAAATCATCGCGCAGTACCGGAAACTGCATCTGTATGATGCTTTCGCCGTACAAGAATCGGAAAACGTGGTGGCTGGAGAAGCCGTGCCACCACTACTGACGATTGCCGGGCTAAACGTGGGCTTAATGACCTGCTACGACATCCGATTTCCCGAACTGGCGCGACGTCTGACGATCGACGGTGCCGATGTGCTTGTTCTGCCCGCAGCCTGGCTAAAAGGGCCGCTCAAAGAATCTCACTGGGAATTACTGGTTCGCACGCGGGCGCTGGAAAATACGGCCTATCTCGTTGCGGTGGGAGAATGCGGCGTCAAAAATATCGGCAACAGTATGGTCGTTGATCCGTTGGGCGTCGTGATTGTGCAGGCACCGGAAGTACCGGCTCTGCTTTTCGCTGATATTCTGCCAGAACGATTGGTTCAGGTTCGCCAGACATTACCAGTGTTGACCCATCGCCGCTTTAAACCTCCGGTTCTGGATAGAGAATAAGTATGCTAACAACGCGGAGCCACTCGATATCCATGAGATAACCAAAAAGTGTGATTAGTTGCACATCTTATTTCCCTCCGAGGCCGTTCTGCACATATAATGCGCATCCGGTCAACATCGATCGGAAACCAGACCCATTACCGCTGGTATGGCATTTACCACTCAACAAAGAAATGAAAATGAGTATTCGCGCGATCCTTACCTTAGTTCTGGCAGCCGCCACGTTTAGTCAAGCCGCCTTTGCCGTTGTCTACCCACTGCCTGCAGCTAATAGCCGTCTGGTGGGCGAAAATCTGGAAATTACTGTTCCGACAGACAGCACGTTACCGTTAGAAGCTTTCGCGGCCCAATATCAAATGGGGCTAAGCAATATGCTGGAAGCCAACCCGGATGCCGATGTTTATCTGCCCCTGCCCGGTAGCAAGATGATTATTCCTCATCAGCTTATCCTGCCAGATGCGCCACGCGAAGGTATCGTGATTAACTCCGCCGAGATGCGCCTGTATTACTATCCGAAAGGCACCAAAACCGTCATCGTTCTTCCAATTGGTATCGGTGAATTAGGTAAAGGCACCCCTATTAACTGGGTCACCTCCGTTCAACGCAAGAAGGCCGGCCCAACCTGGACGCCAACGGCCAAAATGCATGCAGAATATGCCGCTCGGGGAGAGAAATTACAGAAAGTCTTCCCGGCAGGCCCGGATAATCCGATGGGGCTGTATGCACTCTATATCGGGAATCTCTATGCCATCCATGGCACCAATGCCAATTTCGGCATTGGACTGCGCGTCAGCCACGGTTGCGTACGTTTGCGCGATGACGACATCAAGTATTTGTTTGACCATGTTCCAGTGGGAACCCGCGTACAGTTTATCAATGAGCCGATGAAAGCCACGGTAGAACCAGATGGTTCTCGCTACGTGGAAGTTCATCATCCGTTGTCCCGCACGGTAGAAGAGTTCCACTCCGATTCCCTCGCGCCGATCAGTATTACTCCTAAGATCAGCAAAGTGCTGGCAGATACCAGCGTTAATACCAGTGAAGTCGATGACGCACTCAGAATGCGTACTGGTATGCCGACAAAAATTAACGGTCCGATCGAAACAGAAACACTGGCAGTGCCAGTTGAATCTGTCGCGGCACCGGTCACCACGCCGGAAGCTCAGCCGTCAGAATATGTGGTACCACAGCAATCTGATACAGAAGCGCAAAACGTAACAGAATCCGACGCTACCCGTTCTTAATTCTGAATTCAGGATAGAAAACGTGCACCATGCCCGTTTTCTATCCTTGCCTCCCAATATCGTCACACTTCTCTCGCGATTCACATACGATCCTCGCCCTACTTCGCCTTGTCTTTCCACACGCTGACATAGCGGTACTTGTGAGTCATCTCCCGGCCAGCTATACGTAAGTTGCCACACGGAATAATCGTGACTATTTTTAGAATATGCCTCTGCCCTTTCTCGCCAGGAATAACCATAAATGACTGATAATATAAAAAATATTTCCAACATCGCGCTACCTGCCGGCATACAGCAGCCACAATACGATCGTCAAGCGCTCGTTCCGCGTATTGTTCATATCGGATTTGGCGCATTTCACCGAGCTCATCAGGCGTTATTGACCGATCGAGTGCTTAATCAGACGGGAGGAGATTGGGGAATTTGTGAAGTCGTGCTGTACAGCGATGACACGATGATCACCGCATTGCGTCAGCAAGATCATCTGTTTACCGTTCTGGAAAAATCGGCGGATAAGAGTCAGTCCATCATCGTCGGTGCGGTTTGCCGATCATTGCATGCAAAAGTAGACGGCATCAAAGCGATTATCGAGCAATTGGCTGCCCCAGAAACGGCCATTGTCTCGCTGACGATCACGGAGAAAGGCTATTGTATCGATCGCTCCAATGGTGAATTAGATCTGAATAATGCCTTGATTCAGCAGGATCACATCGATCTGCACCATCCCGCTTCTGTCCCTGGGCTGCTGGCTGAGGCGCTACGTCTGCGCCATGAACGGGGCATGAAACCATTTACCGTACTCTCCTGCGATAACATGCCTGAAAATGGCAAAATGGCGAAAAAAGCCGTGCTGGCCTGCGCGCGAATCAGAAGTCGCGAACTTGCCGCATGGATAGAAGCAAGTGTTCCGTTTCCCAATAGTATGGTGGATCGCATTGTTCCTGCCGCTACGCCGGAGGTGCTGCAAGAGATCGCAGACAAACTGGGCGTTGTCGATCCCTGTGCGATCGCCTGTGAACCCTTTATTCAATGGGTAATAGAAGATCATTTTATTGCTGGCCGCCCAGCCTGGGGGGAAGTTGCTGGAGTCCAACTGGTACAAGACGTTTTACCTTTTGAGGAAATGAAATTACGCATGCTGAATGGCAGTCACTCTTTCCTGGCGTACCTCGGCTATCTGGCGGGTTACGAGCATATTAGCGACTGTATGCAAGATGAAGACTACCGGCGAGCCGTCTCTCATCTGATGCTTGCGGAACAGGCTCCAACACTCAGGCTACTGGATATCGATCTCAAAGATTATGCCGTTCAATTGCTCACCCGTTTTTCCAACCCAGCGTTGAAACACCGTACCTGGCAAATTGCGATGGATGGTTCACAAAAATTACCGCAGCGATTACTCGAACCACTCCGCTGGCATCTGCAAACGGGTAGTGACTACCGCTATCTGGCCTTGGGAATAGCAGGTTGGATGCGCTACGTTAGCGGCCAGGATGATGCTAAAAAAGTGATTGAGATTCGCGACCCTATGGCTGAGAAGCTGAAACAGGTTGTCACCGAGACATTAGAGGGGGCTGAACGCGTAAGCGCCTTACTTCACCTGCGCGCTATTTTCGGCGAAGATTTGCCTGCGAACCATGACGTTTTCAACGCACTGACGCAGGCTTATTTAAAACTACTCGATCACGGTGCCAAAAAAACCCTTGCAGCACTCGTTCTGGAGCTTAAAGAGCAATAAACGCCAACACTATGACGTAAGCCGCACTCTGTATACTTAACCATAGCGTGCGGCGCTTACGTTGCGTCGCACGCAACCACGGCAGCGAAGACCAGCTCATGCCCCCCCCCACTACGGCAATCGCCAGCAACCCTGCGGCCGCTAACCAGACAACTTTATCGAGCAGCGAATTAGGAAACAAAATCTGCAATGCAGAGACAACGACAAAGAAGGTGATGCAGCGTAACACACCGACCAATATGCCCGAGCGATCTTTCACGGCGTTGGCCGAAGAGGTTGGCAACCATGATTGAAAAGCAAACACGCCGATTACCGCGATGAAAACCACATAAACAATGGCATAAACCAGTATTTGACTCACTTCACTGCTCCTGACTTATCAATAACCCGTTCGATTCACATTAATATCATTGGGTACGTTTAGTATCGTGCGATAACAGCAGACTCAATGCCGTACTTTCCAGCGGGCTGGCGGTATTAGATAACATCACTACCGCTTCTCCGGCCTGTCGGTCCAGAACAATCATACTGGAAAATCCCCCGGTCGAACCATTATGCCATGTGATATCACGCCCCTTAAACGTTGAGATAAACCAGGCCATGCCTATTCTGGCCTGTTCATCCGTCTGTTCACGTGGAATCAATGCCGTCTGTCCGGGAAACGTCCCCTCCAGCAGTCGTTGCGCATACTTTGCCATATCCGTAATCGTTGAGCGCATGCCACCCGCAGGTGCATAGGCCATCATCGTCCACGGCCTCTCCCGAAACCCGCCTATCGAATAGCCCGTGGCAGGGGAACGCGGCAGATTCGTTGCCTTTTCCGGTACTGAGGTTTGCGTCAATCCCATTGGCCGTAATAAACGTTCGGTCACTAACGAGGCATAACCATGCTGTGTTCGTTCCGCAAGGGCATCCCCGAGTAAAGCGAACCCCATATTTGAATAGGAAAAACGCCCGCGACTGCTCAACGGATCCGCTTTTGCCTGTTCAAGAAGCGTGAGTCGATCGACTGGATAAGGATCACGGTGACCCACCACAGCCAATAAGATCTTAATTCGATCAAACCAGCGGGATGAAATACTGCTCAAGCCAGCATGGTGAGTCGCCAATTCCCGTAATGTCGCCTGACCGATCGTTGAGTCACCAAGTTCAAGAATATCGCCAAGTGGCGTATCCAGCGTCACCTCCCTCCGTTCAACCGCATCTGCCAGCAGTGCCGCCGTGAACGTTTTCGTTATCGAACCGATTTCATACTGTGTATCGGGGTTTGTTCCCCAGAACGCGTAGCGGACACCCTGTGGGTTGATCAACGCGACAGAAACCCGATCCCGAGCACCACTCAGCAACGGCGTTAATTGCGCAATTAATTGAGGGTCGCCCGATGTGTTTGATGAAGGCGCTCCTCCACCGGGCATCGTTTTAATTGCTACGGCCATAATTAAAGCGGGTATTAAAAATAGAAAAAGTAATCGTTGATAAAAAAAACCGAATAATTTCGTTTTACCGCGTCTTGTTGACATGGCAATACCTCACTTAATTTTCAATAAGCAATGCAAGAATAGAAAAATAATCTTTTACTTTTTAAAACATCAGAAATTATATTTTACACCAAGGTAAGAGATGACATTCCATACCCAAGTTCAAAATAAAATACACCCCAAATAATTCAAGTTTCAGGACAAAAATGTCAAAACATTTTCGAACAGCACTTGCGCTACCCCCAACGAAGCAAAGCCCGTAGATGAGCCGAGTAATGAGCTTAGCTAACGTAAATGCGACTTGAAGTATGACGCATATAGCCCTCCTAATGGGATCGGCTCTTAGCTACGCCAATATTATTTCTCTCATACTATTAATCATTTCACTGTATTCATAAAAATCATTCAACATTCTGATATTCGATTAAATCACCGGGTTGGCATGCCAATACCTCACAGATTTTCTCTAAGGTATCAAAACGAATCCCTTTAACCTTCCCCGATTTCAACAAAGATAAATTCTGCTCCGTGATCCCAATTATCTGGGCTAATTCACGGGATTTCATTTTTCTCTGTGCCAACAGCACATCTAATCTGATAATTATCGGCATAACGTATATGACTTATATAAATTGGCTATTTTCTTCTGCGACATAAGCCGCTTCTCTCATCGCCCAGGCCAGAACAAATAAAAAACAACCAGCAAGGAGCATCAGGATATCACCGAGATCAATCGATACCAGCAACAATGGCGACCTTCCCTGTCCCACGGTCAGCCAGTATGCCAATATCGTTTTTAATAATGGTACCGACATTCCCAACACGATCACGCTAAGAGCAAGTCGCTTTAAATAATGGGACGCACGAATTGTCAGGTGCAGACCTTTACGGACTAACATACACACACGCATAACCTGCAATAGCATGTTGGCAAGTAACAGCGCAATGCCGAACGTCAATAGGCTTCCCACCACTAAATTGGGAAACGACAATTGAAAAAGGGGCGTCGGTTGATTTACCACATTGAGGAAAACCGCCAGATTATGTTGTAAAGACTCATCGGAAAAACCAAACCAAATAATAAATGGCGCGATGAGAATCAACATGCTCAAGATGCCAAGTACCCACAGCAACACACTTGCCAAGCGCCGGAGATTTGCGGCTGATTTACCGTAGCGTGGGCTATCATGTTCAACAATATTGCATAACCCTTGATGGCGTATTGATAAGAACTTCATGACTTTCCTCTGAGGTTTTAACCTACCGACTCGACCCCATCAGATTACATCAAATTTATCGTAAAACAATAATTTTATCGTTTTACGATAAGTTTTAATCCTAAAACAAGCATAAAAATAAGATTTACATTGATAAATAAAAATCAAATTAAAAAATCTTATTTCATGATCTGTCTGACAAATCGCCATTAAAAGAGTACCAAATCGTGATCCTCAGTTTACTTTCAATGAAATAGGGCAAATCATAAGAACAGTAGTTCAACTGAACTGAAATATTGTTTCATTTTTGTAAGCGGATTGATCATGAATAGACCAATATCATTTAAACATACGTTCTGCTACGGCAGTGCAAACTTGCTAGGCAGTGGCGCATTAGCGATCAGTGGCGCGTGGCTGATGTACTTTTACACCACATTTTGTGGTTTAACGCTGGTTCAAGCTGCGGCAATATTTTCTGTCGCGAGCATTATTGATGCCATTAGTAACCCGATAATGGGTTATATCAGCGACAATTTCTATAACACCCGCATTGGCCGTCTATTTGGTCGCCGGCGTTTCTTTATCCTTTTAGGCGTACCGTTGGTATTGGTATATCCACTGCTATGGGTTGATGGTTTTGGCTTCTGGTACTACCTGGCGACCTATGTCCTGTTTGAGTTAATCTATACCTCAATCATGGTGCCGTATGAAACGTTGGCCACTGAAATGACCAATGATTTTAAACTGCGCTCCAAACTAACGGGCTCCAAAGCCATTTTCGGTAAAATCGCTAACTTTCTCGCCGCCTTCATTCCCGGTCAATTCATCGCGATTTACGGTAAAGATTCCTCAACACCGTTTTTCTACACCGGCCTGGTCTACGGTGCCATCATGTGTGCGGCAATGATCGCGCTGTATACCACGAGCTGGGAACGTCCGGTTAATGAACTGGTACGTGAAAGCACGTCCAGCCTGTGGCAGGCATTGAAAAAACTGAGCATAGACATGGCGTCGACCTTCCGTTTGCGTATTTTCCGCAAGCATTTGGGTATGTATCTCTTTGGTTTCGGTGCTGAATGGCTGTTCGCGTCCTCCTTCACCTATTTCATTGTATTTGGCCTAAAGCAGGATACGGCGTTAGTCTCCCATCTGAATAGCTTCAGTTCCGTCATGCAGCTGATTTCCACCGCGGCATTCATCGGTATTTGCGTCAAAATGGGCTTTGCTCGGCCTTTCCGCCTGGCGCTAATGGTTGTGATTGTCAGTGTGCTGGCCTATGCCGCACTGTATTTCACCAATTGGTCCGAGAGTGCCACCATCGCCGTATTATTTGCCATTACGGCCGTCTTTGGCCTGAGTACCGGTGGTATTTATTACATTCCATGGACGGTTTACACCTTTTTAGCCGATGTGGACGAAGTACTGACGGGGCGTCGCCGTGAAGGTATCTACGCGGGAGCCATGACATTCGCCGGGAAAATGGTACGTTCCGTCATCGTGTTCGCGATGGGCTGGACATTAAGTCAATTCGGTTTTGTGTCCGGGCAATCGGCACAGCCGGAGTCTGCCGTTCTGGCCATCATTGGCGTATTCTCATTAGGTGTCATCGGTCTGGCACTCATTGCCATTTATTACACGACCCAAATGAAACTGGATCGTGAAAATCATGGGATTCTGTTAGAAGAGATTGCCCGTGTAAAGGCAGGTGGTGCACTGAGTGATATTCCGCCTCATGCCCGTGCAGTGGCTGAAGAGTTGACCGGTTGGAAGTACGAGCAATGCTGGGGTAACAACCCTCTGGGAGTGAAACCGGAAGAAGAAGAACCTCGTATTGCCACGGCTCAACAATAATCCTTCCTTTTGAGTGGCAGGTGTATCTGATACATCTGCGCACTCAATGAGTTAACGTATCTACCCAAAATAATTCAAGTTGCGTGAAGGCGGCAACCGCACGAATCCCCAGGAGCTTACTCAGGTAAGTGACTGGGGTGAGTAAGGACAAATTGGCTAAGCCAATTTGAACGCCGTTTACGGCGGCCCTTCAGGGCGAGGCTCAAAGATGAGCCGAGTATTGCCAACGCACAAGCAACTTAAAGTATGACGGGTATATCGGCACGATATCAACCAGCCCAACGCATTACCGGGCTGGTTTTTTAGCTTTTCATTCATACCATCACAGATCGAATACCCCCAGAAAAGCGAGGCAGACGATAAAAAGTTTTCCTACCAACAGGAAGCATCAAATCAAATCGGCTTCTTTCAGTTCGCTTTTCAGATAAGCATAGTAGATTGGCGCGGCGATCACTCCTGACAGGCCAAACGCAGCTTCAAACACCAGCATAGCCAGCAAAATTTCCCAGGCATGGGCTTTAATTCTGGTGCCGACAATCTGCGCATTCAGGAAATATTCGAACTTATGAATCAGCATTAAATAGATCAGCGCCACCAGCGCGATAGGTAAAGAAATCGAGAGCGCGGAAAGAAAGACTATCGAATTAGATATCAAATTACCGATAACCGGCAGTAAGCCGAATACAAAGGTCAGCACGACCAGCGTTTTGGAAAAAGGCAAATGAATACCAAAACAGGGCAGTGCGCCGAGAATAAAGATGGCAGAGAGCACGGTATTCACCGCAGAAATTTTCACCTGGGCAAAAACAATATTGCGAAACGATGCCGATAACAAAGCAACACGGCGCAACAACTCGGCTTTAAGTAACGGTTTATCCTCATCATTATCAACATTGTAGAGAGAAATAATCGCACCCAATACCATACCAATCAGCATTGTGACAAAACCGTGTAAAAAGCTTTTCCCCATATTCTGCAAAATGGCAATATGCTGCTGTACCCACTGTAAAAACTCATGCTGGAGCTCCTCGACACTAACCGGCAGATAGCCCGGTAAATAGAGCATCATTTGTCGTTGGATATCATTAAGAATATAGGCGATACGCATATTGAACGCGGTCGTATCTTTCATTTCCTGCATCAGCAAGCCAACCAGACTACCAAACAACAGGCTTAGCAGACTGACAACCAACGTACTAATAATCGCAACAACCATCCAGCGAGCCCGTTTTCCACTAATAACCTTTTGAAAATAAGGTGTCAGTAAATTCACGATCTCATAAACGAGAAAACCGGCGATGAAGCAAGCCAACAAACGCAGTGGCAGCAAAACCAGCAGCCCACCCATAATAAAGAAAAAGCTCAGAAACCGGGCTTGTTTCAAATTCAGTAACTGCATAATGACGTCCTGTATACATAAAATAACGCGGTAATAGATAACCCCTGAATCTCTTATCTGGCCCGGGTTCCCAGAAAACGCCTCAGACAACAAGCGAGCGATCAGAATGTATTTTTAGTGTTTTACTGCAGAAACACCAGCGGTGTTTTAGCGTCGATCAATATCAGGACGTTTGTTTCCCCATCTGATAAAACATGAAGCTCTGTGACCTCGTTATCATTCATATTACAGGCTTCATTACGCCGCACTCCCCCTGAAATGGGGCCAAAATCAAGCCATTATGATGACATCTCGTGGTCATCTTTTTGTCAGATTATCCTGTTTTAATCATCAAAACGAAAACCACACTAACGCTTACACCAGCCAGCCCAATAAAAGTGCCCAAATGACGGTTACCGCCCTTGAGTAATCGCACCCAGATAGCTAAGTGAATCGGACTTGAGATGGAACGACAAAACTCACGGCATGACTGCAAGTCAAATACGTGAAGGGGTATGATGAACATCGGTGTATTTAATGACCTGAATAGAAAAACACCAGCAGAGAACAACGCTGCTGGTGCTTTACAGGATAAAACGTCGCTCTTTAAACGACATAATCCGAGGGCAAGGCAAAGAAACGATAATATCTATTTATACCAGGAGAGCGGAGCATAATATCAATGCAAACGATGACTATTGATACTACCGTCTTTATTTATCGTATTCACAATTTTACTTATGACGATATTTTTCACCAGGAATAGCATTATTTGTCAAAATAACACTCAAGACGCCAGATTTGCCGTAGGCTCTGGTGAGTCCTGATTCAGGATCAATAATGACAATACCCGGTTTTCAACATTCAATTTAGAGAAAGACAATGTGCTCAGTTGTTTCTTGGTGAAACCATCAGACAGCAAATCGGATACGACACGAGTGCTTAGCACATCAGAATTTGTCATAAAGTCCTGATAAGCAAACTTCACATTAATCGGCAATACATCATCAATCGAAATCTGAGCATTCATTTCAGAGTGCAGCCCAAAATGGGCATTAAACGCTGAATTGGCACATACCACTTTACATTTTTCATCAATGACGGCGACAGCACACCGTTCGTTTTCAACAGGTTGACTTAGCATGCCGATGATCTCATTCCTGCCAAATATCAGACTCATTATTTCCTCTGCTTCATGCTATAAGTAGAAGGTATCGTTCAATACTGCTGGTACGGTTATCGCCCACAGTAAGTATCGATAAGCATCAAACTCACCGGCGCTTGCAGGGCGTCCGGCACAGTGTCGTTATCTGAGTTGTTTAGTTTTTAAAACCGGCCTTACTTAATGAAACAAAAAAATAACAATTAGCGCTTCTTCTATCTGACCGACGCTGTAATTTGCTTCCGCAGGTTGATGGGCACAGGGTTAATTGCCCAACCTCGTTCATTGACTGAAAATTATCCATGCCGATACAGATTTTGATAATCAGATAAATCTACTTTATCCAAATCCTACAAACACGTAACAACATAAAACAAAAACCGCAACATTCAAACACATAAATCTTGGCGAATAGTCAAGAATGATAGAAATATACATCGAACGACATGGTCACTATCGGCTGAATAAGAGGGATCTTTATGTTCTTTGATCGTAAAGGGCGATCAAAAATACGATAACAATAGTTGCAATCTATTGAAAATAGTAAATTGATCGTTACAGCCCCTATTGACGAACGTTTTATATCCGCAATCCCAATATTGTGACATACATCACTTATTACATTTATCTCTTCGCGTAACGAATTGCTTATTTCATGAACAGGTCAACTATTCTTTAAGTAATCCTTCACTGCTTTTCCCTCCTTGCGTGATCTATCGCGCAAAAAAGAAACAAATATGATCAGTTAACTACACTTAACCATTCATTGACATATCATTAACATGTTTAAGGAGAAGCGCACATGACCCAACATAATAAACACTCTATACCCGCCGCAATTGCGGAAAATGCACTGATAAATGCTGACAAATACGAAAAAATGTACCAGCACTCCGTCAACGATCCTGCGTCTTTTTGGGGCGAACAAGGGAAAATTGTTGATTGGATCAAGCCTTATCAACAGGTTAAAAATACAGCCTTCGATCCCGGACATATCCGCATTCGTTGGTTCGAAGACGGTACATTAAATGTAGCGGCCAATTGCCTGGATCGCCACCTTGCCGAACGAGGAGATCAAACCGCGATCATTTGGGAAAGTGATGACGCCAAAGAAAGTAAAAAGATCACCTATCGGGAATTACATCAATCCGTTTGCCGTTTTGCCAACGTCCTTAAATCCCAAGGGATCAAAAAAGGTGACGTCGTGGCTATTTATATGCCGATGGTGCCAGAAGCAGCCGTTGCCATGCTGGCGTGTGCCCGAGTGGGCGCTATCCATTCCGTGATCTTTGGCGGCTTCTCACCTGAAGCGATTGCCGGGCGTATCATTGATTCAAACGCCAAGCTGGTGATCACGGCGGACGAAGGTATCCGCGCCGGACGCACCATCCCGCTAAAGAAAAATATTGATGAAGCGCTGAAAAACCCCGGCGTCAAAACGATCACCAATGTCATTGTTTTCCGTCGTACCGGTGCACATTCCCCCTCTTCCCAATCATCAACAGCCACACCAGAAACGTGGCAGACCGGACGCGATCTCTGGTGGCACGATCTCATCGAAAAAGTCGACGATCGCTGTCCGCCTGAAGAAATGAACGCCGAGGATCCTTTATTCATCCTCTATACCTCCGGCTCAACCGGTAAGCCTAAAGGAGTTCTGCATACAACCGGAGGTTATCTGGTTTATGCCGCACTGACGTTCAAATACGTTTTTGATTACCATCCGGGCGAAATTTACTGGTGTACGGCAGATGTCGGCTGGGTAACCGGGCATAGCTATCTGCTTTACGGGCCATTGGCTTGCGGCGCAATCACGTTAATGTTTGAAGGCGTTCCCAACTGGCCGGATGCGCGACGTATGGCACAGGTGGTGGATAAGCATCAGGTCAATATTCTCTACACCGCCCCTACCGCTATTCGCGCACTGATGGCGGAAGGCGACAAAGCGATTGAAGGCACTTCGCGCACATCGCTGAGAATCATGGGATCCGTTGGCGAACCCATCAACCCGGAAGCCTGGGAGTGGTATTTCAACAAGATTGGCAATGGAAAATGCCCGATCGTCGATACCTGGTGGCAAACGGAAACGGGCGGTTTCATGATCACACCGCTGCCTGGGGCGATCGAGGCCAAGGCTGGCTCGGCAACGCGTCCTTTCTTCGGCGTCCAGCCTGCGTTAGTTGATAATCTCGGCAATCCGCAAGAAGGCGTATGTGAAGGCAACCTGGTTATCACCGATTCCTGGCCGGGTCAGGCTCGTACGCTGTTCGGCGACCACGATCGATTTGAGCAAACCTACTTCTCCACCTTTAAAGGCATGTACTTTAGCGGTGATGGCGCACGCCGCGATGAAGATGGTTACTACTGGATCACCGGACGAGTTGATGATGTCCTCAACGTTTCGGGTCACCGACTGGGGACGGCTGAAATTGAATCCGCGCTGGTTGCGCATCCAAAAATCGCCGAAGCTGCCGTCGTCGGCATCCCACATAACATGAAAGGTCAGGCGATTTATGCCTACATCACGCTGAACCACGGTGAAGAACCGTCCAGCGAACTGTATACCGAAGTTCGCAATTGGGTTCGCAAAGAGATCGGCCCGATCGCAACACCGGATATTCTGCACTGGACAGATTCTTTACCGAAAACCCGATCGGGCAAAATTATGCGTCGGATCCTACGCAAAATCGCGGCAGGTGATACCAGCAATCTGGGTGATACCTCTACGCTGGCCGATCCTGGCGTCGTCGACAAACTGCTGGAAGAGAAGCAGGCCATGAGTACACCTTCACCATGATAATCAAACTCATGATCATCAACCCTACGATCGTTTGACTCAATGCGCGCGTCACACACCACCGGGCCTGACAGTAGGTTCGATGGTGTGTGGCTGGCCTTAAGCCAACCCACCTGAACGTGGCGCGATCAATCAATAGCTTACTGGAGACTTACGATGAATGATGCCATTTATCAACGGATTGAAAGTAATCCCCTTTTTAGAGAATTGGTGAACAAACGACAGCGCTTTGCCACGATCCTGTCGCTGATCATGCTGGTGCTTTATGTCGGATTTATTTTGCTGATCGCCTTTGCCCCCAGTTGGCTAGGTACACCGATCGCTCCAGGTTCAAGCATCACCCGCGGTATCCCGATTGGTGTCGGGTTAATTATTGTGTCCTTTATCCTAACCGGCATTTACGTTTACCGCGCTAACGGTGAATTTGACCGCCTGACAAAACAGTTACTCAGCGAGGTAAAGCAATGAAAATGCGTTTCATGATGCTGCTTGGGCTACTGGTTTTATCGCCGACGGTGTGGGCGGCGGACGCGCTGACCGGAGATGTTCAGCGCCAGCCGCTAAATATTCAGGCAATAGTGATGTTTCTGCTGTTTGTGGGCGCAACGCTTTATATCACCTATTGGGCGTCCAAACGGACACGATCGCGCAGTGATTATTATACGGCTGGTGGCAGTATTACCGGGTTTCAGAACGGGTTAGCTATTGCGGGTGACTACATGTCAGCCGCCTCCTTTCTGGGCATCTCCGCGCTGGTATACACCTCGGGTTATGATGGGCTGATCTACTCGCTCGGCTTTCTGGTTGGCTGGCCAATCATCCTATTTTTGATTGCCGAACGCTTACGTAACCTTGGCCGCTATACCTTTGCAGATGTCGCCTCCTATCGTCTGCAACAACGTCCAATCCGTAGCCTGTCAGCCTGTGGTTCATTGGTCGTGGTCGCACTCTATCTGATAGCCCAGATGGTCGGTGCCGGTAAACTGATCGAACTGTTGTTTGGTCTGAACTACCACATCGCGGTGATTTTGGTGGGTATTTTGATGGTGATGTACGTCATGTTTGGCGGCATGCTGGCAACAACCTGGGTACAGATTATCAAGGCGGTTCTACTGCTGTTCGGCGCGACCTTCATGGCGATTATGGTCATGAAATCCGTCAATTTTAGCTTTGATGCCTTATTCAAGCAGGCAATGGACGTTCACCCGAAGGGTATCGCTATCATGAGCCCTGGCGGGCTGGTTTCCGATCCGATCTCCGCATTATCTCTCGGGCTGGGGCTAATGTTCGGTACGGCGGGCCTGCCGCATATTTTGATGCGTTTCTTCACCGTAAGCGATGCGAAAGAAGCGCGTAAGAGCGTGTTCTATGCCACGGGCTTTATGGGGTATTTCTACTTTCTGACCTTTATTATCGGTTTCGGTGCCATTCTGTTAGTCAGCGCCAATCCCACCTTCAAAGATGCGGCCGGTGCGCTCATCGGTGGTAACAATATGGCCGCAGTTCATTTGGCTGACGCGGTTGGGGGCAATTTCTTCCTCGGCTTTATCTCTGCCGTTGCCTTTGCGACCATCTTAGCCGTTGTAGCCGGGCTCACGCTGGCAGGTGCCTCTGCCGTTTCCCACGATCTCTATTCCAACGTGATCAAAAAGGGGAAAGCGACAGAGCGTGATGAACTGAAAGTATCGAAAATCACCGTACTCGTGCTCGGCGTCGTCGCGATCGCACTCGGTATTCTGTTTGAAAATCAGAATATCGCTTTCATGGTCGGTCTGGCCTTCTCGATTGCCGCCAGCTGTAATTTCCCGATTATTATCATCTCCATGTATTGGTCGAAACTGACGACGCGTGGCGCCATGATTGGCGGATGGGCTGGGCTCTTGACGGCGGTTATACTGATGGTTCTGGGGCCAACCATTTGGGTGAAAATTCTCGGTCACGCCACGCCGATTTATCCCTATGAATATCCGGCGCTCTTCTCCATGCTGGTGGCTTTCGTTGGTATCTGGCTGTTCTCCATTACGGATAAGTCGGAAGCTGGGCAACAAGAACGCGCCCGTTTCCACGCTCAGTTTGTACGTTCCCAAACGGGCGTCGGTGCCTCACGCGGCGGTTCACATTAGTTCTCTCTATACCCAAAATAATTCAAGTTTCAGGAAGACGGCAAGCGAAGGAATCCCGATGAGCTTACTCAAGTAAGTGATTCGGGTGACAAATCTGCTGGGAGCAGATTTGAACGCTGCCTGCAGCGGCCCCAACGGGGCGAGGCTCATGGATGAGCCGAGTAACGAACGCAGCCAACGCACATGCAACTTGAAGTATGACGGGTATAACGTCGAGCGCCCGACAATCCACATTGGGCGCTCGCCTTTCTTATTGAATAATGATTATTTAAAAGTATAAGCGACGCCAACGCGTAAACGCAGTTGGCGCTCACTCGATTTAGAAGAACGATTAATATCACCAAAGCTAAAGTAAGGGCTCCACTCTTTTTTATCGCCTACAGCATAATTAAACTGCAACTCTTGTTCATAATCATTTTTCTTCTTATTGAAGAGATTTTCATCCCCATGTTTGAAAATAATTTTATAGGTCGTCGTGAGGTCGCCGGTTCTATAACGTAAGTAGCCATCAACCCGATTCACCGTCCTGTGTTTACTCGTCGTACAGGCTGTACCTGCTTTTTTACATTCATTTTCGTGGGCATAATCGGTTAATTCTAATCGGTATAACCCGCCAGCAGACCAATTATCGTTAAACTTATACCAGGGAGAAACCCCGACTTTCCATTCAGTCCGTGTCGAATTAAATTCAGGTTGGAATAACGGCGATATCGTCCAGTTACCAAATTGATATTTTTTAGCTAGTGTCATTTCTACCGCATTCAGGACCGGATCTTTGTAAGCCTGATCTTTAACATTTGAACCGCCCGTCTTAAATTTCGTTTCTACTGCAAAAGAGAAGTTATTCGGTAACTGCGTCGCTAATGTCAACTTATCATAATGCGTCCGATCGCGTAGACGATATTCATGACGGTAATCCATCGATACATTTCTTAAAACAACATCAGCACTCGCCTGTCCAACGAACGCCAAACACAAAGAAGCCGCAACAAATATTTTATTTGAAGTTTTCATTCTTGCCTCATTATTATGAATATACCCTAAACTATCCGAATGTCAGAGCACCTCATTACCGTTAGATAATTATCCCGTGGTGACAACTATTTTGACATTTACCGACTACCTTTAAATTCATCGAATGATTGTTAAGTTAAAAATCTATTATTACTCCTCGCTCAGCGTGATAACGTCATACATTAGGCTCCCACCCTTTAATCTCAACGAAACAACATTATTTCCTTTATTTAATACGTCATAATTAATCGGGATACGATTGAAATGATACTGACCACTGGTCAATGCGCCTCGATAAATCGCTTTGTCATTGTCATATTTTAATGTCGACAATGTTTTACCATTAACGATCACATCCAACTCAGGCGTTGTTGGCTTCGTCATACCAAAATTACTGGCCGCTGCTAAGGCTATATTGAGATAATACGTTTTCTTTTCTGGCTGCATCGAAAAACGGATATCCCATTTTCCTGGTTTTGTTTGGGCGTAATACCAATCCCGTTGATAATCACTGTGGCTAACATCAAACGTTAGATTGGCAGGCACATCATTCTGCCAGTGGTAGTTACGAATTTCGTTACCAAACCGAAATTCCCGCGCCTGACGATCGGCCTGCCCAATAGCCCAAACTACGGGTTTAGCATCAGGAATAACAATATCGGCTATTTTCTGACGTTCGCCACCGATCTTGATCCGTTGTTCGGCCAACACTCCGGGTTGAGTTCCGCTATTGGCATAAACGGAGACCTGATATTTCCCCGGACGGACATGATCAATAGCGAAATTTCCCTGACTGTCTGTCGTTCCCTGATAAGAATAACCTCGCGTTTGAAGATCAAAAGGTTCGTCCAATGATGAAGAAAGTACGACAGTCATCGGTGCCTGAGCGTTAACTCGTCCGGTAACCTGAGTCCGTTCAATCGGGTAATTTTCATCATTCAACCAGCGATAAGGCCAGGAAACTTTCTCTGTTAACGATTGACGACCGGCATCAGCAATGACCTGCTGTTCACTCCCTTGATTGATATAGAGCAACCAGGGCCCGTAGAATTTTTTCCATCCAGGCCCGACAACCATATCCGGCGTACCTAAATGCGCACCGGTCATGTAATTCAGGATGATCGCGTCCTGATGAACCATCAAATCCTGTTTGAGGGCATCACCTGAAAAATACTCCTGATTGCCGTGAATTAACCATGCTCCGATGCCATTACCGAATACTCCCCAAAACGGGGTGGAACGCATATAACCTGCAAAATCATATTTGGAATAAACTCTGCCATCGGGCAGTCGCCAGGTTTCATCCTGTATTTTCGGTAATTGTTCAAACTGGCGGTAGAGTAATGGTTTTCCGGTATGGACGCCGTTATAAATATGATCGAGCCGTGACGGATCAAACCGGTACACATTACGTAATTCACTTACTTTCACATCGTGATCGCGGGTATTCTCAGCGATGACATAACTGTAAATACCGCTCACGCCACGGCGCATAATTAAATGATATTCTAATCGCAGTAGCCCGTCTTTATCATCAATATAAGCGACATGTGCCATATCGCGACTCTGACTAATAACGTTAACTTTTTCCGGAACAAAATCTTTAACGCCTTTGACATAATAATCCAGGTATGCACTTCGATTTTTACTTGGATCGCGTATGGCACCAGAAAGATTGGCAACAAGATTTTTTCCATCTTTAAGAATGCTCACCGCACTGCCATCTTCCCCGAATGTCACCCTGAGTAAGCCATTATCCAACACCGTATTCATACCAGATACGGATAAGGAAACGGCATCATCCTGAGCACAATAGCCATAGGGCATCAGCATTGTACTCATTAGCAACAAGATACTTTTCTTCACAGCCAGCCCTCTTTTTATTTCCGTAAAATTAAGCGTTCATTTCACGGTGAACGCCACTCTATACAGCTGAAATAAAATAGAGGATGACCACATGACTCACCTTCACATTATTGCCATGTTGTATTTTTACTCGGCAGCAGGATAAAGATCGGCATGATCTATCTCTCATAAATATACATTTAGATTTTTTTAATTAACGCTTAGTTTTAGTCAGTATCGTTAAAAAACTCTTTACTTAATAACAAAAAAACTTCATATACTGGTAAATAAGTATAAAAACCATATTGGCTGTACCTAAACCATTATTATTTCCCAAAGTACCAGATATTTCCGTATTCACATGTAGTGACATGCTACGAAAGTGAAAGATGATATCGTTAGTAATTTATCGTTCAAATCACAATAAAAGGGGAATATTTCATTAAAAACATGAATAATCGTGATACTTGTCACGATTTTTAAAACAAGAAGCTTGTCAGTGTAGCCATTTTTTATTCTCCATGCTTGAATGTTACCGATAACAAAGAAGTGTTTCTTACATCAGAAGGTTTCGGGATTTTTTTTAATCATTACTGTTACCGGTAACTTAAGGGCGATACTATGACGTTGAAAACAGCAATTATTGGGTGTGGAAAAGTTGGTGACTTCCACGCTAAAGCTTATGAAAAATTAGAAAATTCGGAATTTAGTGCCGTTTTTGATCGCGATATATCTCGAGCAAAAAACTTTGCGAATCAATACGGAGTAAAAGCGTACGATGATCTAGCAGAAATGATAAAGGTAGAGGGGATCGATGTCGCAAGCATATGTACACCACATCCGGTCCACGCTGAAGTTGCCGTAGAGGCCGCTAATCACGGTTGTCATATTCTGGTAGAAAAACCGTTAGCCAGCAATCTGAAAGACTGTGATTCCATCCTTAATGCTGCGGATAAGCATAACGTTAGAGTTGGCACTGTATGTCAAAGACGTTTCTACCGCCCTTGCTTAAGAATTAAACAAGCCATTGATGACGGTAAAATAGGACGTCCGGTTTTAGGTTCAGTAACCATGCTAGGTTGGAGAGACAAAAATTATTACGAAAGCGATCCGTGGCGTGGTACATGGGACGGTGAAGGTGGAGGAGTTTTAGTTAACCAAGCACCTCATCAATTGGATTTATTACTATGGTACATGGGCGAGATCGAAGAAGTATATGGCATATGGCGAAATCTGAACCATCCCTATATTGAAGTAGAGGACACTGCTGTTGCTGTCATCAAATTTAAGAACGGCAGCATTGGTAATGTTGTTGTCAGTAATTCTCAGAATCCGGCTCTGTATGGGAAAGTTCATATACATGGTGAGAATGGTGCATCTGTTGGCGTACAAACAGATGGCGGAGCCATGTTCATTGCTGGCGTATCCTCAATTACTGAACCTCCATATAACGATCTATGGACAATATCTGGTGAAGAATCGCACTTAAGAAACTGGCAAGAAGAAGATCGTGATTTCTTCAATAATCAAGACTCTATGTATTACTATCATCAATTGCAGATTAATGACTTCCTGACATCAATCATTGAAGGTAAACCTTCATTGATTGACGGTATCGCTGGTAGAAAAACGGTTGAGCTCATTGAAGCGATATACCTGAGTACAAAAACAGGATTACCCGTTAAGTTCCCTCTTTAATAAGGGGTTATGATGAAAATCGGTTTTAACCAAGCCACCTCAATGCACTGTTCAACACTTGAAGAGGATGTTTATCTTTGCGAAAAGAATGGGTTTGATTTCATTGAATTCAGGCTAGATAAACTCGAGGAATTCTTAGAAAAAAATAATCTTGATGATTTAAAAAACCTTTTATCAGGGAAAAAAATAAAGCCACATGCGTTGAACGCTTTGTATACTTATGATGATTTATTCAACGGCAATGACGATGAAAAAGATAACCTGATTATAAAAAAGTTTGAATATGACTGTTATATTGCGCAGGAGATACAAGCGGGATATTTTATCGTTGTCCCGCCCCTTCAGCGCAACCCAAACGGTGGTCCTTACTCTGGCTCGGTTGAAAAAACACACGAGAATTGCGTCAGAATTTTACAGCGATTGTCTGATATCGCTAAAAATTATGATATCAAACTTTGTTTTGAGCTCGTAGGATTCAATAGAAGCTCAGTGAGGACGGTAGAGCAAGCTTGGAATATTATTAATGAAGTCAATGAAGATAACGTTGGTTTAGTCTTCGACTCATATAACCTTCATCTTTACCATGGCCTGAATGATTTTAAAGTTATAAAAATGGTAGATCCAAAGAAAATATTTTGTGTTCATATTAACAACGGAGATTTCATTGATATCGAAAAAGCCACACAAGAAAACCGGCGTTTTTGTGATTCAGGAACGGTTGATCTAAATAATTTTCTCAAAAACCTGAAGGATACGGGATACGATGGAATAGTATCTGTAGAGATATTTAGACCAGAATATTGGAAGAAAAAACCTGACTGGGTTATATCAAAAGCGTATCAGACAACAAGAAAAGCAATGGAAGATAACGGCGTTTATTAACACAGTTAACAACTAATTTTCACCGAGGGAAATTAAATGAAAGCCACAAGATCTCGTTTTTTTGTGCTGTTTCTATTATTTATAGTCACAGCTATTAACTATATGGACAGGGCAAACTTGTCAGTTGCAGGGACAAGCATACAAGGAGAGTTTGAACTTTCCCCATCACACTTAGGTCTACTTTTCTCGATGTTTACTTGGACTTATGTGCTTAGCCAAGTACCAGTAGGCTATATTCTTGATCGTATTGGTGTACGAAAACTATATGGTATCGCTGTTATCGTATGGAGTATTTTTACCTGCTTAATGGGGATAGCATCTCACCATCTATTTACTACAGCCGCAGCTTCATTTGCATTTCTTTTACTTTGTCGGGCACTAATAGGTATAGCTGAAGCACCATCATTTCCAGCCAATGCTAAAATTATATCAACATGGTTTCCTACTCAGGAACGAGCTAGCGCAACCGCGCTTTATGCTTGCGCACAGTACATTGGTCTCGCTCTCCTCACTCCATTGCTCGCCTTTATTGTTGCTAACTATGGTTGGGAGATGTCATTTTATGCATCAGGGGGAGTAGGTATCATTTTTGGTATTTATTGGTTATTTAAATACCGCGATCCACTTGATAGCAAAAACACAAATGCCGCTGAAATAGAGCATATAAGAAAAGGCGGTGGTTTAGGACAAGCAACAGCAACCAAAAAAGATGTTAGTGAAAAAGTTGAATGGAAAGATGTTTCGTATGTTTTAAAACAAAGAAATATCTGGGGGTTATTTATCGCTCAGTTTGCCATAAATTCCACACTCTATTTCTTCCTAACATGGTTCATTGTTTATCTGGAAAAAGGTCTTCATCTCTCGATATCTAAAGCAGGAATGGGGGCAGCATTCCCTTATATGATGGCAATGCTTGGCCTGTTATGTAGTGGTTTTGTTAGCGATGCACTAATGAAAAGAGGTATTTCTCGTACATTATCTCGAAAATTGCCATCTGTCCTTGGACTTGGTCTTGCTGGTACAATATGTTTTGTAAACTTTTTTGAAGATAAACCCGCTATTGCTATTGCTATTTTGTCATTCGCTTTTTTTGCTAATGCCTTCGCGAATATTGGTTGGGTTATTCTGAGTGACATTGTTCCTAGCAAGGTAATCGGCACTGTTGGTGGTTTTTTCAATATATCAGGAAACCTCGCCGGTATTGCCACTCCAATTATCATGGGAATAATACTACAAGCTACAAATAGTTTTGCCTATGCGATGTATTATATAGCTTTTGTGTCTGTGTGTGGTGCTCTATCTCATATATTTGTTATCAGAAATTTAGATACTATCAAACTGCCAAGCATGAATTAATTTATGTGACAGTCAGGAAATATGACAAGGATGTTTCTTAATATGTAACCAACCATGTAGTTAAGTGAGATTACCGATCATCAGTCTCATTTAGTTAAAGTGGTAAGAACAGTATAATTTACACAAATAAATTTAATAAAAAATTATATTTAATATGATAAAATGAACACTAGGGAAACTATGAGTAACTTTGTTTATATATTAATGGGTGTCTCAGGCTCAGGTAAAACGACCATAGCTAAAGAGTTATTTAAAAAACATGACATCCCTTATATTGATGGTGATTATTTACATCCAAAGTCAAACATTCTAAAAATGTCTAGTGGTGAGCCACTAAATGACAAGGATAGAGAACCATGGCTCAGATTAATCAATAATGCAGTGTTCTCAATGCAACGGACTAATTTTGCTTCTATAATAATTTGCTCATCACTTAAGAAAAAATACCGAGAAATGATAAGAGACTCGAATGAAAACATAAACTTTTTATTTCTTGATGCAGACTTCGATAGTATTTTAAAAAGAATAAATAATAGAGTAGGTCATTTCCAAAAAAGCCAGATGTTAGATTCTCAGTTTAGTGTCTTAGAAACGCCAACAGAGGATGAAACTGATGTTTTCTTTATTAACGCAAATCAAGGTGTTGATAGAATAGTCAATATAATAAGAGAGATTTGTTTTTCACAAAATGCCCAAATCTGAGCAAAGATACAATACAGTAACCTTGCCCGTTACCGGTAACGTGATAAGATACACTTAATTGAAGAAGTTTAAATATTACTTTTTAGCATAGAGATCAAACTTATGGCAGGACAAAGCATAGTTATCATGGGTGTATCGGGTTGTGGCAAATCCAGTGTGGGAGCGGCAATTGCCAGAGAATTGGGCGCTAAATTCATCGATGGAGATGACCTGCATCCACGCGCCAACATTCAAAAAATGGCCAGTGGCACTCCGTTAGACGACAACGATCGCGCACCGTGGCTTGAACGCCTGAATGATGCGGCCTACAGCCTGCGTCATAAAAATGAAGTGGGCCTGATTGTCTGCTCCGCGCTAAAACGCCGTTACCGTGACCGCCTGCGTGAAGATAACCCCGGCATGATCTTCCTGTATATGAAAGGGAGTTTCGAGGTCATACTGGAACGGTTGAAAGCACGTGCCGGCCATTTTATGCCGACCGATCTATTGACCAGTCAATTTGAAGCACTAGAAGAACCGGCGGCAGACGAAACCGACATACTCGCCATCGATATCAACGGCGAATTCGAGCAAGTCGTTAACCGGGGAGTTGAAACCTTACGCGCCGCAGGCGTGGTATCTCGTCGCGCTTAGTATCAAATGCTGCTGCCGGGCAAAATAACAAAGCCTAAATCAAGCCGCTGGGGGGTAACCTCTTCCCCCCGCAAACGGGCAAGAAGTCGTTCTGCCGCGATTTGTCCCATTTTCTCTCGAGGGGTCAACACGCTGGTCAGTTTAGGCTCCATCGATTGACCGATATCGTGTCCATGGAAACCGGCTATCCCGATATCCTCGGGGATACGTAGCCCTTGTCGACGGCACTCAAAAGCAGCACCGATAGCAAGGTCGTCATTCGTACAAAACAGACTATCCGTCTCAGGATAGCGCTGACGCGCCTCCCTCAGCAATTCACCGCCCAAGCTATAGGTGGATGGGCGATCGGTACAAACACAGCGAGGCGTCAAGCCACTATCCCGCATCGCCTGTTCATATCCCTGCATTTTCATGACGGTACGTTCATCCTGACGGGCACCAAGATAAACAGGATGGGTATGTCCATATTCCAGCATGGTTTTTGTCATTTGATAAGCCGCTTCATGGTTATTGAAACCCACGGCCAAATCGATACACGGAGATTCACTATCCATGATCTCAACTACCGGAATCCCCGCTACCTCAATCATTTTCCGCGTCCGCTCAGTGTGAGAGCGCTCAGAAAGGATCAGCCCGTCAATATTGTAGGAAAGTAGCGACATCAGACGCATCTCTTCGCGCTCAACATGATACCCATAGTGAGCCAACATGGTCTGATAGCCATGAGCATCCGTCACACTTTCAATACCGCGCAGCACCTCAGCAAAAACCTGGTTCGTCAGTGAAGGTAGCAATACCCCAATAGCGCGGCTCGTTGAATTAGATAGAATTTCTGGCGCCCGATTAGGGATATAGCCAAGTTCGTCCAATGCCACCGCGATCTTGCTACGCAGCGCCATTGAAACCATGAGTGGATCACGCAAATAACGGCTGATCGTCATTTTAGTGACACCAACTTGATTAGCCACATCTTGCAAACCAGGTCTTTTTTTCTTCATTTTCAACTAATTAAATTGTGGTTGACGGATAATTCAGTTTACCAAAGAAAATGCCCCCTGTCTGTTGCACTGGCGTATTAATGCGCTCCTCATCCAATCGACATACACACCGCACGGACCGGACCTAGCCCGAAGAAGTAAAAAGTATCGGATTGAAAATAAATGGCTAAGTTGTGACACCATTCTCACTAACAGCTTGCCGTCCCGATCACCTACATCAAATTACTGATAGCTTGAACACATCTTAACCTCCACACGAGTGACTCACGTCACATAATCCCCTCTTCTGTCTGCCCCATTAAATCAATTCCAATTACATTAAGTGTAATAATTACAGATTGTTACATTTGGTTTCTTCTGTTAGTTCATATCCGATGTAACGGCCAGAACCAGGAAAAGATCACCCTGTCGTCTCAAAAATTGACCAATAGCTTGAAAAAATACCGAGTACAAAAGTTTGATCAATCAGTGAACTACCCATAGTGATAGGCAAGCGTTTAATTATCGATTAAAAAAAATGGAAAACCTTATGAAATCAATTAAGTGTATTGTTACATCGTCTCTGCTCGCCGCAGCACTTTCTTTCTCTTTTTCAGCCAATGCCGAGGAAATAAAAGCCAGATCGTTGAAGATGCCGCTGGTTAACTCATTCACACACCCGCAGGGATTGGGGGCTAAAGCGTTTGTCGCGGAAGTGGCAAAAAACAGTAATGGCAAAATAAAGATCAATATTTTTGCCAACGGCGTTCTGGGTGGCGAACAGCAAGTTGCCTCCGCGATGCAAGGTGGGACGATCGAAGTGTCCATGATGTCTCCCGCGCAGTTGGTCGGAACCATACCTGAATTCGTTCTGCTGGATTTCCCCTTTTCCTTCAAAAATGAAAAGCAGGCTGACGCAGTGTTAGACGGTCCTCTGGGTTCAAAATTAATGGAATATATGCCAGCGAAAGGATGGGTTGGATTGGCCTATATGGAACAGGGTTATCGCAGTGTCAGTAATAACAAGCACCCGGTTAATACACTGGAAGACTTGAAGGGGCTGAAAATCAGAACCATTCTGAACCCGCTGTATATTGATATGTTCAAAGCATTAGGCGTCAACGCCATTCCGATGCCTATGCCAGAATTATATACCGCATTGGAAACCAAAACGGTTGATGGACAGGAAAATCCAGAAACGACACTGGACGCCAACAAGCTGTATGAAGTACAGAAATACTTCAGCGGAACACGTCATATCTATAACCCTCAAATGCTGATGGTCAGTAAAAAACTATGGGATAGCCTGTCAGATACGGAAAAGAAAATTTTTCAGGATGCGGCCTATATCGCTCGTGACGTACAACGCAAAGCAGCTCGCGATATCACAGTGGAAGCAAGAAAACGCTTGGTAGAGCACGGCGTTAAACTTAACGATATCGCTCCGGAAGAGTTGGATAAAATGAAACAAGCCGTTCAGCCCGTTGTGGATAAATATTCCGCCTCATTGGATCCCGCACTGGTTGAACTATTCCGTCAAGAGCTGGAAAAAACGCAAAACTTGTAACTTAAAATTAAATTTATCGAATATATCTTCTTGAGCCATCTTTCCAGTTCATCTGGGAAGATGGCCGATATTGTGACTTAACCACCAGGTAGGGTGCATTTCATGGGCAGTGCGGGAGCCATCATCCAGAGAACTATACACTGGCAACCGTAGGCTTATGCCATATATCCGATTGTATTATGGAGCCATTATTATGCTGTTTTTGGAAAAATATCTGGTCAAAATCATCAATGTGCTCATCACTAGTTGCTTTGCCGTCATGACCACAATGGTGTTTATTAATGTTGTTATGCGTTACGTCTTTAACTCCGGTATCGCTTTCTCAGAAGAATTGTCACGTTTTTGTTTTGTCTGGATGACATTCCTGGGCGCGATCCTGGCAATGAAAGAGCACTCTCATATTCGCGTAGATACACTCATTCGACATTTATCCCATCGAGGCAAAAAAGTTTGTGCGGCCATCTCCAACGTACTCATGATTTATATTAGTTGGCTGTTATTTGATGGCAGTCTGACACAAACCATCATCAATTTTGGCACCCGCTCCCCCGCCACCGGTTTTTCAATGGCGATGTTATACGGCGTCGGCGTGATTTGCAGCGTGGGAATCATTATTTACGCGCTACGTAATCTCTATCAGCTCCATAAAAACGAAAGCTTATAGCCGCCGCCAATAACAAAAAAGGATCGCTATTATGACGTTAGCCATATTTTTAGGGGTGTTGGCATGCGGCATCATCATCGGCATGCCAATTTCCTTCGCTTTATTACTGTCCGGCGTTGCCATGATGTGGCAAATGGATCTGTTCGATTCGCAACTGATCGCCCAAAACGCCATCGATGGAACCAACAACTTCGTTCTACTGGCCGCACCGTTTTTTATTCTGGCTGGCGAACTCATGAACGCTGGGGGTTTATCCAAAAGAATCATCCGTCTGGCGATGGCCTTCGTTGGGCACGTACCAGGTGGATTAGGTTATGTCGCTATTTTTGCGGCGATGCTGATGGCTAGTCTGTCAGGATCGGCACTGGCTGATACCACCGCATTAGCCGCTATGCTGCTTCCCATGATGCGCGAAGCTGGTTACAACATGAACCGCTCAGCCGGACTTATCGTCTGTGGTGGTGTTATCGCGCCAGTCTTACCACCCAGCATCCCCTTGATCCTGTTCGGCGTGGCAGCACAGGTTTCCATTACCAAGCTGTTTATCGGTGGGATTATCCCCGGAGCCATGATGGGGATCGCCATTCTCATAGCCTGGTGGATTGTCTCTCGTAAAGACAAAGATACGATGGTGTTTGAGAAAAAACCTCATGCTGAAAAAGTTGCGGCGTTTAGAGAAGGAATCTGGGCTCTTGTTTTACCCCTGATTATTCTGTTCGGCCTGAAATTCGGCATTTTTACCCCTACCGAAGCAGGCGTCGTTGCAGCAATCTACTCTTTATTTGTCGGCTGTTTTATTTATAAAGAATTGAAGCTAAAAGACATTTATTACGTGCTGCTAAGTGCAGGAAAAACCACGTCAATGGTCATGTTTTTAGTCGCCGGTGCCATGGTGACTTCATGGCTGATTACCGTTGCTGACCTCCCCGGTCAATTAGTTAGCATACTGGAACCATTTATTGAGCATCCTAAAATTTTTATGCTGGTACTGGTCTTAATGTTGTTAGTTGTTGGGCTGGTTATCGACATGACGCCACTCATTCTGATTCTGGCACCAGTATTGATGCCAGTTGTGACGATCGTCGGCATCGATCCTGTTTATTTTGGCGTAGTCTTTGTCATGACAGCAGCACTGGGACTCATTACGCCGCCAATCGGCACCTCGCTCAATGCAGCCTGTAGTATCGGTAAATTACGTATAGAAGCCGTATCCGTCAGTATGTTGCCTTTCCTACTATCAGAAATTGCCGTGGTGCTCTTACTGGTCATGTTCCCAGAAATCATCACCGTCCCACTTTCTATCATGTTTTAACTACAAGGGTTAACAACAACACCGGAAACATTTTTTGTTTCCGGTGTGATTAACATGAATAAATACGCTCCTCTGATTCACCACCTCACAATACCTCTTATACTTAATTCAAACCTATTCTTACCTCATTAGGTGATATGTTTTTTATCATTCGAAAAAATGATGAAAATATTTCCGACCTCACAATGTGATGCAAATCACAAAACCACACCAACATAAGCTGAATCGTATAAAGCGAACGATAAAAACGCATTGTTACCGGTATCATTTGAGTATATAGTGAACTCATTACATAAAACGTAGCTTATACACTAAATAATTCGAGTTGCATGAAGGCGGCAAGTGAGGGAATCCCGATGAGCTTACTCAAGTAAGTGATTCGGGTGAGTGAGCGCAGCCAACGCACAAGCAACTTGAAGTATGACGGGTATAGCGTGACCAGTGAGGCCCCTATCATGATAATAAATCACGACATGGTTTTAAGTTAATAGCCAGCGTATTTCTTTATATCGACTGCTGACATCTTTTCCATTCTTTAATTAGCGTGGCGGTATTGCTCACCCTGAAAAAATATAAAAAACCGAATTTAAACCGGGAAATTTATTATTTATTTTCCGTTCGTTGACTATTTATAGCATCAAACTCGAAGCAATAGGGCCTAACATGAATCCTACGGTTACACGCGTCACCAATAATATCATTTCTCGTTCTCAGGATAGCAGAGCCCAATATCTGACTCAGATTGAAGCGGCGAAAAGTAAAACGGTTCACCGTTCACAACTTGCCTGCGGTAACCTGGCTCACGGCTTCGCCGCCTGCTCGCCCGATGACAAAACCAGCCTGAAAAATATGGTGAAAAGCAATATCGGGATCATCACGTCCTATAACGATATGCTCTCTGCGCATCAGCCGTATGAACATTACCCCGACCTGCTCAAGAAAGCGCTGCATTCCGTAGGCGCTATCGGTCAGGTAGCGGGAGGTGTACCGGCGATGTGCGACGGAGTGACGCAGGGTCAGGACGGCATGGAACTTTCCTTGCTCAGCCGTGATTTAATCGCCATGTCGGCCGCCGTTGGGTTATCCCACAATATGTTTGATGGTGCCTTATTTCTTGGCGTTTGCGATAAGATCGTTCCCGGTCTGTTTATTGCGGCGTTAGCCTTTGGTCACTTGCCAGCCATTTTCGTACCTGCTGGCCCCATGCGCACCGGTATCGCCAATAAAGAAAAAGTACGTATTCGCCAATTGTATGCTGAAGGTAAAGTCGGCCGCGATGCACTGCTGGAATCAGAGGCCAGCGCCTATCATTCTCCCGGAACCTGTACTTTCTATGGCACCGCGAATTCCAACCAAATGGTGATGGAAATAATGGGTCTGCACCTGCCTGGCTCTTCTTTTGTCTATCCCGATGTGCCGCTACGACACGCGTTGACCGAGGCGGCCGCACGTCAGGTCACCCGAATGACAGAATCCTCAGGCAACTATATGCCCGTCGGACGTCTGGTTGATGAGAAAGTCATCGTCAACGGAATCATTGCCTTACTGGCAACCGGAGGATCAACCAACCACACCATGCATCTGGTCGCAATGGCAAAAGCAGCCGGTATCACCATCACGTGGGATGACTTTTCTGAATTGTCAGAGGTCGTGCCACTACTTTGTCGCATTTATCCTAATGGTCCTGGAGACATCAACTACTTTCAGGCGGCGGGCGGGGTTTCACTGTTAATCCGCGAACTGCTGCAAGGCGGGCTTCTACATGAAGACGTTAACACCGTCGCGGGATTCGGTCTGAATCGTTATACACATGAACCGTTCCTTGAACAGGATAAACTGGTCTACCGTGACGGCCCACATGCTTCGTTAGACACAGAGGTCATTGCGACACTGAGCAAGCCTTTCGTTAAGCACGGCGGCACAAAAGTCCTGTCAGGGAATCTGGGCCGAGCCGTGATGAAAACCTCTGCCGTGCCGGAAGATCATCAGGTCATTCATGCACCGGCCATCGTGTTTGAAAGCCAATATGATGTCGATGCGGCATTCAATGCCGGGAAACTGGATCGGGATTGCGTGATCGTGGTGCGTTTTCAGGGGCCGAAAGCGATCGGCATGCCGGAATTACACAAGCTGATGCCACCGCTTGGCGTACTGATGGATCGCGGTTTTAATGTCGCGTTGGTGACCGATGGTCGGTTATCCGGCGCATCCGGTAAAGTCCCTGCGGCTATTCATATTACGCCGGAAGCCTATAGCGGTGGGTTATTAGCCAAAATTCATACCGGCGATATGATTCAGGTGGATGGCATTCGCGGCGAAATTAACCTGCTGGTCGATGCAACTGAATTGGCGAACCGCACAGCAGTGGAACCGGATCTATCTGCCTCACACACGGGTATGGGACGAGAATTGTTCAAGGCGCTACGGGAAAGCATTACGGGTGCAGAGCAAGGTGCCAGCTGTATTTAATGCCATGATGATCCTACTCGCCGACATCCGGCGAGTACTTAAATGACACACACAAACAACGCGATGCTTAAAACGTAATGTTTGGAATGCATGGTTTAGAATGCCATGTTTAGAATGCGTGGCTTAGAACGCAATCTCCCGGATCAACACGGCGGAAACCACTTTCCAGCC
Organism: Pectobacterium hainanensis; assembly: GCF_046237015.1. NCBI lineage: Bacteria > Pseudomonadati > Pseudomonadota > Gammaproteobacteria > Enterobacterales > Pectobacteriaceae > Pectobacterium > Pectobacterium hainanensis. The sequence continues at coordinate 49,653 of NZ_JBJYIN010000017.1, forward strand.
GCGAATCAACAGGCTTTGCGCCTCACCGTCCATGACTACCGTACCGCGCAGCACCTGCGGCTGACCACGGTAGTCTTCGGGCAGATTGAGCAACACGCGATAAACCGCCTGCTCAGGATGCAACTTGCGCTGTGCATCGCTCAGCGTGGCAATATCACCGCCATACACCGAGGCAAGTTCCGGCGTGGCATTCAGGTCCCGGGTTGCCGTGCTGGCAATCTCCACAATGGTGAGCGGCAGCGACGAGCGGCTCACGTCCTGTAAATAAAACGTCCCCTTTGCGCCCGTGCGGAGCCGCTGCCAGTCTTTTTCCGACACGAACGCTTCCACCAGCCCGCCGGTTGGCTTGGTGACGACCGCCAGCCATTCGCCCTGCCCCAGCCACTCGCCCGTTTCCATCGGCGTCGCCATATCGGCCACCACGCCGTCTATCGGCGCACGCACCGTCAGTTGTTCCGACTGACGCTGCAATACCTGTAACTTTTGCAGCGCCGCTTCGTGCTCCTGCTTCACCCGCTGGTGATCGCCAGCCGCTTCCTTGTTGAATACCTGAAAGGTGCTTTGCCAGTTCAGCGTAGCGATTTGTCGTTCCAGCTGTTGCCGTTCGTGCGCCAGCGCGTCAGACGACAGCGTAAACAGCGTTTGTCCCGCTTGCACAGGCTGGCCGACCTTCACGTCAATGCGCTGAATCATCGCAGGCACGGGCATATACAGGCTGCTTTGCTGTTCCGCCCGCAGCAGCGCCGGTGCATACACGCCGCGCTGCCAGGGAATCATCAGCAAGAGCAGAACCACAGCGCTCACAGTCAGCGTTGTCGTCATATTACGGTTCATACGATAATCCTTACGGCGTTTACTCCACTCGCGTACTTCATTCACCACCGGCATCACCACGAAGTAGCCGATTTCAATCGCGAAAAGCAGCATCCCCAGCAGTTTGAACGTCATGTGGTAAACCAGAATCGCGATACCGGTAAACAGGAAGAAACGGTATATCCACACCGCAAAGGCATAGCCCACCAGAGTACGTTGCAGCCAGCGTGGAAAGTGCTCCGGCGGGGCATCCCCTAAGCCGAACAGCCATTCCCGCATCTGCCAGCGGCCGATAGCAAAGCCTCGGTTTTGCAGGTTAGGCATCTGTAATCCATCGGAAAGCAAGAAATAGCCGTCGAAGCGCATCAGCGGGCTGAGGTTAATCGCCAGCGTCATAATCCAGGTTGTCGTCGCCAGCATAAACGCGGCGCTGCGCAGCATGCCATCCGGCAAGAAACTCCATACCAGCGTCGCCCATGCAGCCAGCACCAGTTCGGTCATCATGCCCGCTGCGCCAATCGCCATTCGTTGCCGACGGCGGGTGAGCTTCCACGAGCCGGACGTATCGGTGTACAGCACCGGCATCATCACCAAAAATGCGACGCCCATCGTGGCAACCCGCGCACCAAAGCGCTTGCAGGTGTAGGCGTGGCCGAACTCATGCAGAATCTTGGTAAAGCACAGCGTTAGCCCCGCCAGCGCGGCGCCTTCCAGCGTGAAGAAATGCAGAAACGTATGTTTGAACGTTTCCCACTGGCGTCCGGCGAGGAATAGCCCCAGCACGGCTATCAGCAATGTGAGCTTGAGAAAAGTCCGGCTGAAAAACGGTTCGATCCACGGCAAGGTTACGCCCAGAAAGCGATCGGGGTGCCATAAGGGAATGCGAAAAAATAGATAGTTCTTCAACAGCTTGCGCCAGATCGAAACGCGCGACTGTTCCACCTGACGAGCAAACTGCGCCATCGCCTCATCGCCAGAAACCCGCGTCAGGCTGTTGGCCTGCAAGAAACGATTGAAATACTGCACATCGCTGTCATCAAGCGTCAGTGCAGAAGTCTGGTTAACCTCGGCCACGATCTGCGCCGCGTTCCCCATCGACCAGCGCGATAGCATCGCCATTTCCGCCCAGCCGATACGAAAATAAAGGCCACGTAGCGGATCTTCCAGCGTCCAGCTAGGCGATCCGTCGCGGTTAGCGGGCCCAGCATGCAGGATCAGTTCATCGCGCAGCGGGCTGAGCCCAGCGGCCGACGTCGCACCTCCGGCCATCGTTAGACGCCCAACCAGACGCGCAGCGACGCCAGCGGTTTGCGCAGCAGGTAAACGAACAGCACCGTGCGTTTACCGTACAGCTTGGCGGTCCCTTTCAGGCCCACGCGCAGCTGCGGATCATCCTGTGTAAAGCGTGCCCGCAGCCGATAGGCCATCACATTGTCCGGCGTCGGCGCGGCGCGATAGCCAATCTGCTCCAGCCGTGCTTCCTGTGCCGAATTCGGTGCCACATTGAGGAACAGGCGCACGTCCGCGCCGTTTTCCAACGCAATCGCATCCGCCGCCGGCAACTGGATCTCCAGTTCAACATCGTGCGGATCGGCGATCATCATGATTCGTTCTCCCACCGCCACCGAGCGCCCAATCCAGTCGCTGCTATCGTCAAAAATCGCCACACCGTCGCGCGGGGAAGCAAGCTGCATGCGTTCCTGCTGACGTTGTAGAAAATCCATCTCGCTCTGCGCCTGTTCGCGGCGGCTTTGCAGTACGGCTAGACTGGCCTTGCTATTGGCATCGAACAGCGCCTGCTGCTGTGCCTGACGATACTGAGCATCGGCAGTAGCAAAAGCCTGCCGCGCTGATTCCAGTCGGTTTTCCAGTTCGCGCACGTCCAGCCGCACCAGCGGCTGATTGGCGCTAACGGCCTGATTAGGGCGCACCAGTATGTCATCCACCACGCCCGCCACGGGCACACGCACCATCACCGGACGATGCGCGACGATCTCTGCCGGAGCCAGCACCGACTGGCGAACGGGGATCAATAAGATCAGCACCAGCGCCACGATCCCGGCCAGAATCAAACGACGCTTCTTCGGGCTGGTATTCGTCTGCCGCCGACGTTGTTTCTGCAAACTCGCCCACGCGTGAGCATACGCGTCCGCCAGTTTTTCCAGCAGTACGATCTCGGCTGGCAGCCACGCGCTGTCCCGTGCTAACACTAGCACCAGCGGGGTATCGCCCTGCGCTAAACGCAGCGGTAGCCAGAGTAAAAATTCCGGCAGATGTTCCTGCCACAAAATCTGGTCATCGGCAGGCAGCTCGCGGCATTGCAGCGCCTGCGTTTGACGTCCCTCTTCCTGCCACTGACGGCACAGGCGGCTAAATTCGGTACAAAACGGCGCGTTGTGATCGAGCGAGGCCAGCCCGGAAGCCGCCTGCAAGCGCCGTTTATCACAGTCCCACAGCAGCGCCTGCCGATACTTCACTACATTATGCGTCTCGTTGACGATGAAAAACGCCAGTTCATCCAGCGTTTCACGCGCCCTAGCACGGCTTTGCAGCTGCAACAATTCGGCCAGCAGTGCCAGCCGGGTATCCTGTTCAGTTTGTGCTGCTGTCGTGTTCCGTTCGGTCATGGCGATACGCTACCGGCATCAGGCGGTACAATTTGCGCCACACCGCTCATGCCCGGCAACAATCCGGCGGTGGATTGGGTAATCCGACCAAAGACTTTTACTGACTGACTGACCGGATCGATCGCTGAAGAAAGGCGGCTGATTTCCGCCGGATAGCTCAGGCCAGTTTCATCCAGCGTGACCTGAAAAGCGCTGCCCTGCTTTAACCACACCAGCCAGCGCGATGGCACGATCATTTCCAGCTCAAACGCGCTGTCATCATAAATCGCCAACAGCTCTTTGCCTTCCGGCACGGATTCCCAACGCTTCACCTTGGTTTCCGTGACGCGACCAGAGAATGGCGCTTTAATGACACAGCGTTGCAGCATGGCGCGATTGACGCCGCTTTCGGCCTGCGCCATCGACACCGACGATCGCGCCTGATCGACATCAGACAGGCTGATCGAATTGAGCTTATCCAACCGATCGGCAATCGCCAGCTTCTTACGTGCGGCATTCTCTGCCGCGTTTGAGTAATTCAGCTTTTCGCGCAGCACGGTGCAGTCAAACGTCACCAGAGTATCGCCCTGCTTGAAGTGTTCACCCTCTTTCACCGCAAGATCGGTCACCTTCCCGGCAATTTCGCTGGATAACACGGTATAGCGTTGGGCGCTAAGCTGCACACGAATATCTCCGGTCGCCGCCTGCCCCATCAAGGGCAGGCTTAACGCACTCACGAGCAACATCGGACGCATGATGCCGACAGTCATTAACGCGAACCTCCCGCCTGTAGAGATTGCAGGTTATCCCACATATCCGTATTTACTACGCGATAAGGTTTATCCGCGTTGGCCGATGGTGCGATAGGTTTCACCACAGACGTCGCCGTTTTCAATGCAGATGGCGTCGCGACCGGTTTAACAGAAGCCGTTGTTGTGGCAGGCGTAGCTGGCGTTGACAGCGACAGGCGAGGTACCGCAACGCCGCCTTTTTCAAGGTTATTCGTGGTACGTGCAATCGAATTGCTCAACGCCGCCAGACTGACATCGTTCACGTTATCCGGTAGCACATCCAACCCGGCAGCCTGATACACCGCACCCAGCGCGTTCTGCACATCGGCAAAACTCCGGTCACGCGCACGGGTCGTCAGAATGGTTTCCGTGCTGACACGTACCTGCTCCATTTGCGTTTCAGCACGATGCTGTACGCTAAGCGTGGTTTGATTAAGGATGCCACGCTGGATCCGCGCCAGTTCCTGATAGCGACCAAACATCCGTGTACTTTGCTGATATTCCTGCCAGGCGACGTTCACCTGCGTCAGCACCGCCATACGCAGCGCCTGACGACGAACCTCCGCCAGATCTTCATTCGCCTGTCCCGCACGTTTAACCGATGACCACGACAGCACATTCAGCAGGTTTCCGCTAACCTGAACGCCCGCGTTCGCCCATTGATGATTCACCAGATAGCTGTTGCTATCACCGTTGACACCAGCAAACAGCGACACGCCCGGTAGCAGTCGCAGCAGCGACTTACGGGTTTCCAGTACGCTGTTACGCGCCAGATAAGTCTCTTCACGCACTTCCGGACGCTTCACCATCGAAAAGTTTTCCAAATCGTCGAGTGAATAAGCCATCTTCGGCGCAATCAGACTGCTTTCGCTCGGTACGACAACATCGTATTTACTGGACGGCGGCAGGTTCATCAGCGCGGCCAGACGGGATTTCGCTACGACTAAGTCGCTATCGACGATTTCCAACTGGCGCACCATCTCCAGCATATTCTTCTGGAAGCGCAGCGCCTCAACCGGCGCTAACAGCCGTTGTTGTTCGGTCTGACGCGCATATTCCAGCGCCTGACGCGCCTGCGCCAGCGCGGTGGTCACTTCCGGCTGCAAACGCTGCGCCGTGGCCGCTTCCCAATAGGCCGTCCGCACCTGACGGGTAATATCCGCTACCACGCGGCGGCGACGCTCTTCCGCCGCCAGCGATTTGTTCGCCTGCACTTTGGCGTTGAAATAGCTGATACCAAAATCCAGCACGTTCCAGCTCATCGTCAGATCGGCGGTACGCATGGTTTGATCCTGACTGGTGGAGGCTTCCAACGATTGGCGGCCAGTGGTGACCGACTGGCTGCTAGAACCGGCCACGTTATCACGAGTTTGTAACCCGGCACGGGCGGTCAGTTTAGGTAGCAGCATGTCCAGATTCTGTACGCCCAACAGGTCATCTTCCATCGCCTGTTCCATCAGAGCGACCCGCTGTTGCAGGTTATATTTCAGCGAACGGGCAATCGCCTCATCCAGCGTAATGGTGCCACGCACCGGTTCCTGATTAGCGAACATCTGCGTTCTGTCGCTCAGTGCCTGTGCTACCTGCTGTTCCACCGTCACGGGCTCTGGTTTGACGGCACAGCCTGCCAACCCCAGACAGGCAAGGGTCACCGCAATCCGTAATGCCCGGGAACCGGCGGCGCGTGACGTAATCTCGCGTTGAACGTTCTGTTTCTGACTGTCGTGTTGCTGGCTATCCCAGAAATTCGCTATGTGCTGATTCACCCGGGTTCTCCCCATCTTCTATTTGTCTGTTCCCTTCATCTTTCAGACGGTGGATTAATGACCGCCTGAAAGCGCCTGGGTTAGTGGTTAAGTAATAAAATCGCGTCTCGGTATTCGGTCTACACAGCGTTACGCACGCAGGTTGCTCAATTCGCTGAGCGCTGCCAACAGTGCATCCTGTTCAGGCTGATGCTGACGCAGTTGTTCGGTAAAGGCCGTTTTCCCTGCCGATACTGACTGTTCCACATCCCGGTTTTCAGCCGCATGTGAAGGCCATTGCATTGCACCACGGTCGGTGGTCATTTCTGCGCCATCGCCCTGCCCAACTTGCAGCGTAATCGGCACTATTCGGCTAGTACCGTCTGCGGTCTGGGCTTTCAGTGCCAGTTGGATCTGGTTAACCTGCAACGCACTGGCATCGGTAACACGCACCACGCCGCTGCGAACATCAAACTGTATCCACGCAGGCAGCGGACGTCCGTTCGCCAGTTGTAGCGTCAACGTGGCATTGCTTTCACGCACGCTGAACATGCGTTGCGGCAAACTAAAGGCCAGTGCGCCAGTGGCATCTGGCTGTAGCGCACCCTGCACACTGCTGAACGCCGACTCCAGCGTCGTTGCCTGACCGCGCACGCTCAGGAACAGACTGGAATCTAAAGCAGGTGTTGTCACAACATCACGCAAGGCCGCATTGGCACGAGAAGAGAAATTGACCCGTTCCAGCGTCGGCATCAGTTGTGGCATCACAGGGTCGAGCACCCAGGGCGCATCCGACTGACGTACAACACCGGCACCGCGCTGATGAACAGGTTCAGCAACGAAAGTGGTGGCTAGAGGCCGTGTTTCTGAACGAGACAGATCGGCGACAATCGCGCCTAGCGGTTGTTCGCGCTCTCTGTCATCGGAATCAACAGGCAGGTTCGCACCTTGCGACACCAGAATGACCGGATCCACAGCGTTGTTATCAGGATTGGATGGTTCCGTTGGTGTACCCGGATCGACCGGCGTCGAAGCGGCGTTAATTGTCAGCGCGACAGACAGTGTCGTCGCATTGCCCGCGCTATCCGTTGCAGTAATTGTCAGGTTGAACGTTCCCGCCGTTGATGGCGTGCCGCTAAAGGTGCGCGTAGCAGAATCAAAACGCACCCCGTCCGGTAGACGCGTCTCATCTACCGTGTACGTCAGCGCGTCATTTTCAGGATCGCTAAACAGGCCAGCGGGCAAGGTATAGGACCAGTTCGTGCCAGCCTGTGCTGTCGGCGGTGTGAATTGATCGGCATGACCAACGGGCGGTAAGTTCACGTCTCCCGAGAGCGCAACACCCAGCGTTTGCGCCACAGAATCCACTTCGCCGTCATTGAACACCAGCGTGAGCGATACTTCGTTCCCCGTCAGTGATTCATCCGTTGCCCAACTGATTTGGCGCGTCAACGATGTTGCATCCGCACGAGAGATGGCGGCGGTGAAAGTAACGGTAAGTTTTCCATCCGCCTGCGTGAAAGTCGCAACAGGCTGACCATCTTGACTAATGACCCCATTCGCCAACGTGAAACCATTACCTGCGGAGAAACTAAAACGATCGCCTGCTGATGCCGTCTCACCACGTTGTAACGTGATCGACGCTCCCTGATAATTTCCTGCGCCATCGTTCAATGCATCCAGTTCAGCATCACTAAGAACGATAGATGGCGTAACGATAACAGCAGGGCCATCAATGCGATAAACCGGCAGGCGGGAAACCTCACCCAGCGCCGTTATGCCATTGCCTACGGCAATCAGACCACCGTCAACCGGCATCAGGTGAGTAAAACCTGCACCGTCATTGGTCAATACATCAAGTTTGATCAGTGCTTGATCGTTCAACACATAACGCGTGAGTGAGCCGTCACTTTGCGTAACATAAAGAACTCGCGCATCGGCGGAGATCGCAATATCGCTCACCGTACCGCCCGCAGCGACACGGGCTACATGCGTCAAGATCCCCGTTTCCGTATCCAGCGAGAAAGCATCAATCTGTCCTTCGCTGGCAACAAAAATGCTGCGACCATCGGCGCTCACCGTTAGTTTTTCAAGACCTGAAAGCGCAACGGTATTCCCTGCGGCATCGACAAAGTCGCGAGCATAGCCTAATGATGTCAGTTTGCCGCTATCATCACGCTGATAAACAATAATCGTCGAGGTGTCGTTGATTGAGGTAGTAACAAATAGCAGGTTACCGCGACTGAGGATGCTGGTTGGTGCCCACAAATAAGGTGGGTTGTTCATATCACCGCCCAGCGCTTCGACGTAGGTTAGCGCTCCCGTCGCCGTATCACGGCTGAAATAGGCTAGCTGGCCGCTATAGCTGTTAATGAGATAGAGGCTTTTCCCATCATCCGACAGGGCAATCCCAATGATGTTATAAAGGTTCCCGCCATCAATATCGTAATCACTTGCTATCGTGGCTTTATGCGTCAGTTCACCGTTTTCATCCCGACTAAACCAGACAATTGCGTCACCATCGGCGCGCAGCGCATACACGCTGTTACCATCGGCAGAAACCTCTAATTGGCTTATCCCTTCGACACCCTCTGTCGCGGCAAAAGTGCGCACATAGGTTAATTTGCCGCTGTCGGCATCCCGCTGGAATAACGCAATCACCCCTTTATCATCGCTGACGTATACCGACAAACCGTCTCCCGTGCTGGCAGACGCCGTCACCGTACCCAATCCGGTAATCGCGGTGTAGGCGTTAACCAGACGCAGTTCATCGGCAGAGAGCACCGGATCGTTTGCCACCACCGGCGTGTCGTTAATCGCGGTAATGGCCACTGACAAGTTCGTAACCTGAGAGTCCAGATAACGATCGGACAACGTCACCGTTACCGCGACCTGAGCGGCGGGCGTATGGCTGTCGCTGGAATAGGTAATCTGGCGCAGCGTATTCTGTACGTCTTCCGTGGTCGGAATCGTTCCCGCATTCGCGTTGAAGCGAATCGTCAACACACCGTCTTGATTGCTAACCTGACCAATCTCGACACCGTCTTTCTGAAGCGAATCACCCGATAACGTCAGACCGTTGTCAGCATTAAAGCCCAGCTTATCGAGCGCAGTTTTTCCATCGCCCAACGTAATTTTCAGCGTCGCACCGTCGTAGTTGCCTTTACCACCGTTGAGCTTATCCATCTGCGCATCAGATACCGTCGCGTCCGGTGCCAGCACGACAGGGTCAGCGCGCTCGGTATAATCCTGAGTCGTACCCGGAATCGTGATAGTCGGCGCGGTATTGGTTTCTGCCGCTGGTGCCAATGTCAACGTGATGTTCTGATCCAGTGTGGTTTCCGGTGCAGTGCCGTTGTAACTATTTTCCTTGATTTTCAAGGTGACGTGGCGTTCCCCGCTGGATTCGCTGCCCAGATAGTTGTAGCCAATACTATCGATGATGGCAGCGGTATCACCCGCGTCTTTTCCGACATAAACAATCACGGTGGCGGTGCCGTCTTTTACCGAAACGGAATATTGCAAACCACTTGCGGTGTGCGGTGAACCATTGGATGGTTCAAGTACGATCGTGCTGCCATCAACGCTAATGACTTCGTTAGGGCCTGAGACATCAAACGTCAGCACCACCTGCCAGATAGTTTGCCCGCTCTCAATGGTATTGACATGGGTATCTTTAAACAGCTTAACGAACTCACCATTGACGGGGATCTGTGGATTTAATACGGTCGTTGTCAATTCAGAGGGATCGTTCACCCCGTGAAGATTAACGACGATATCCATGTTAGCGGTGTTGTTGTCGCCATCATTAATACTGAAGGTGAATGTCGGCGACGATCCTGCGAGTTCTGGATCCCTGCTGGTGTTGTGATAGGTAATCTGACGCATGACGTTCTGCGCATCGGCTTTGGTCGTTGCAGCCGTAAATGTCACCGTCAACACGCCATCAACAGTCGTAAAGGTGGCGATCGCGTCACCATCTTTTATAACCTTGTCACCATTGAGCGTTAAACCGTTATCTGTTTTCAGGCCAAAGGTGTCTTCCGGTAGCCCACCGTCTTGTCGGCCAACGGTGATGCTGGCACCGTCATAATTACCCATGCCATTATTTAACGCATCGAGTTGCGGATCAGACAGACGACCTGACGGCAGCAGCACCGTAGCATCACTTCCTTCGGTGTAAGCTGCACCCGCCGTCCCGACATTCAGCACATGAACCCTATCGCCGCCAAGCAGGTACAGTTGCTTACCGTCAGCACTCAGCTCCACGTTTTGCAGGTCTGAGAAGGAAATACCAATCGGGCTATCCCATCCCCCGCTAATGGTGTCTTTCAGCGTCAGGCTGCCATCTGCTGCGCGAGAGAAAACGGTAATGTTTTTCCCAATGACGAATAGCGCCGAGCCGTCAGCAGAAACGACCAGATCGGTCGCTAACGCCTCGCCGGAATCGCCACCGTCATCGACGATCGGCGTGGTATCCGTCAGCGTGAGCGATCCATCAGCCCCCACCGTTATTGTATTGAGCGTGTACTGAATTCCATCAGCATTAATTGCATACAGGGTTTTGCCATCAGGCGACAGCGCAAGTGAGTTGATGTAATACGGATCCTCACCTTCAGCTTCAATCTTGGAAACTTGCTCGAGCTTGCCCTCAGCATCAATACTGAACGCGGTGACGCCGACAGCACCACCGGAACCCGATACGAACAGATAACGCCCAGTTGGATCCAGCACAAGTCTGCTCGCGCCAACCAGATTATCCGCCTGGGAAACGGCTGACAGCGTTCCGTCCTCCCCGCGTTTAAATACCAACACGCTGCGCTCATCATTTTCGCTGTCAGGCTGTGCGGCAGTCACGTAAAGATAGTCGCCCTGCGAAACAAGATGGGAGCGCACGTCCAGTGAATGACCGCCCAGCGCAGCTTGATCAAGGACGCCAGCCTGGGTGAGTTCACCGTCGCTGCCCACGCGGAAAATCGTTACCGCATTGCCTTCGCTGCCGACCACATACAGATATTGTCCATCATCGGATAAGATCACATCTGATGCACCTGCCAACCCGGCATGCTCCACAACCTGGTCGTTTTGCCCCATTTCTTCGTTATAAACGGATCGGTAATTGAAGAAAGTTTGTGACAGGGTGAATTTACCCTCTGCATTGCGTACAAACACGCTAAGCACCGCAGAGTTGCCCTCGGGTGAACTCACAACATAGAGCGTTTTGCCGTCCGCAGACAGTTGACTGTCTTTTACCCCGCTTAGCACATCGGAATAGGTTTCTGGATCATAGCCATCAAGGGCGTAATCACCCTCAAGAGAACTGGATTCACCACCGATGGTTGGCATTTGTGTAGGATCGGAAGCAATCGTCAGCGTAATCGTCTGCTCCGCCTGTCCACCTGACTCATCCGTCGCTACGACGGTAATAGAGAAGCTTCCCGCACCGTTGAGAGCGGTCGTACCAGAAATCGTGCGCGTTTCAGGATCGAAGGTTAATCCATCAGGGAGGCCGGTGACTTGCCACGTCAATGCGTCATTTTCAGGATCGCGGAATAAATTTTCTGGCAGCTCTGCGGTGTACGATAGCCCTGCTGTACCAGATGGCGGTGTGTACTCGCTATTATCCACAACCGGCGGTTTATTCTCCACCAGCGTCAACAGCAAGCTGGTATCCTTAGATCCATCGCTCAAGGTGATGTTCAGTGGAATCGATGCGCCTGCCGTATCACCATCATGGCGGTAAGTCACCTGATGCAGAACCTGATTGGCAACCGTTTTAGTGACGCTATCAGTAAAGACAATCTTCGCCGTGCCTTCACTCACGCTGAACGTAGCGATTGTCTCGCCCTGATACTGAATATCGTTGCCGGACAGCATTAGACCGCTTCCGCTCTGGAAAGCAAAATGGTCATTTGCCGATGCTTCGCCATGACGGCTAATCGTGATTGATGCACCCTTATAGTCATTAGCTGCATCCAGTTCTCGGTCTGACAGCGTGACGTTCGTGGCAAACGGCACTTCCGTTGTCTGGCTATAAGGTGCATGAGCCGCTGCGGTGGACACGCTTAGTCCGGCAAAGAAAGTGCTCACCCCGGCATAGATGCTCTTACCGTCCGCACTAACGGCGATATGGTTAACGGTATTCACCGAAACTTCAATGTTATTGCTATATGTCAAAGCACCAGAATCAGCATCACGCGCAAAGACCAGCAGAGATTTACCACCAAAAGCCGCTACGTACAGCGCCGAGCCATCCTGAGAGATGGCAATTTCACGCAGAGACGTCGCTTGAAGTGCGGTAGGAACATTGCTTTCACTGTTGTACAAATCCATCGTCCCTGCGTAGGTCAGTGCTCCGGTATCGCTATCACGGCTGAAAATCGAGACGGTACCCTGCGAGTTTGACGACACATAGACAAAGCGGTTGTCAGGTGAAATAGCGATGTCTTGCAACGCGGTCAGGTAACGATCGTCTTGCGGAATTTCCACACTGTTCGCATCAGCCGCGATCGTACTTTTATTAATCGTCGAGACATAGCTCAGGCTACCCGTGTCCACATCTCGCGATAGCACGGTAATACTGTGATTCCCCAAATTGGAGAGATAAGCTGACGTGCCATCGCTGGACAGCACAATGCCACTTGGGCTTTTCAGCGGGAGGGTATCACTGCCAATCAACGAACCGATAAACGTCAACGCGCCGGAGGTGGTATCACGCGAGAAGAAAGTCACAGCATCCTTCCCTGTCGATCCATCCATCGGCGTCACACCGTTAATGGTATAGAGCGAAGTGCCATCGTCGGACAGGACAATTTCAGACACTGTCGCATCCAGCCCGCTAACGCCATCCACACCCTGTGTGGCAACAATGCCGACATAGCTCAACTGTCCCGTTGCAGTATCACGACTAAACTGCACCAGTGAGTAGACGCTTCCGCTCCCTCCCGCAACATACACACTGGCACCATCTTTCGACTGTACCAGCGTGGTAATGGTGTTTAGACCATTCACTTCAATCTCGGAGGTGGACGGATCGTCCTGTTCGCCCTGCGTGAAGCTTTGCAACAACGTCAAGGCACCGGATTCTGCATCACGCGCGTAAACTCGCAGGTAAGTCTTGCCGCCGTTATTGTTGTCTGTACTACCAGTGACCAGCAGGGTTTTACCATCCTGAGACACACTGATCGCCGAAACGCGCTCGTTGTAATCACTAAGCTTCCCATCGTTGTAAAATAGCGTGGCGTCTGGGGAATAGGTTGCCTCGATCGCGGGTTGCTCATTTAAGGCCAGATTGATACTGCTGGAGACAGTCAGCGTCGCGGTATCATTTCCATCATTGGCAGTGCCGCCGTTATCCTGCAATTCTGTTAGCGTAATGGTACGCAAGCCGCTGGCGCTGGAGCTCTCTTTGCCGGCCGAATAGCTAAGACCGTCGACCAGCTTCATCATCGCCATACTGCTGATACCCTGAGCACTGCTTAGCACCAGAGAAGACTCACCATTCACGGCGTCATAGGTGTAGCTATATTGGTAGCCACTCGTCGTAGTGCCAGCACTATCCTCACTGAGATCGATGACCGTACCATCCACCGTCAGGTATTCCTGATGCGGGTTGTTTAGGCCATCAATGCCAATAGACAGTTTTGTCAGTGCCTGCCCGGCTTCTCCGGTGTTAATCGCTGTGTCTTTGAACAGCGTGACGGATGCACCACGCGTATCCAACGTCAGGTTGCTTCCGCCTTGGCTAACCAGCGTTGGCGCACTGTTGGCGGTCAGAAGCAGTGCGACTGTAGTCACGGTACTGTCCAACTCACCATCGTTCGCGGTCACCGTTAACGACACGGTTTCAGTTTCGGTCGCGCTCTGGCTGCCGACATTACGATAGGTGATTTGCTTCAGGACATTATTCGCGGTTTCTTTTGTCACATCGGCAGTAAACGTCACGCGGAGCGTACCTTGATTCTGTGCAAAAGTGCCAATTTCTTCGCCAGCTTGCAGAATTTTTCCGCCTTGCAGCGTCAGATCATTACCTGCACTCAGGCCAAATTGATCGTCTATGGAGGGTGTTTCACGGCCAATAGTCAGCGTGGCACCGTTGTAGTTACCTGCACCACCGTTTAGCACATCCAGGTTGCTATCGGACAGCGTGACATGATCGGCAAACGGTAAGTCGCTGCCATAGAGGTAAGTGCGTAATGCGCTAAAGCGCTGGATTGCTTCGCCAGCCACCAGAAGTGATTGCCCATCTGGCGACAACACCATGCCATGCGTATCGCCAATATTGGTAATCTGGCCGCTTTCACTTAGCGCCCCCGTAGAGGCATTGACGCTATAAATCTGCAACGTGCCTTCGCTACTCAAAGCATAGAGTTGGCTACCATCAGCGTTAAGGTACAGCGCGTTGATGTTTTCCAGCGCTTTCGTATCAGTACGGATCAGCGTCTTTCCTTCAGTGCCATCACGTAGTTGATAAACACTGATTTCGCCGTTATCAGGATCGGCGACATAAATGAACTGCTGATCCTTCGAGATCGCCAGTTGATACTCCACCGCGCCATAGCCTCCCCCAGATGTCTCCAACGTGGCGATAGACGTTAATGTTCCATTCTCACCCCGTTGGAAAACAGATAGCGTATGCTTAGCCCCCATCCCAACAGTCACAACATAGTTACCGCTGCTCGCTACAATGCCGCTACGATCTATACCACTGCTGTCCACGCGCTGAAGGAGCGTCAGACCGCCAGTCGTTGTATCGCGTGTAAAGACAACCATGCCATTCCACTGCGTGGCGACATAAACCTGAGTCCCATCGCTGGAGATGGCAAGCCCAGTAATATTGCCGTTTTGCGAAGGGACTGTCTGGGCATAGTTACCCTCGACCTGAATGACCTGCCCGTTGTCGTCAAGGCTAAGCGAGACAATATCGCTACTGCCAGTGATAGCGTATAGCGAACGATTATCCGCACTCAGCACCACTTCTTTGACATCTTTGAGAGCACTGATGTCACTCAGCGTTTGACTCAACGTCAGTTTACCATGGTCACCTACTGTAAATACGCCCAGCACGCCATCACTTCCTATGGCATAGGCATACTCACCATTACTGGAGTAGAGCACGTCCTGCGGCGATGACATGCCGGGTACAATAATGAGTTCAGATAATTCAGGTGCATCCGACACAGACACCACTGGTGCCACATTGATCTTGCTGTCGATAGTGATGGTAGCGTCAATGTTCAAATCAGCAGTGTCAGTGGCTGAGCCGCCTTCATCACTCAGGCTTTTCAGCGTTACCGTCACGTCGCCGCCTGCCACGGTTTTATCCAGTGGTTTGTAGGCAATGCCATCAATCAGCTTAGCGACATCACCAGGTTTATACGCTTCAGCAGAAGATTCAATGCTGATTGTGATGGTTGTCGTTGCACCACTGACCGCAACCCGATAACCATACTGCCCTTCACCAGTCGTCGTTTTCGCGCCCGTAAAGGCTTCCAACGTGATTTCCGTACCGTCGATGACTAACGCCTGATTCGCGCCCGTGCGGTTAACGGTAATCACTAAATCTTTCAGTTCCTGCCCATCTTTATCTGCCGACACGCTGACATCGCTAAACAGATCGACGGCCGGGAAGCTATCACTGGTATCGGTAATCGTGACTGTTGCCTTGGTGGGTGTCGCATCAACGCCCGGTGCTGTATCCGTTGCCGCCACAACCTGCGCGGTCACATCCGCCACCGTTGCCACTGCTGCGGCATCAAACATCATTCGTGGTTCTAATACCCATGCTTGACGAGGTGTGCGCGTTAAGCCTGAACCAGATTTTGAGCGGGAAAAAGTCATCGTGTTATGTCCTGTAATAAAAGGGGCAAATCGCGTCATTCCTGGCTATATTCAGCGGTCATTCAACCAGCCGAACATAGCCGCCCTCGGTTTCGATCTGGCCAGCGATACGATCCAATCGCCGAATCAGTTGATCCTCAACGCCTTCTGCGCCGAAGCCTGCACCATCGATAAAGCTCATCCGTTTTTCACCCTCGGTACAAACCAGCAGGCCAGGCGTCGCTTCCTGATCAAACAGGTTACGGCCGAAGTCTTCAGGATCACCGGGGCGAATGCCGACAAAATAGAATTTGATATTGCGCGCACGGAAGCTGGAGCACAGATCGCGGAAGCGCTGTGCGGCAAAGGTTCGAGAAGGATCTGTTCCGGTATCGCCACTGAATTCGCCACGATTAAAGTTGTAGCTGTCGGTGTCGAACCAGTTACCAATCGTGTTGGCCATCATTACGATCACCTTTTGACCATCGCCATTGCCGTCCAGATTGAAGTCCAGCGGCAGCGTCGCATCGCCCCAGCCGTCTGAACCGCGCATATTGGGTGATAACGCCGCACCGGCCCACCCCATCGCGATGGCATAGTTCACGTTGAAACGAGCAGAAAACTGTTCGATACGCTGATTCAGACGACTTTGTTCATTGGTCAGCGGCATCAGTGCGGCATTTGGGCAACCTCTGTCTGCCACGATCCAGCGGGTATCGACCGCATCGGAATCGTCAAAATCGGGATTGGGGCCACGCCATGAGATCGGTGGCGCACCGGGGCTACCGTTTTGTGGCAAATCATGACGGTAATAGACTTTGAATTGGCCGACGGGCGGTTCATCCCAGAAAAAGTTTTCTTCCCGACCCAGACCACGGTACATACACAGCAAATTAGCACGGCGATCCGGGAAACGGCGATCGGCCAGGCTGCTAACCACACCGCTGGCAAAAAGCGAGCGCAATTCCGGTGGATTCAATGCCCCCGGAGCCGCCCAGCGACGAATACGGTTGGCATCTTCCGCATCATATACGCTAACCGACTGGCTATACGGCACTAGCGACAACCACAGGTTGTCACGTTTGCCGTCCGCACTATCCAGCATGCGCTCAACGAAACTGCGGCTAACACTTTTCAGTGAGCGGATATCCCCCTCACTCATATCCCCTGTCACCGGCATCACAAATGCGATTTCCGTCGGACGGTTGATCACTTCTGACGTCGAGTAAATCTCCTGCTTCCTCGCGCCCAGACTCAGGAGATTAGGTTTGGTTTCAAAGGCAACGGTTACGGTATAAGTTTTACGCGTAGCGCTATTTCGTCCTTCCGTGACGGTCACGTCTCCAGCTATCAATTTTTCACTCAGGGCAGAGTTCATCCCTAAGTTGTTTTTGACGTATTCATACGCCAGCTTATTGGTCTCTTCCTGGCTATACTCTTCGCTATTAATGGTTGCTTGATGCCCGACCGCCAGCGCAGCGGCATCCGTCGCACGCTTAATCTGTGTCGCATCGCTGGTTGTCGTCGAGGTATCGACAATAAACGCCGCCGTCACCAATAGCGCCATCGCCCCCAGAGCATAGAATGCCGTGCCAGCCCCTTTTTCCTGATGAATAAAAGCAGACAGGCGTTCACGCCAGAACAGAATGATTCCGGTATCTTCTTTTTTTATACTTCTGTTCTGTAAGGTTTTTTTCATTCCATCCTATCCTGTATACCTGGATTCAGCACGTACTCAACCCGCCCATAAAACGGGAAAATAAAAACGACATGGCTCACACGTTATTAATCTTAATTATTTCGTTATATCGGTAACGAGAAGCTCGCCACCGCTTGCGGTCTCTTTGCCGCTTCTATATTGGTGTATATCACCGGTAGTTATTCATCTTCTTCCAGACCGGCTTCTTTTCTGAGCGCCTCGTCCAACTCCACTACATCGATCGCGACCCGATTAACTGACGAAGCATGCAGCAGGCCGCCTAATGACATCCCGCCCAGCAGACTCACATCCTTGCCCTGACGACAAATTTCAACCACGATCATGGAGATATTTTTGCTGCCCTCTTCGCGGTCTCTTTCCGGCAGTTCAGGCAGATACTCTTCTTCCGGCAGTGTTTCACTTTCCGTACACAGCGCCTCTGCCGTACCTCTGCTCAATTGCCAGTACAGTTCACCCGTTTGGCGTACATTACTGATTAATAATTGATAATTCCCGGCACCTTCCGTTGGCAACACCGTATCCAGCAACCCTTGCAAACCTTGTTCGTCCAGTTTCTGCTGCATCGCTAATATTGATGCAATGGCACCTGAACGCTGCTCCATACGTGTCCGCTCAAGCCCGACGGTGTAAATATCCGCACACAGCGACCCTATCGCTAACACAATCGGAAACGCCAACGCGGTTTCTACCGCGGTGGAGGCACGGAGAGAAAACCAGAAGCGACGAAGCCCGCTCAGGAAACGGCTGGTTTTCGACTCTTGATTATTTTTCGACAATTGATTGTTTTTCAAAAAACGATCAGTCATTACGCAGTTCCGTCCCAAATACATGTTTGTACTGATAACGGAAGGTATCACCCAGCGTTAACACCTCCGGCAGCGGCGTAATAAATGCCTTTTTAACCTGCACCGTTACGGACCACACCGGGAGCGTCGTTGTTTCTTCGCTATTGGGATCGTCCTGACTGCCATTCCCGTTCGTTAATCCACCCAACTGACTCAGATTATCGAAGTGCAACACGCTAACGGTTAAATCATCTTCCTTGAGGTAACCGTAACCCGCCTCAATCATACGCGCCTTCAGCCGTGTCCCCATTTGTTCGGCGCTGTCAGACACGAGGTTATCGAGGCGGAAGGTCTGTACGGCTTTATCCAGCGCGGCGCTACCGACAGCAACCACCAACCCGATCCGCGCCAGTTCAAACAGCATCATCACCCCGACCAGTACGACCGGCACCAGAAACGCCACTTCTGTCGCGATCACGCCTCGCGTGCTGCGCCAGTTGCGTTCATGGCTTTTATTAAGCCATGCCATTACTCAGGCGTACTCAATTGCAAGCGTTGACGGCTCGACAACAGCAACGCTTCGCCACGGGATTGTTCCTGCTGCATTTGTTGTAAACGCTGCTGTAATTCCCCCATCAGAACATCAATACGCTCCGGCTGTGCGATGGTCGCCAGTACTGAACGAGCATCATCGTCTCTGCCGCCTGAGAGATAGGCTAGTGCCAGGTTCAACCTGCCAGTTGCGTTGCTCCCATCCACCGAGCGCAGCAAAGAAATCGCTTTGTCTGCATTGCCGCTTGCCAGCCATGAGAGCGCCAGATTATTGAGTGCCGCGACATCTGCCGGGTTCACCTGCAATGCTTTTTCAAACAGCTGACGTGCTTCTGTATGTTTGCCCGAGGCATCCATCACCACACCCATGCCATTGAGCGCCCCTGCGTCGTTCGGTTGTGCTTTCAACGCACAGGCAAAATCGGTCTGCGCCATCGCATTACGACCCAAAGCCAATTGTGAGCGTCCCATGCCCAGACACACCGCGAGCGCTTCTTCTGGCGTCATTTTATTGGTATCCCCACCTAACGCCTGACGTGCCCGTCCGTACAGTTCCAGCGTTTGCTGTGGCGAACGCACCAGCGCAGCCACGCTGGCATACTCCAACGTCTCCGCCCCTTTCAGCGCCCCACGGCTATCAAGGCGCGCATACACTTCCGTCGCCGCTTCAACGCGTCCTTGATCGCGCAGCAATCGTGCCAGACGCAAGCCCTCATCTTTACTGCCTTTAATTGCCATCGAACTGCTGCATCCCGCCAGAACAGTACTCACAATCAGCAATGCCAGCATGGGCGCACCGCGCTTAAGTTTTGCTGCCAGATCGACCATCTTCGATAACTCCATCGGTTGTAACTCTTATGATTTCCGGCTCAATGCAGAAATCGATATCTTGTAAATCAATGCATTACAAATAGAAAACTATTGCGCCAACAGGCGGATCACTCGTACCAACGCAGGCGACGCCATAATGGCGATAATCGGCGGCAGGATTAATCCCATCAACGGCACACTCAGTTGCGCTGGCAATTTGCCGGCCTTCTCTTCCAATCCGAGAATCAGCGTTTTACGGCTTTCATCAGCAATCGTGCGCAGCGCCTGAGACAGTGGCGTACCGTAGCGTTCTGCCTGAATCAGCGTCGCGACCATGCTTTCGATCTCGCTGACGCGAGTACGTTCTGCCAGATGTTTCATTGCCAGCGTACGATCCGACAGGATCTGTAACTCGGCAGCGGTGTAGTGCAGTTCATCCGCCATTTCGGGTGAAGACAGCCCTAGCTCCTTTGAGACCACCTGCAATACGCGTCCGATAGGCAGACCAGCTTCGGCACAGACCACCATCAGATCCAGCGCATCCGGCACCGCGCGCGCCAGCTTTTCACCCCGGCTTGTGGCACGCCATTTCAGCCACCATTCCGGCACCATCGTCCCGACAAAGAAACCAATCAACCCTGCCGCAACGCCCGTCAGACCGGCGCGGTCAGCCGGCGGTAACCATCCCCACACCAGTGCAATAGCCAATAACGCCCCGGCGGCAAATTTTCCCATCACCAGCCAGCCCACCGCTTCGCTGCGGCGGATCCCCGCTAAATCCAGCAGGCGACGCAGATTGCGGCGATCGCGTTCCGATCCAGACAGGCGCTCGCCCTGTGTAGCAAGCGGGTGCAATACTTTTTCCATCCAGGGGGATAATGCTGTTCCCTGGCCTCTCAGGATGTTTTCCTGAGAGGCCGCCTCTATAGAGGCCGTGGGCAAATGCCCGCGCATGCGAATTTCCAACTGCTTGTATTGCTGCGTTTTATGCTGCATACGTGCCAGGTAAATCCCCGCAACCATCAGCACTAACGCCAGCAGCAGTAAGGGATCGTCAAATACCGTCATGAATGGCTCTCCCTTTACCCTATCCGTTTAACCATAAGATGCGTGATTAACATACCGACCGAGACACTGCACAAGGCGTAAATCAGTACCGTCGTGCCCACCGGATCGGAGAACAAGAAGCTGAAATCGTCCGGCGATTTCATGTACAGGTAGGCCAGACATCCGGGGAACAACGCAGCAACAATCTTGGCAGATGCACGCGCTTCAGACGTTTTGGATTGCACCTTCAGTTGCAGTTCCCGACGCTCACGCAGCGTAGTGGACAGGCGTTCCAGCGTTTCCCCTAACCGTCCACCCGCCTCCTGATTGATGATCAGAATCACCACGAAAAAACGGTATTCGGACATCGGTACCCGTGTGGCAGATGCCTGAATCACCTGACGCAACGGAATACCCAGCCGCAGCCAGTGATCGACGGTCTTGAATTCATTCGCCAGCGGCCCCGTCAGGTGTTCGGCGACAATCGCAAACGTATTCGCGACCGGTACCCCCGCACGACAGCTACGCGTAATCGCATCAATGGCTTCCGGCAAACTCTCACGCAGCGCTTTCAGATGTTTTTGCAGCGTGGAACGAAACAGCAGCAGGCCGATACTGATAAACAGCAATATCGTAAACATGAGACCCATCGTGAGCGGCAGCAGAGTACGTTGCCCCAGGATCATGCCGAGTATCAGGCTTACGGCGCCAAGTGCCAGAGAACGTTGGGCCAGATTCTTTTTCCAACCGATGAATGTCATCTGCGCCCAGAGGATCGCCAGCCAACGCCCCACCACTGGAACACCCATCAGCGGCGTTTTAATCTCGTCACGCAGGATCGAATCAGACGCGACTTCGGCTGCTGACGGGCTGACCTCGTTCAAAATCTGCTGCCAGCGCTGTTCGCGCTGCATACGCTGCTGCCGTGACTTCCTCCAGGCATTGACGGCTAAGAGCAGCATCAGCACGCTGCCAAACACCATCAGCGTGATCAGATTCAGGCGTAAATCACTCATCGGCATCTCCTCAGCCTATTACTGCGCATCAAACAGATGCGCTTTATCGCTGTAGAACTGCGGACGCTGAATGTGCTGAACATATTCCCCCGTCAACAGGCCCTGCCCGTCCATCCCCTGAATGTTGAAGCTGAACAAGTCCTGAAGTTGGATCACTTCGTTCTCCATGCCACACACTTCAGTAATCGATACCACACGGCGCATACCGTCGCGCATACGTTCGATCTGCACGATCAGGTGCACCGCACTGGCGATCTGACGACGGATCGCCATCAGCGGCAACTGCATGTTCGCCATCATCACCATGTTTTCTAAACGCTGGATCGCGTCACGCGAGGTATTGGCGTGTACCGTACACAGCGAACCATCGTGACCGGTGTTCATCGCCTGCAACATGTCAAAACTTTCGCCGCCGCGCACTTCCCCCAGAATGATACGGTCGGGGCGCATACGCAGGGCGTTACGCATCAGATCGCGCTGATCGACACGGCCCGTGCCTTCGGCGCTGACAGGGCGAGTTTCCAGCCTGACCACATGCTCTTGCTGCAATTGCAGTTCGGCGGCATCTTCAATAGTGATGATGCGATCGGTACTGCCGATCTTCTGCGACAGCGCATTCAGTAAGGTAGTTTTTCCTGCCCCCGTACCGCCGGAGACAATGACGTTTACACGCGCCTGCATCGCTTTGTTCAGGACATCCGCCATCGCGTAAGACATGCAACGGCGCTCTGCCAGCATTTCCAGCGACAGATTGCGGCGCATAAATTTACGAATCGAGATCGTGGTGCCGTCGATCGCCAACGGATAGGTGATAACGTTAACGCGGCTACCATCCGGCAGACGCGCATCCACCATCGGGCTGGCTTCGTCGATGCGACGCCCCACGGCCGCTGCAATACGCTGCGCCGTGTTAAAGACATGCTCTTCATCAATGAAGGTAATCGGCGATAGCTCCAACTTGCCAAAGCGCTCGACAAACACCTGCCCCGCGCCGTTAACCAGAATATCGTTGACCGAGTCATCCGACAGCAGCGGCTGAATTGGCCCGATCCCGGTCATCTCATCCAGCATTTCGGTGGCGATGGCTTCCTCTTCCTGCCGGGAAAGCTGTAGGCGCTGTTCATCACAGATACGGCGGATTACCGTTTCAATCTGCCCCAACAGTTTGTCACGCCCCATCATCGCCGCTTTACCCGCGTCGATCTGATCGTAGAGCTGAGCGCGGATAATCCGACGCTGGCTGGTGCGGTTGTCCGTCTGGCGGTTAGCCGGTGCGGCCCCAGAAGGTATGTTCGCCGCAGGCTGTGTGCGGTTCTCCGCAACCGGACGCGTTTTCAATTCTGCTACATTGGAAGCAGGCGTAGGCTGAGGTGTGCTTTTTCCTGCTTCACTTTTTTGCAGGTTATTTTTGCGAATCAACATAATCCTAAACCCCAAAAAACAGTCCGTAGTCCAAAAATAGTCCGTCGCCAAAAAAATAGCCCGTAACCCTTTGAAAAACGGTGAGCGCTGAACATCATCAGGCTCGTTTTAACCAACGCGAAAACCAGCGTTTTTCTACTGGTCGGGCGCGAACACCGCAGGCCAGATCGACCAATTGACGCAATCCCTGACGGAAAGCGGGCGCGGCGTCCAAATTCAATGCGCCGAGCGTCAGACTCTGCGCCAATGCGTGACCCGCATTCGGCAGCACGATGTCAATCTTCCGGCCAGTAAACTGCTCAAATTGATCGCGACTCAGCGGTGCCGTCGAGGCGAACCGGCTCTGGTTATGCACCAGCAACAGGCGTTGTCCTTCGCTTTCGTCGCCGATTTCATTCAGCACGCGTCGTACATTACGCGCATCCTGAAGCGTCAACTCCGTCACGATGATGCGCAGATCCGCGTAGGTCAGCACATCCAGCGCCCCTGTCGGATAACTGCTAGGCAGATCCCAAATCACCTGGTTGAACATACGGCACAGCGCACCACCGAGATTCAGCACGTTATCCACATCTACCGGGCTCAATTCACCCAGTTCTGGCTTCTGTGCCAACAGATGCAGACGAGGATCGACACGCAGCATGGCACGCTGCAACAGTCGGGTATCCAGTTCCTGGGTTTCCAACACGGCGGCCAACCCTGCATCATCCGTTTGACCTTGCAAAAGCAGCTGATCGCCGTTACGTCGGTCAAAATCCACCAGTGCCACAGGTAAATGACGTTCGCCAGACAGCAGGCGGCTCAGTCCCATCGCAACGGTACTCGCGCCACTGCCGCCGCTGGCGCTGACAACGGCGATCGTTCTGCCCATACGGGCATATTCCGGCCCAGACTGCTGGCCTTCACACTTCGCCAACGTTGTCGCCAGCAGGTCCAGCGTGAACGGTTTCACCAGGTAGTCCACCACGCCGACCTGAAGCAGAGCACGGTACAAACCAACATCCTGCTCTTTGCCCGTGGCGATGACCTGACTCGTCGGGCCACAGATGCTCAGTAGTTCTTCCAGTGCCGGAAGCGGCCAGTGCACGCCTTCCAGATCCACCAGTAAAATACGTGGCGGCACATTGAGTTCGCACCATTGACGAGCAGCAGCGATACCACCGGGCATCACAGGCACATCCGGTTGCTTCAATCGGGTAAAGAAATCACCGAGGTCGGCAACATCGCGCAGATCATTCGCAAATGCCACCAGCGGCAGCGCCAGTTCTTCACCATCGGTAGGGGTAATTTCACTCATGGAATGTCACGCCCTTAATCTTCTTCAAAGTTAATGTCGATGAGCTCTTTCACTTCACCTTTGTGATAGCGTTCGATGCTATTAACCGCCGCCACGCCATCTGCATCATCCAGCGCTTTCGCCTGAATCAGATCGCGGGGTTCGGCGACCATCATCGCCAGATTATTTTGCGTCGCACAGCCCAGGTAGCCCACACCGTCAAACGGCTTCACCATCAGTTGATTGGGATCGTTAATCGTACAGCGCGAGGTCTTGACCACCAGCGCCTCGGAGATCACCTCTAAATCGCCAGACTGGCCGCTCGCCGTAGAACGGCGCATCTGTTTCACATTCTGTGCATTAGCACCGGCGTTTTTCAGCACGGTCGCCAACCGCCCCGCCATCTGCTCACCACTTGCGCTGTGAGGAATCAGCGTCAATGTCTGCGAGGATAACCGCCCCTGATCTTTCAGCATGATATTGAGCTGCCTCAGCGATTCAGGCAGGAATCCCCGCCCGTTCGGCGCAACCAATAACGGCACGGATACCGATGAAGGCTGGACGGCGATCGGCTCCAGAGAAGGCTGGTTAAAGCGAGCCATACGTACATCGTTGATCGGCTTATTCCAGCCACAGCCTGCTAGCAACAATGTGGCAGCAAGCACGGCAATAG
Organism: Pectobacterium hainanensis; assembly: GCF_046237015.1. Classification (NCBI taxonomy): domain Bacteria; kingdom Pseudomonadati; phylum Pseudomonadota; class Gammaproteobacteria; order Enterobacterales; family Pectobacteriaceae; genus Pectobacterium; species Pectobacterium hainanensis. The sequence continues at coordinate 74,728 of NZ_JBJYIN010000017.1, forward strand.
CCACAGGTCGTTTGCTGCAAGGACGGATGTTATTCATCTTCATATTAGTTACCCTCGCAGACTTAGTAGAGATAGCCGACAGATGCAGAGCGCGGCATTGTTGCATCTAATGTTTTTATGCCCTGTCCCGGTGTCTGAAGTGTGCCTGCATTCACGGGTTCAACGACATAGGCCGTAGCGATAATCACCAGTTCCGTTTCTTCCTGGCTGGTGGCTTCACTTTCAAATGCTCGTCCAAAGAAAGGAATGCTACTGAGCCCCGGCACACTGTCTACTGTCTGGCTACCTGCGCTACGTAGCATTCCCGCCAGCGCAAAACTTTGTCCGCTAGCCAGCTCAACAGTGGTATCGGCACGACGCACTTTCAATGCTGGAATACGCGATCCGCCATCCAGTGTTACAGAACCTACATCAGTCAATTCGCTGACTTCCGGTGCAATGTGCAGGCTGATACGATTGGCGGATAACAGTGTTGGCGTCATACGTAAGATCACGCCGTAGGATTTATAATCAATACTGACGCTATTATTGGTGATCAACACGATGGGCACTTCACCGCCAGCCGCAAACGCTGCGGTTTCCCCTGACATTGCCGTCAGATTGGGTTCAGCCAATACCGTCGCCATGCCTTGGCGATTCATCGCCGTTAACAACGTGCTGAGCGAACCATCCTTTCCTGAAAAACCAAACCCTATTGAATTTCCTGCTGGGTTTGTGATTGCACCTGTTAGTGAATCATAAAATCCACGGCTGGTTCCCATAGCTCCGCCAATGCCACCAACAGTACGTCCATTATCCCAACCCAATCGGCCATTCAACGATGCTTCCCAGTTAAACCCGAGTTCATGGGTCAGGGCACGAGACACTTCCACTACGCGCACCTGAATATTGATTTGCGAAGGCGTTTTGATTTTGAGTTGATTGATGACTCTGGGAGATGTTGTGCTAGAACCTGGCAATTGGCCGCTACCTTGATCACCAGAACCACCACCACTCTGCTGACCACCGCTGAGCATAGCATTAACGTACGCCTGTACGCTGTCGATCACTCGTTTAGCGTCTTGAGGCGTATCTACGCTACCACGTACAATAACCCCGCTGGGTATTGCCTCTTCGAGTTGGATATCCGAGTTGGGAAACTCTCGTTTCAGACGTTCGCGTAGCGCTTCACGGTCAATCTTAGAAACGATACGAATAGCTTCAATTACACCGCCACCACTATCCAAAGCATACAGAGTAGTAACGCCGACGCTTTTAGCGTAAACAAATAAACTGTTCGGTGAAGGTAATTCAAAACTCGCTATTTCAGGGTCAGCCACTAATACGCTGTCAAGGTCTTCTCCTGACTCTAACGTCAGCATTTTCCCCTGTTGCACGTTCAAAGTTAGTGTCTTAGTAACAGGTATTTCATTAGCCCCTATTGCCGATATTGGCCATAAAGCTATAAACAGAATACCAATCCCTAATTGTTTAAATTTGGTCGCTAAATTCATTCTCAAGCGCAGGAAAAACATCATCATCACTTTCATTTCCATCACAGGATTTATTTATTTGAATAGGTCATAACGTCTTTCTGATCGCCACGAAATAGTTTGATCCGACGTCTACCACTCTCTAAGCTGTCGTAGATGCTGGTACTGTTTGACAAAGTAGTAGCGCTACCACCCTCATCATCTCTTCCTACGCCCGATGCAGTCAGGTGTTCTAATTCGTCTTGTGCAACTTTTTCTTGATCGTCTTGTGACACACTACGCAGTGCGAGATGTAACGCACCGACGCCTTTTGCTACAGCCAACGTTTCTGCATCTTTCGGCGTCACTTCCACAGTCACCGTGCGGTATCTTGTATTCCGTGCTTGGGTCCCCGAGGCTGAAACTTTGCTTTTAGCATTGGGATCAAGATCAGCCTGTTCCTCATCTATAACTTCCGGTCTGGAATAACTGACTGTTCTTACTTGGTCATCAACTGCCAATATGCGTACATTACGCACAATCGTTTGCGCCCCTAGTAAAGGCGCAACCACTGGTTGGATAGCACTTCTTGGGGAAGGAGTCGGTTCTTCATCCCTGCTGAGACTAAGAATGATGTCAGCATGATCGCCTGTTGCAAATAAACCAGCATTACTGCCAATTTCACTCGTCTGGATGGAAACAGCACGCATTCCTTTGCCTAACACGGCTGCTATAAATCCAGGTTCCCCTTTCCAAACAACATCATCACGGCGAATCTGCTCACCTTTGACCACCGTTTTACGTAGCGCAGCATCACGTAATGAAGATTTACCATCTTTGCCACGAATAAAGCTAACTGAACGGGAAACGGGTTCATCCGTTTCCTGCCAACTCAACGAGTCAGGATCAAGGGACCACCCAGGATAAAGATCTTTCGCAGCCACCAAAACCGCCACTTTTTCAGGTGCTTTAACCACCACCGGAGGCGGCGCAGGTGGTTCAGAAGAGAGATAGCCGCGCACTATCAGCGCAACAACCCCTGCCAGAACTAACGCCCCTGACAGTACATATGTAGAATTAACTTTCATTTCAACTGCCTACCTCAGCCGTGGTGTCTAAACGTTATGACAGAATTAAAACAAGGGAAAAATCAGGACATACACCGCGCCAAAGGCAATGGCGACGCCGTAAGGTATGCCTTGGGAAAGATCGGCTGGCAGCGCTGGCGGCATGGGGAATCGGCTTTTAAACATCCGATTGGTGGTTTGAATGCCCATGGCAACGAGGGTCGGAACGGTATTGAGCAACGGCAAACTCAGTGCCAATACACCACCAACCAGCGCCGTCACCATAACGAAAACGATCTGGTGCCCCTGCCCTACCCATAGGCACAGTACACTCATCAGTTTTACATCCCCTGCGCCTAATTTGCCGGTGAGGAAAAGTAAAAAACCGACAATCAGAACCGCAACTGCCCCCGGCAATGCCCAAAGAATTTGCCGCAACGCTGACATATCAGGCACACCGGATTGCATAATCACGGACACACTCGAAAGCAGCCAACCTAACAATAAAACCAGTACCGCCTGATTCGGGATCTTACGTGCTAACAGATCGGTACTGATACACCACAACAAACACCCTATCAGTAATACCGTTTGCAGCCAGTGTGTAAGCACCACCGAATTTATTTCGCCGCACCTGCGGAACCCGATCCTGTGGTGCCAGTACCCGTTATTTGGTCAGCAATCTGAGTAAATTTCTCATTCAGCGCTTTAACAAAAATACCGTCGCCACCAAAAATAGCACCGATAGCCGCAGCCATTGCCGCCGCCAGAATGCCGTATTCGATTGCCGTCACACCGCTTTCGTCACGCAGAAAAGCACGCAGTTTGGTTTTCATAATATTCATGGGAGGGTCTCTTATTTTGCAACCAAAGGAACCATGGCAAATTCCGGGCGCCATGATGCTAATAAGAGTAATAATGAGACTTATTATCAGCCACTACAAGATGCAGAACATTAATATTCGTTAATCTTTCGGTTTTATAAAAAACCATTATAAATCAAATGGTAATACACTTACTTTTTCTCATGAAAAAGATAAATATTCAGGTTTTTTACAGGGGTATTCACTCTCGATTTAACAGCGGTTCAGGCACAAATAAACATTGAGACCCGGTTGAGAAGACACCAGACAGAGTTTGCCGCCGTGTAAATCGGTAATCGCCTGGACCAGTGACAAACCCAGCCCATAGCCAGATTGTTGCCAGGTTTCCAGCCGCTGAAAGCGCTGAAGGGCTTTTTCATGCTGGGCAATGGGAATCCCCGGTCCACAATCGGCAACGCTTAGCGCGAGCCACCCCTGATAGAGGGTGACGCTTAACGTGACATATTTTCCATGGGCAGCGTACTTCAGCGCATTCTCCACCAGATTTGCCAGCGCCTGAAACAGTAAAGCGCGATCGCCAAACAATTGAATTCCCGATTTGATTTCCACCCTAAGCTGACAACCGCGAGCCTCTGCCAAAGGTTGGTAATATTCCGCAATCTCTTCCAGCAGCTGACGCGCCTCAATGTTCGCAAACTGGTGTACACAGCGCCCGCTTTCAATTTCACCAATACGCATCACCGTGCGGAACAGACCAAGGATTTTATGTACTTCCTCAACGGCAAGGTTCAGTTCATCACGAACCTCACCATCTAATCCAGTGCGTTCCGTCAGGTTAAACAGGCGATTTTGCAGGTGCGTCAACGGCGTTCGTAATTCATGCGCAATATGACTGGACGTACTACGAACCTGCTCCATCAAACGTTCGATACGCTCCAGATTTTGATTGATATCCTCACTCAGACTATCCACATCATCCCCATGGGATGACAGCGGCATGCGAACCTGTTGTTCACCCGTGCTGTAACGGTGCAAGGCCGCTCGGATTTTTTCAACACTACGCAAACTTCTCAGACTAAAATGCCGACTGACTAATAAACAAAACAGCAGCACAACGAACAGTCCGGCCCCCGCGACCAACGGAATGGTTCGCACACGTTCCAACATCGGTTTGATGTTGTAAGCCGTGAATAAAACCGACTCGTCATCCAACATGACAGATAAACCGATCAGATTGGTGTCATTTTTGCTTGAAAACACATCTTTCAGACAGGGGACATCCATCTTGCACTGTGTGTGCTGCAAGTTTTTTATAGGGTGATTGTGATAAAGAATATCGCCGTTTTTACTCGTCACCAGGAATAACGGTAGCTCATCATTTTTAGCCAGATTATCCTGTCTGAGTTGAGTAACCAGACTATTTGCATTACTTAAACGCGACTGCATCGAGTAATCATAAATATTACCCAGAATAACTTCGCGGACATGGGTTCTAATTAGCGTTTCACTTAATGAACTGAAGCCGATAATACACATCAACATCATCAGCAAAAACAAAAAAACGATGGTGATCGCCTGCCGGAAATTTGAGGTACATAAAAAGTCAGGGTATTGGCTCGCACCAACAAGTTGCCAATGCTTTATTTTTACCTGCCAACGACGCCCCAGTTTTTTTATTTTTATCTTATTCAGCGTGGCTGCCAACATCAGCACGATCCTTGTCAACAGAACCTAACGCGTAGCCCATCGCCCGTAGCGTTTTAATTAAAGGACGTGGAAACCCTTTATCAATTTTTGAACGCAGTTTCGACATATGCACATCGATCAGATTGGTTTGCGGATCAAAATTATAACCCCATACTCTCTCAAGCAGCATGGTTCTGGTTATCGCCTGACCAGGATTTTCCATTAGTATAATCAATAACTTGATTTCTTTATCTGTCAAATCGATGCGTTGACCTCCACGCCAGGCCACCCGTTGCAGGCGATCAAGTTGCAGATCTTCAAATACCAACAGTGAGGCATTATCGGCATGGCGTTTGCCACGTCGCGCCATAATATCCAGACGTAATCTAAGCTCATTAAAATTAAAAGGCTTACCCAGATAATCTTCTGCGCCAAGTTCTAATCCCATGACCCGATCAACATCTCGATCCAAAGCAGAAAGCAGCATAATGGGCGGATGACGCGATCCCTGTAATTCGCGTAATACGGTAAATCCATCCATGACGGGCAGCATTCTATCCAGTAACACCACGTCATAAACTTCATCTTTTATTGCCTTTAAGGCGTGTTCACCGTCATGAACCATACGGCACGAATGGCCGTGCGAATGTAATTTAGAGCCCAGCCAATGGCACAGTACAGAATCATCATCAACCACCAGTACCCGCATAACTTTCCCCTACCAAACGTGGCCTATATACATAGTTAATTTATGGTTAATACTTAATTTATTATTGTTGGTCTGCCATAGCAGATATCACCCATCGCAACCTGAGTCAGGTTCAATATGGGCAAAAAATCATCGTCTATGTGTTTTATCGTAGATAATAACAATCATTATCATTTAGTGACAAGCAGTTTACAATCCGGTTGCGGTAGCCGATCGTAAAAGAAATAAGATGGCCCCTACCGTTTATGCGGAGGGGGCCACAGGAAAGGAAGTAAATCAAGGAAGTACAATCCAGTAAGGTCGGATGACTACTCCCGTTCGATCAGCACGGCTTCCAGCAGATCCAGATCGCGCAGCATTTTTTGCAGTGTTTCATTGCTGATCTGTTGGGTCGCACGCAGATGATACAACTCCGCACGTTCAGAATTCAGCGCAGTTAGGCGAAAACGCCGTTCAAGATTCTCGATCAACAAGCTGTTTTCAGGATCGTCTTTATCTACTACCCGTCGTCGCAAATTCCCGATAACGCGGGCGCTGACTTCCTTCAATACTTGTTCATCAATGTTTTCCTCGCTATCTGCCGCCAGTCGCTCTTCCATTTTATACAGGCTCTTGATCGCCACTTCCGCCGCCGCAACGCGAGCCATTCGCTCTTCTTTCGCATAGACAGCTTTATCGGCAACCACAACACCACGTAGTAAGAAGGGTAAGGCTAATACGCCACACAACAGAGAAAAAAGAATCACGCCGGTCGCAATAAACACCAGTTGATAGCGTGATGGGAAAGCCGTGCCATCCGTTAATAACAAGGGAATTGAGAGCACACCCGCCAGCGTTATCGCACCGCGAACCCCTGCAAATGAAGCGATCCAGAGTTCACGCGTGGTAAATTGCCCAAATACCATCGGACGTTTCTTCTGGATATGCATACTGTATCTCTTCATCATCCACAGCCAGCAAAAACGCAACAGCAGCAATGCGGCATAAATGATCGCGATATCTGTAAACAGCATCCAGGTTTCCACCGTCGGATCCAACTCTGCCTGCATCACCGAGGTTTCCAGAATACCGGGCAACTGCAACCCCAGCATAATGAACACCATACCGTTAAAGACAAACTCGAGCATCGACCAGACACCGTTGGCGCGTAACCGCATGTTCAGCGGCGCATTGCGGATCACCCCAGACTGACCGATGGTCATCCCAGAAGCCACCGCAGCCAAGATGCCCGATACGCCGATGTGTTCGGCAATCAGATAAGCCGCAAATGGGAGCAACAGCATCAATACAATCTGCGTCGCAGCATCCCCGCCACTCCAACGACTGATCACACGTAATGATTTACTGTATAACCAGGTCACCGCCACACCCGCCAGCAGTCCCCCGAGTGCGACCTGGATAAACGCCAGCGTTGCGCCGGAAACTGTAAACACCATGGTTCCCATCGCGATAGCGACGGCAAACTTCAGCGATACCAGACCGGAAGCGTCATTCATCAGCGCCTCGCCCTGAAGGATACCCATCAGCTTTTTCGGTATACGGTCTTCGCCGACGATGCCGGAAAGCGCCACCGCATCCGTCGGCGATAACACCGCAGCCAGAGCGAAAGCCGCAATCAACGGCATCCCCGGCACCATCCAATAGATGAAATAACCAATGCCCACTACGGTAATCAGCACCAGAACCAGCGCCAAACCAATAATTTCGCGGCCATGCTTCAGGAACTCACGCGTTGGCGTTTTCCAACCATCGGCAAACAACAGCGGGGGGATAAATAACACCATGAATAATTCAGGATTGAAATCGACATGCAAACCGAACTGGGGCCAAGCCAATATGGCACCAACCGCAATTTGCATGAGTGGCAGAGGGATTTGAAAAGGTAAAATTCGTGTAACCACCCCTGATAACGACACCATCAGGGTTAAAATAAGAATAGTAAAAAAGATTTCCATGCTTTCCTTAGACTATCTCCTGCTGCATTAAAAGATTGGCTATCTACCTACCCGACCATGAACGTACATTTAACGCGTTTATTCTGTCATTAAAATGGTTTTTTGAGTGAAGAAATTTACGGTTATGTTCTACTTTTTTGATCAATTTTTTCATCCAATACCGAGGCGAGATCACACTGAACGGGAAACATCCCCATAGACAGGCAAATTCTGATTCAGCATAACGGAAAAGACAGAAATCAAACGAGAGAAGAAGAGGTCAATAAGCAGAAAAAGAGGCCGTTCGAAAGAACAGAAAATCGTGATCCTAGGCACATCAACGACACGCTGATCAACGAGTTAACGGAAGGTCTGGCATAAAATAAAAAAATGCTAACCCTCCATTAACTTCGTCTATTTTTCATTCCGTTTTCCACCAGTGAATACGTTGACCAAACGGATCGACCTCATGCCAGATTTTTTCCGGCGTCAACCGTAAAACAATCGGCTTTGCCTCACTGAAAGTCTGCCAGTGTACGTTTTCACTCGCAGGAGGTTGATGGTGAATAAATGAAGACCAAAGCGTATGCAGCGTTCGGGCAAACTTAGCGTCGATTATCCGCTGGTCTGCTCGAAGATGATGGAGGTCGGCGCGATCCCGATACCACACATGCCCAGCCTCAGCACCGTGAGGGGCACCCCGCTCATCATCTTCAATCGTGCCATAAAGGTATTTATAAACAGGCTGATAGCGAGAATGATATTGAGCAAAGCGGGTCGATGGGTTTTGAAAAACCAGATCGCCACCTATCGCACGCCACAAACCCAGCGCAGTATGGTCAGGTAAATGCTCACGGTAGCGATGGATAATATCCACACCACGTAATCCAAATGGCCTGACTCGAGGATCTAATCGTTGCGCCGCATCGGCAAACGTCAGCGCAGAATGCACCTGGGAATGAGTCATATACTCTCCCGTCGTGCAACCGATCATCATCGGTACCTGCGCCACCAACCTTGCTTTTGCCGCCTGTTCCGGATGGTACGGCAGCGAACGCGCATCAATGACAGGCACAAAAGGCACGCCAAGTGCAGTTACCCCACCATCTCGTTCATAATCATGATGGTGATAGGATTCATCGCAAATAGCTTTCTGTGCCAGCAGCAGACGCTCTATCGACAACGTTGATAAATCGCCTACGTTAATGCCTAACGAACGTAACATTCTGTTCGTGACTTTCTGTGCATCTTCCTTTGAGGATACCGCTGTACTCGCCCCACTCTGGAGTAACACCTGCGAAAATAGCCCGCTGGCATCGGGCATCGCCATTACCGCCGCGACAGAAAAGCCACCAGCGGAACGTCCGGAGAACGTAACCCGTCGGGGATCGCCACCGAACGCGGCGATATTGTTTTGTACCCAGCGCAACGCCGCGATTTGATCCAGCAATCCCCGATTATCCGGGCATTCCCCACCCAAATGCATAAACCCCAATGCGCCCAGCCGATAATTTACACTTACCTCAACAACGCCGCTGGCCGCAAACGCGCCCGTTTGCAGCAGTGGTTCATTGGCAGAACCCACGGCATAACCTCCACCATGAATCCAGACCAATACGGGAGCCTTTCCCATTAAATCGGGAGTTCGAACATTGACCGTAAGAAAATCATTACCAATCAGTAAACGCGACGTGGCAGCACTGCCAACAGGCCCGTAGGTAGGATACTGAGGGCAAACAGGGCTAAACATTTTAGCGGAACGAACGCCCTGCCATGGCTCGACAGGTTGAGGTGCCAAAAAACGATTTTCTTCAGTAATCGGTGCCGCGTAGGGTATCCCCAAAAATGTGGGAATATCATTTTCTATAAAGCCTTCTACCCAGCCTGCCTGTGTTTGCACAATCATGATATTTCCCTGCTGCTCAAGAATAAAAAAGCGATGATTCAGAACGCCTTTCGTAGCCCAACGAGCCGTTCGAGAACCACCACGACAATCACAGAAATCAAGATTAGCAAGACAGAAAGCGCGGCGATCTGCGGGTCTGTGGAATATTCAAGATAGTGATAAATTTGTGTCGGTAACGTTGAAGTATGGGTCGAGACAATGAATAGCGATAACGTGGCTTCATCAAAGGAAATCAGAAAAGCAATCACCGCTCCCGCAATCAGGCCGGGCCGAATCAGCGGCAGCGTAATACGTCGAAATACGGTGAAAGGCCGAGCACCGTGGATCAACGCCGCTTCTTCCAGACGAGGATCAACCGTCAATAGACTCATGGTGATCGTACGAACAGTATAAGGAATGGTGATACCTAGATGAGCCAAAATGATCCCGACATAGCTATCGAGTAGCCCCAGCGGAGCAAATACCAGCATCAAGCCAACGGCCAACACGATATGTGGAACCAGAAACGGCGCGGCAACCAGAAATGTCACCAGTTGCCGTCCTCGAAAACGAAAGCGAGTCAGCGCCAGAGAAAGCAAAATGCCAAAGATAACAGCGATCGTCCCAACAGTAATCCCAATCGCCAGGCTACGCCAGAAGGCCGCAATAAACTCGGCGTTGTTGAGCACCTTGCTGTATGACCCAAAAGAAAAGCTTTCTGGCGGAAAAGCAAGATACTGTCGGGTATCGAACGAAATGATCAACACGACGATAATCGGTGCCAACAAGAAAAGATAAATGAGTGCAATCAAAGTGCGCCAGGCAAGCTTACCCGTAGCGATGCGGTGATATGTCATGCTGAGCCTCTATCCTTCCAGAGAGCGTAATGCTCGCTGATAAAAAACAATAATGCTGCCGAACAAAAATAACAGGATAAATGACAAAGCGGCGGCCAGCGGCCAGTTCAGCGTTACCGTGGCTTCACTGAATATTTCCGTACCCAGCACGAACACCCGACCTCCCCCCATCAATCGCGGCGTAACAAACGAGGATATCGCCAGCACAAAGACCAACAGCGCAGCCGTCAAAACGCCAGGCAGACTTAGCGGCAAAACAATGCGGGAGAATACCTGCCAACGATTAGCACCCAGCATACTGGCGGCTTCCTCTAACTGGCTATTCAGCCGACCAAATCCACTCAGCATTGCCAGAATAGCGTAAGGCATCAATATCTCGACCAAAGCAATGCTGGCACCCAGCGAATTATTCGTTAGTTTCAGCGGCGATTCGATCAGCGACAGACCCAGTAACAGACTGTTGATCACGCCTTTATCTCCCAGCAGCACCATCCAGCCATATGTTCTCACCACCATTGACGTCAACAATGGTGCTATCGCCAACGCCGTCAGCACACCACGCCAGCGGCTGGTACTACGAATGAGGAATAATGCGACGGGGTAAGACAAAACAACCGCCGTTACGCTGACAACAACGCCTAATAACAGCGTATCCGCCGCCACTTGCCAGTAAAAAGAATCAACCAAAATGCTGTGGTAGGACTCAAACGTCCAGGCTGACCCCGTTCCGCCAAATGCGGATGAAGAAAGCGATGTTCTCATCAGCCAAATCAGCGGTGCCAGAAAGGTGACGCCCAAGGCCAGCAGCCCAGGAAACAGGAGCATCAACAGCAAAACACGTTGTTGCTTATGTTTTTTCATGCCGCATTCCGCCCGATTAGCGTGACATCAGCAGGATCAACCATGAAAGTTATCGCTTCGCCCACTTTCGGCACATAGCCAACATGGGTAAAAATTTCAGCTTGCAGCTGATATTGACCGCATCGCACCATCAGCGCCTGCACTTGCCCACGATAAACGATGCGCTCCACCACACCTCGGAAGTGGTTAACACCATCGCGCTGGTCAGAGAACACCGGTACCAGACGATGCGGTCGAATCAGTACATTGACTGACTCCCCCCGTGGCGTATCGCTGGCAATATGAAGAGAACCTAAACCTGAAATCTCCCCGATACCCTCACCGGTGACCAGCGCAGAGAAAAAATTACCACTGCCAATAAACCGAGCAACAAAGTCACTTTGCGGACGATCAAAAATATCGCTTGGCGTACCAATTTGTTCTAAACGCCCATTTGACATCACGACCAGACGATCCGCCATCGACAACGCTTCATCCTGATCGTGCGTGACAAAGATTGCGGTAACGCCGGTACGCCGCTGGATATCGCGGATCTCATCACGCATTTCATCACGCAATTTGGCGTCAAGATTAGAGAGCGGCTCATCGAACAACAACAACGCCGGTTCAATGACCAGTGAACGAGCAATAGCCGCACGCTGCTGTTGCCCGCCAGAAAGCTGACTAACACGGCGATCGCCCAGACCAGTTAGCTTAACCAGATCCAACGCTTTCCTGACACGACTCTCCCGTTCCGCTTTTCCAACCTTACGCACGTCCAGACCAAAAGCGACATTCTGCGCAATCGTCATATGCGGGAATAAGGCATATGACTGGAAAACCATACCAATATTGCGCTGATAAACGGGAATAGCCGAAATATCACGACCATTCAGACTGATTGTCCCCGTATCCGGTTCTATCAGCCCAGCGATCATACGTAACATCGTCGTCTTGCCACAGCCAGAAGGCCCCAGCAACGCCAGCATCTCCCCTTGTGGCAGCGAAAAGCTGACATGGTCAACAGATGGCGTTGTCGATCCCGGATACGTTTTTACCAAATCCTCTACCACAACATGGAAATCAGACATACAACCCTTGCCAACATCAGTGATTAGTGACTCGCAATAACTTCACGACGGATACGTTGTATCCACGGTGCGTATTGTTTCGCGATCCAAGGCCAGTCCAGTGACGATTGCGCCGCCTGCGCTTCTTTACTGCCGTAAATACGGGCCGCGACAGCATCTTCCAGCGTTACCGTCTGATTCACTGGCGCATAAAAGCTTTTTTCAGCGAAAAGGGTTTGTGCTTCCACACCGATGGCATAATTAATAAACAGTTGAGCCGCATGAGAATGTGTCGATCCCTTCACCAGATTAATGGTATTGGTCTGGCCAATGCTGCCCTCTTTAGGTAAAGCGATACCAATCTTTCCACCCTGCGTATCGTGAAGGTACTGTGCACGGCCATTCCAGCAGATCGCTAAATCCGCCTCACCACTTTGAATAACAGCGTAGCAATCCGGTGCGGGATCCCAGGTTGAAACATTCGGCGCGATTTGTTTCAGCACACTCATGCCCGGATCAATGCTTTGTTTATAATCACCGCCTTTTAGTTTGGTTAGAATTGGCAGCAGAATCACGCCACGAGTATCACCCAGCGGTGCTGCAATCTTTCCTTTGTATCGGCTGTCTGTCAGGTCGTTCCAGCTTTGCGGCGGCTGCTTCACATTGTCGGTGTTATACAGAATGGACAGATTATCTTGCGAGAAGGCAATCGTCCGGTTGTCGTCAATATTGGCCCACGCGGGAATATCTTTCAGATTGCTGACAATTTTCGCATCAAGGGGAGAAAATAAGTCCTGTTCGTTAGCTCGAATCGCAACGGCAACGTCGATCAGCGCCACGTCAATTTTCGGATTGTTTCTTTGCAACGCCAGCAATGCCAGAGATTCAGCAGAATTCTTACTTTGCTGGTAATTGACTTCAATATTGGGATATTTAGTTTTAAACGGCTCAATAACAAACTTTTTATAGTTGTCAGCGAATACGCCAGAAAAACCAACGATATTCACGACCTCATTCTCAGCGGCAGATGAAAAATGAGGGGTTAGCGCAGCACTGAGGAGCATGCTTAAGCTGGCCACCGTCTTTAATAAAGAAAGCCGGGATAATGTTTTCTTTTGCATGTTGTTCTCCCCAATCAATGAGATGTTACTGCTGGTGTAACAGCGGGCTGCCATGCTGAACCAAGGACATTCAGCCAGTTTTTACCGAGAAGTTTCAGGATCAGATCAAGATCCCACCCACGAGAGAGCATACGTTCAGTCAGGTTTGGCACCTCACTGATACGCGCAATCCCCTGCGGCTTACTGATTTTTACGGACCCGAATTCCGTTAACTTGCGGGCGGTGCCTTTATCACGGTTAGCCCAAAGCAAATACGGCCCCGGACGAGGGCGGCCTTGTGAAAAATCCGTACCGATACCGACGTGATCTTCGCCCACCAACTCAATGACATAGCTCATGGCATCGAGATAATCATCAATAGTGGCGTCGTTACCTGCTGCGAGCCCTGGCGAGAAAAGGCTGATACCAATAATGCCGCCTTTCTCGGCACAGCCTTTTAGCAGCTCATCAGGTTTGTTTCGCTTCACGTCCTTCAACGCTCGTGGCAATACATGGGAAATACAGACGGGAGCTCGTGAGGCATTAATGACATCGGCGCTGGTACGATCGCCGACATGACTCAGGTCACATAGCACACCGACGCGATTCATTTCCGCTAGCACTTCTTTACCAAAACCGGTTAGCCCGCTGTCACGTTCCTCAAGATAACCCGCGCCGGAATAATTCTGGGTGTTATAGGTGAGTTGCATAATGCCAACACCCAGATCTTTGAAAATCTCGATATAGTCCAGCTTATCTTCTAATGGAGAGGTGTTTTGCCAGCCAAGAATAATTCCGGTACGGTTTTCCTGCTTCGCGGCATCAATATCGGCCACTGTTTTTACCGGACGAATTAAATCGCTGTTTTCCTGTAACAGATGTTTCCACTGGGATACATAAGCAATACCTTCACGGAAATTTTCCCACAGTACAGAAGAGCAATTAACCGCAGTCAGGCCCGCTTCACGCATTTCAATAAAATTATCCCGAGTCCATTCACTGGTCTGTAAGCCATCAATAACAATAGCCCGATCGTGTAATTGTCTGGCACTCATAATATCGTTCCCCTGAATATCAATATTTATTTCCCGGCATAGCATTAGTAGAGTTGAGCGGCTTGCCGTAATTCATCAAGATTTTCTTGTGGTGTTTTTCCAATAAGGACAGAACAACCTGGAGCCAGAATAAAACCACGCCCCTGAGTTTGCTCAATTGCTTCTCTTACACTTCGTCGTACATCATCAACATGACCATGAGCTAGCAGTGAAGAGGATATTCCCCCGCTCACGACGAGTGACGGCTCTTTCTGGCGAACCTGAGCAAAGGAAGGGTTATTTCCAGATGCCGTATCCCAGTGCATGACCTGCGCCGGATAATCCAGGCAATCATTTAGGTAAATATCGCTCTCACATAAGTGTAAAAAATTACACCACAAACTTTTGGCTTCATTCATCACCCGCAGATCATAAGGCCTTATCCATTTCAGATAATCAGATGCAGACATATGCTTGCTATTAGCCCATTTACTGGAAAAATAAATCCCATCCACCCCTTCATTCACCAGTGCGCGAACAAGATTGGCAAACGTAGTGGCAATCGCATCCAAGGCGTTGCAAACAAGTTCTGGCGCGATAGTCAGATGCTGGCGAAGCAACTCCGTATTACGATCAACCAGTTTGTCAGCCACATCCAAAGGCAAAAAAACTGTCATGATAATCGGTACATTCGGGCCAACCTGTCGGCGAATCAGGCGTAATATCGCCAATTGCTCTGCCAATGGTGGACAGGTCAGATCTAATGGACGTAACTTCGCCCAATCTTCAGGCTGTGAAATCGGAGAGGATAAACAGTGATGTAACGTCGAGGCATCCGCCGAAGGCCGATAGGTATATCCCCAACCTTCAACATGATAACTGGCTCGTGAATGGACTTTAATAAAATCCCAATGATAACGGCGATAGAACTCAACCATCGTGGCAGCAAAATCAACCGTTTTAACTTCCTAAATATAAAAGTGCCCCCACGCACCTACAGGGACGGAATCAGGAACGCCATTAGCAAGAGCGACCTGCAAGCGTTCATTAGGCTTCATATTGTAGCATTCTCTTTTTTAGTTATATTGAATCAAAAATAAAACATTATCGACATGACGAAATGTTCTATTTAACCCTGGATTTAATAAAAAACTTTCGTTATAAGATCAAGAAACGTTAATTTATATAGTCAGCACTGGCTCATTCCTGCATAGCAGGAATATCCATCAATGGTATTAACCAAATACATCAAAACGGACAACAGAGAGTAAATTTCATTATTCTTTAGCAAAAACTCTTATGAACCATTTTATTATTCGCATAATAATCCATTATTAATGGCTCTTTTAATTATAAATTCAACTTAACTTATGCGTTAAATGAAAAACATCATGCCAGTACATCATCCGGTGGCTCAGATAATGAGTATTCACAAAAAGCGAAGATAAAACGGGGAAGAGGAAATCATTGAAGGGTAAAGAAAGCAGAGAGGGGCTAACCGCCCCTCAAAGCAAACAGAATTAAAACAAGCAGAATTAAAACAAACAGAGTTAAAGCGCCCAACCACCCGCGTAAAACACGACCAGAGCCACAGCAATGGCGACGGTACCGACATTCAGCTTACGCCATTCACCAGAGAATACCCGTCCCAGAACCAGCGAACTGAACCCCAACATAATGCCCGTCACGATATTACAGGTCAGCACGATAAACACGGCACACACCAGACCAGACATGGCGTCAACAAAATCATCAAAGTTGAGTTTGGACACGTTGCTCAACATCAACAAGCCCACGTACATCAACGCAGGTGCTGTCGCATAGCCAGGAACCAAATAGGACAACGGTGCCAGGAACAGCATCAGCAGAAACAGCACGCCGACAACCGTCGCGGTCAACCCCGTTTTGCCTCCCGCAGCCGTACCGGCGGCAGATTCGATATACACAGCAGCAGGTGAAGTACCGACCATGCTGGAAAGAATACTACTAACGGAGTCAGCCGTTAACGCTTTACCACCATTGATAATCTGTCCGTCTTTATCTAACAGATTGGCCTGCCCTGCTACCGCACGAATCGTACCTGTCGCATCAAAAACCGCCGTCATCACCAGCGCCAGTACGCTCGGCAACACCATCGGCTGTAACGCGCCCATGATATCCAGATTGAAAATAAGTGAAGTACCGTTGTCATCAGTCAGACTCGGCAAATCAAAGAAACCTTCGTATTTCACATTAGGATCAAAAATTAGCCCCAAAATGGAAATAACAACAATGACCAGCAAAATCCCGCCGGGCACGCGGCATTTTTCTAACCCAATAATTGCAGCCAGCCCCAGCAGCGCCATGATCACAGGGAAAGAAGTGAAATCCCCCAATGCGACAGGCAAACCATCAATCGGGTTCTTGATTACCAGGCCAATACCGCTTGCCGCGATAATCAACAAAAACAGGCCAATACCAATCCCCGTGCCGTGTGCGACCCCAAGCGGAAGATTACGCAAAATCCAGGTACGAATCCCCGTTGCGGAAATGATGGTGAACAACACCCCCATCAGAAAAATCGCCCCCAACGCAACAGGTACGCTAATCTGCTGCCCCAAGACCAGACTAAAAGCAGTAAATGCGGTTAAAGAGATAGCACAACCAATCGCCATGGGCAGATTAGCCCACAACCCCATCAGCAATGACCCCAAACCGGCAACCAAACAGGTAGCAACAAATACGGCGCCTGGCGGAAAACCAGCCTTACTCAGCATGCCCGGAACAACAATAACCGAGTAAACCATAGCGAGGAATGTGGTTAGCCCTGCTAACACTTCCTGACGCAGGCTGCTCCCACGCTGTGTGATTTTAAAATATGCATCAAGCGCATTGTGTGGACGAACCACACTATCTGCCTGACGTGTCGTATTTGACATGGTGTATCCCCTGAAATGTCACTATGTAATGGTAAATCGTAGGTGGTTCCCAGCCTTGCACCGGGAGTACATCGTGGATAACAAGATGTACGATAAACCTAATGATCAGGCACGCAAACGATTAGCTCACCGAGTGCCAAACCACGAAATTTTTGCAGCCCGTAATTATCCTGCTTCGCTTACATTGATTTCAACTGCTAATCGATACTATTTATCGATATTTCAAGACACAGAACAAAGCATCCGCGTGTTGCCACACCGGGTTATAGGGCGAACTCAAAACATCAGTCCACTTCAAACAAACTCCACCTTCACTTTTTTTGTGATTCAAGTCACAAAAAAGTTGACCTAACCTGTCTGTCGGCGTATCTTTAAAAACGTGAAGTTAATCACAAAAAAACAATCTAACGAGGAATTCAAAATGAAACTGTTAAACAAAATCATCGCTATGTTCGAAAACATCAACATCAGTTTCGGTACATTCAACCAATAATTCCAGAGCATGTGAGGGGATAAAAAGATGAGTGTTGTCCGTAAAATTAATCAAATATTAAAAGCGTTGGGCAAAACCTATCGCGGTGTTACCCCCCACGCTATCTTCCGTTAATCGTTTTTACGATAACGATAAATGGTCGCCATTCGGCGGCCATTTTTGTTTGTTGCTATCCTCATCATCTTTCGCGTTGTTCGCGCATCGGCAACGTAAGTTATTTGGCTCATCCATAAGCTTCACCTCAACGTGACCGCCGCACGCTACGTTTAAATCTGTTCCTGACATATTTGGAATGGAGTCAAAAATCTGTTTCCAATATTTTCAGGCGTAGAGCGATACTTCCCCTACCGGGCGCGTTTTGAAACGGCGATGCAGCCACAGATATTGTTCTGGTGCGCGCATAATCTCACGTTCAATAACCTTATTCATATAACATGCAGCTTCCTGCTCATCATGGTAAGGGTAATCCTGAAGCTCTGGCTGAATCACTAAACGATAACCTGAAGCATTCGGATTACGGATCAATACCGTCGTGATCATCGCGGGCTTTGCTAAACGAGCAATCGTATAGGTTCCACTGGTCGTAGCCGCCTTTTTCACCGCGAAGAAGGGGGCAAATACACTACCTTTAGGGCCATAATCCTGATCGGGTGCAAACCATACCGCCTCTCCACGCCGCAAGTTGTGCACCATGCCACGTAAATCCTTACGATCGATCATCGCTTTATTGGAGCGAGAGCGTCCCCAGGTTTGCACCATCTCCATCACTTTATTATTGTGCGGTCGATACATCGCCATCATAGGTTGGCACAATCCCATCGCTCTGCCGCCTAATTCAAGCGACATAAAGTGAATGCCAATCACCATAACGCCGTGATTTTTCGCACAAGCCTGCTGTAAATTCTCCAGGCCAGAAACATCAAACCAGTGGCGCACACGACGATCTGACCAAAACCAAGCCATACCCGTCTCAACTAACGCCATACCCAACGAAGAAAAATTATTGACGATCATTTCTTCTCGCTCGGCATCTGTAATATTGGGGAAACACAACTCAAGGTTACGTCGGGCGATGGCCACCCTACGTTTAAGAAACAGGCGGGAGAAACGACCTGCGCTACTGCCTATTTTCATCAACAGCGGATAGGGAAGCTGTACCAGCAAAAATAGTATCCCCAAACCGAACCATGTAGACCAATAGCGAGGATGAAGCAATGCCCTGGTAAATGTTTGTTTAATCTTCATGAGACTCATCTTTTAGTGGTCAAATAACGTACCGCATCAAAGAATCGCTCTCATCGCGCTACATCTACTGAGACACTATTTAATTGTTATCGTTGCTGTGGTGTATGAAATTGATACTAGCCATCACAACCTGTGTGGTTAACACAAGAAAGCACGGCTAATTATGAGGAGATCATGGGAAGTACTCGAACCAACCAGCCTGAAGGCCTAAAGTGGTTTACATCATACTCGAATTCACAAGGGGAGAGGAGTGATAGCAATACAAATAATTAAGCCCCTGAAAAAAGCTGAGGGGCTTATACAAAATCAACGTTTCTTGACGATGACAGGTAGAGACACAATGAACACTACCTGGCTAACATCAAAAAAGACCGTTAGATTACAGTAACATTCACCGCTGATGGACCTTTCTGGCCGCTTTCAACGCTAAATTCTACCTTCTGACCTTCGTCCAGGCTCTTGTAATCGTTACCCTGGCCTTGAATGGCAGAGAAGTGAACGAATACATCTTTGCTGCCATCGGTCGGGGTAATAAAACCGAAACCTTTACCAGCATCAAACCATTTAACCAATCCAGTCATTTTATTAGACATCGAGAATTTCCTTTAATATTAAGATAGCCACAATAGGGCCGAACAGGGACTGTTACAGTGATTACTTATGGGCGCTTATAAGAAGGAAATTCGTCGGATAAGAGATTGGATACATCGCTTGAACTAGGAACTACTTAATTACAATGTCTTTCATAAATAGGTCTGTATGACAGGCCGATGGAGGTATTAACGCATGAATGATTTTGCATAGCAAGCCTTTCTTCTCATCATGCATAAAGAACAGCCAGTTTCTCTTCAGGCTACCACTACCTCAGTTGCATGACCCACCCCCTCCATGGGCCGGGTCTGTCTGGATCGCTGCACGATGAAAGAACAGCCAGATAAGATTATTTTTTTGTCGCTAGAATCACGCTGGAAGCTTTAATCAACGCGATCACACGACTTCCTGTGGCAATCGCCATTTCATCAACGCTTTCATTCGTGATACTAGACGTCAGTTTTAATCCATTACTGGTTTCGACATGCACAGTCGCATTCACCGCGCCTTTAATCACTTTCGTCACCGTTCCTAAAAACTGGTTCCGTGCTGAAAAATTCAATCCGCAGTCTGCCGATGCCAAAATCACCCAAGGCGCTTTGATCAATGCAATCGCGGTCTTACCCGGAGATAGGCTTAGAGAATCACTGCTGGCTTTGGTGATCACCGTTGTCAATTGGTCCCCGCCATTCAGCGTTAAAACGACTTCATTATTAACAGCCCCTTCAATAACGCTGGAAACGACTCCAGTTAACTGATTTCTTGCAGAAACTGACATAACTCCCCCTCTACTTTACCGATTGAATGGCTTTTGTTGCAAAAAATTCAACAAAGCAAAAAATCACGAAATAATTATACCTCAGCGTACCATCATCAGGGCATCATCATGAAATGTTCAATCTGCCTGCGTAACCGCTCATTCTCCTTTTTAAGCTCATCAATTTGATCCAGTAACGTTAACGCCATGGCAACCCCTGGCCAGTCCAAATCCAGTTCTATTTGTAACCGCTGGGCCCGGCGAAGACAACTGAACGCCCGCTCGTCAAAGATCCAATGCGGTTCATCAGATTCAAGTGGAACGATCACCCCTAATCCTACTACTTCAATCAGATCATCTTGAGTGATATGCACAGTTCGACACAATTCCACCACGGTAAATGTCATTTTCTCCGTCATTATTTTGTCCCCCATTCACCACGAGGATTAAATGCGACCTGCTGCTCAGCGAGCTGTCGCCAAAACGCCGCAGCATGTTCGTCCGGCTTCGGTGGCATCACCACTTTTAGAATCGCGTACAGATCACCCACACCGCTTTTACCAGCTAATCCTTTCCCTTTAATGCGCAATCGTCTTCCACTTTGGCTACCTGGCGGAATGGTCAAAGCAATTTTCCCTGTCAGCGTAGGGACTTCAATACTGGTTCCTAACGCCGCTTCCCACGGAGCTAATGGCACGACGATGTTTAGATTATGACCATCAATATCAAACAAAGGATGCGGAGCAATACGAATGGTCAGGAACAAATCGCCATTCGGCCCCCCTCCCAAGCCAGCACATCCCTGTCCTTTAAGACGAATCCGCTCACCATCGCCCACTCCCGCCGGAATTTTCACATTCAGTGTTTTAGTCATGTCTTTCGTCTGCCGACCAAACGCATCAAAAACAGGCAATACATAAGAAATTTCACGAGATTGCCCCGCTAACGTTTCTTCAAGAAAAAGAGGAATCTCCATTTCCATATCCCGGCCACGTTCAGCGTAAGCAGTATGGGAAGCACGCGTTTGATCGCCTTGCGCTGCCCGACGGCCAAATATGGACTCAAAAAAATCAGAGAAATCATGATCCTCACCAGCAGACGCGTGCCAATAAGAATGGCCGCTACCAGCGCCAGAAGGCGACGCCGAGAAACGAGGGTCATCGCGGTGTTTCCTCAGTTCATCATATTCCGCGCGACGAGCATCGTCCTTTAGCACCTCATAGGCTTCTGCGACATTCTTAAATTTATTTTCCGCATCGTGCTCTTTGCTGACATCAGGGTGGTACTTGCGCGCCAATCGGCGATAAGCCGTCTTAATTGTTTTCAAATCGGCGGAGGGGTCGATTTCCAACGCGGCATAGTAATCTTTGAATTCCATGCGGTAATACCCTCAACGTAATGGTTATACCCGATACCAACCAGCCACTACCGTACAAACACTGGTAGGTATCTACGATAACAAGCTCGCTTCTTTTTCTGACAACATATCGATTATTTCCAATCATACGCCCATGCGTTCTGGAGAAAATAAGTTAGAGAGAAAACAAGCCTTCCATTAACACATGAACTAAAAGAAATATTAGCCGATGAAATACGGTTATGACGCTATCCCCATTAATGTAGTGTTCAGGAAAAGAGAAAAACAACATTGAGGTAAACCGAAACAGAATAACTTGCAGTTATTGATTGATTCAGTTGGTATTTTTTAGAGTGAAGGGAATATAACTGGAAGTGAAGGGAATATAACTGATAAAGATAATAAATGATTTATATAGATAATATTTTATTCTAAGTTTTTCATACCCCCAAATGTACCCCCAATCGTATTCCCGTTATAATGTACGCATAAGCAATATTTTTAGTGGAACACAGTATGGAACCACGTAAAAAACTCCCCGAATGTCCTAAATGTGGGGCATGGATGCGAGCACGTACAAGCATGATCTTAGATGTTAATGTGCGCAGAATCTACCGCGTTTGTACCGGTCAAGAATGCGGATTTAAATGCACATCATTGCAATGGTATGAGGTCGCCCTTAACCAGTCAGAAGAAAACGCCAGCATCCCCGCAACAATAAAAACGCGCTGTATAGAGATGAGACAAGGCCGCTATGATCACTTGTAAATACTGCGGTAAAGTCGCAGGAGACAGAGGGGTGGAAAAAATTGGAGAAAACAGTTATCGACGCTACCACCAGTGCGAAAACTTGTTATGCGGCCATTGCTTCACCACAATTGAAGAACTGAGAGTGAGCACATCAGACAACGAACAGGCAGCACACCGTAGCGCTACCTGTGACAGTATCTTTCCTAGCAGTCAGCCAAATAACTCTGCCGTCCCTCATCGGGTAAATGGCGATTAAAATGTTGAGTAGTATCTTGTTGGTTCAGATACTGCTCACGTCTCCCCTCATTATGTCCAGACAGTGCTTTTTCACAAGCCGACATCAAGGCGATAATCTCTTCCTGAGAGGCGTACATATCCTTGCCTTTGAAGGTTAATTTCATCTTTTTCATGCTGGCCTCACAAATTACTAAATGGGATTTCCCCAGTGAACAGTTTTTCTCTGTATTCCGCATCGTGCTTGGCACGTGCTAATTGTGCAGGAGAAGGCTTATTTTTCATCGCTCCGAAAACACTTCTGGGATATGCACCAGGGTGATCGTCCGGTAGTTCATCATCCGTCAAATTAATATTGTCTTGATGAATAACATCTTTAATCGCATTGATAATTAAGGATTCTACATCATCCTCAGATTTAATTTTTTCAAGAACATCAACATTAATCACCTCACCATGAATATTTTTATATTGTGAAGAAAAATAAAATGCAGCAAGTGTATCTCGTACATTGATACGATACAGCCTGCATAACCCAATAACGCGTTTAATACTGGGACCCATCACGTTATAAATTTCTTCAATAACCTTATCAACTTCACGTTTAACGATGGGGGCTGCGACATTCAAGAATGCATTATTATATTCAACGGTCATGCCACCCAGCCGAATATTCATTTCGGCCACCTTTTGTTTTTGATCTTTCATCAAGACAGATAAACGGGCTATTTTAGCCTTAGCGGTAGTAGTAAGAAACAAAGCCCGTTCTGACTCAGTATTCTCTACGCCGTTATTTTCCATGAGAGTACTTTCCCACTTTCCATCATTCTCTTTTAGCTCTGCTTCTGCCTGACGATGACTTTCCACAAGATTGGCTAGGGTTCGCCGTTCCTGCTCAATATCGGCCTCCAGTGCAGAAAACATATTAGCAATCTCATCCAGCCGTTGCCGTGCAGGGCTTTTATCTGAAATAGCGTCATGAATAAGGTTGGTCATTTTTACGTCCTTCTCAGTAGTGTAATACACCTATATTCACCATCTGAGCTTGGGAAATCCCGCGATTATGTTTGTCGCCGGCGTATTACACCGAAGTATACTTTTGCTGGCCTGCAACCAGATGAAGAATTAGGTGTATTACACAATGCTGGGGATCAAGACATGAAAGGCAGCAGTAACGGTAAAACACGGATAAGGACATTGCGTGTACCTCACCAGATCGACGCAGAGATTGAGCGACAGTGTAAACGGTCAAAGCGTGGCTACACTGCGCTGATACTGGATGCAGTACAAATCTACCTGGCTCAAACGCCAGAGTCTGATAACACCAGCACAGCTACGCCTGAGTCCGTTTACCACATGAATTTTGATGAACGCTTCCCATTCCTGAAGTAATCCTTTCCCATCCGGTGTAATACGACTTTTTCCAGGCAAAAGACCGCTTACACCGCACCTGACTCTGCCAAACATTTTCTATGCTGCGCTTATCATTAAGTGAGCACTGATCAGTCTCACCGTGGTTTTCACTCAAAATAATTCACAAATAAAAAATAAATATCATGCCTATATAACAAGGATTAGCAATTGGCTACCGCTTTCATGTAAGCCCCTAGAAACGATTTTAAGCGTTCCATTTTGATGGATATCACAGGGCATGTCTCATACTGCGTTAGATAAGCATGGTCTTTCTTACAGCAAATAAACATCGGTATCACCCAGATCCCTCAGCGCGCAATTGTCCCCCCTCCACGCCCGCGCATTAAACTGGCGCGTTTTTGTGCAGTTGTGCAGCAAGGGCAAACCCGCGCTAGATCTGGCCCAGGAAGGAGATGGTAGCATCAAAAAAATTGTGCATTTCCGTGCAGAATCTTGCAGTGATTTTTAGATATGCAGATATGCAGATATGCAGATATGCAGATATGCAGATATGCAGATATGCAGTATAAGATTTTATTGGAAAACCCACTTCCCTATACATACCTCAGGAGATAGCCATATGGCAGTTATATCACCATCATATGATTTGAATAATGGTTTTGACACATCAATCGATATCTTTGGAAGGAAAAAACTTTTCGAACAAATCCTTAAAATTTCCGATAAATCACCAGACATTAATTTAGTATTAGCTCTTGATGATAATTGGGGTAATGGTAAAACTACATTTGTAAAAATGATGGAATCTGAGATTAAAAAAAACCATCATGAAAAATTTGATGTTATATACTTTGATGCTTTCGAAAATGATTACAAATCAGATCCATTCACTGCACTATCATCTAAAATATACTCACTCCTGAAGGAAGAGAAAAATACAAAAGATAAATTAGGAAAGAAATTTTTATCTGCTAGTAAAAAAGTAGGAAAAGCCCTTTTACTTAATAGTTCTAAGGCAATAGTATCAACGTTAACTGCGAACATATTAGATGGAAGCATTATAGAAAAATCATCAGAAGTTATTTCCGACTCGCTGAACTCACCATTAGAGAAATTTATTGAGGAAAGAATAACTGCTGGAGATAATGAAGAGGCAAGCATAGAGCATTTTAAGTCAGTTTTGAATGAAATAAACAAAGAAAAAGGAAAAAAAACAATATTCATTGTTGATGAGTTAGACAGAGCAAGGCCAGATTTTTCTTTAGATTTACTTGAGAAGATAAAACACTTATTCTCTGTCAATGGTTTTATCTTCTTATTGGTCATGAACAGAGAGCAATTCCAAAAAATAATAGAGCATCGATACGGTTCAATTGACTCAAGAATGTATTTAAATAAATTTGTGCATTTTTGGTTCACCTTACCAAAGAAAAAAGAGAATACCATGGAAAATTACAGCAGACATGAAAAATCAACCATTTATGACTATCTATTGAAAATTGATAAGACTAACAGAATACTCCCTGCTGGCGGTAGGATAATGAAATCACTATCATATCTGCTAGACATAAATGGATGCTCTTTACGAGAAGCAGAACGCTGCCTGTCTATATTTTCAGTTATAGAGAAAAACAATGAATTTTCAAACATGGATATTAGCTATGAAAGTGTATTTTCCTTAGTGGTTTTCTTAAAAGTATACAATCCTATTCTTCTAGAAAAAATAACATCCAAGTCAATAACATATAAAGATGTCATTACAAAATTAAATATTAATTTTGAAAGTGAAGTTAGGGTGGCTAAAGAGTTATCATTGGCCATTTATTATGTACTTCTAACACAAAAACAGAGGGAAGGATTAGATCCTAATGGTGAATATAAAAACTTCATGTATTATGGTGAAGCGATAAATGTTTTCAAACCCGTAATTGATGCCATTAATGACTTATCAATTGAAAGCTAAAAAAACCAAATAAAATTAATAGGTGGTGATTTTTTATATTTTCATCACCTCCATTATTCTATTTATTTAGTTTTATACCCTAAATAATTCAAGTTTCAGGAAGGCGGCGAAACGAAGGAATCCCGATGAGCTTACTTGAATAAGTGATTCCGGTGACTGAACGCAGCCAACGCACATGCAACTTGAAGTATGACGGGTATATAATAATTATGGTCAACAAACTTGATGGTTATCCGTCACTCCTTAATTTCTTCCCCCTATATCCCTAAAAATAAGACTATGTTGAGATACCAGTAATGCCTCTTTTTATAAGGTCAATTCCCAGTTGCCCATCGGAAAACTGTTACAACCGTTACACCTCATAAAAACCCTACCCAATACACTGATAAACAACAGAAAATTATGTAACACTTTAGGCGTTACAAACCGTTATGCAAAGTGTTACATCTAATAAAATCAATGAGTTAAAAACCCATTCTGTAACACTTCATAACCGTTACATCGTGACGCTTCTGTAACGCTTTTGTAACGGTTTTAAACTTCTTAAATAATCATATTATTCAATATATTAAATGGTATTTTTTAACCTTGTAACAGTTGTAACGCTTTTCCGGTGTACCCCCTAAAATTTTGAAAACAGCACATAAAGGCTATTTTTTAACCAGTTGTGAGGGTGTGTATGGGAGAATGAGGGGGAGAGTGTGAAGGACGGTAAAGCTATCAACGATACCGGCCATCCGTTGGCCAGCATCGCCGGAATTAACTGTGCTGTAGCTCGTTACGTTTGAATACCCAGCAGCGAACGATTTCAGGACGCATCACATCATGCTGACCTTTGCCCTTGTTGTACAACTCATTGGGGAGACTACGCACGGCTTTGTTGCCCGTAAACTGGAAGCCAGTGCCGCCTTTAAGCTGTTTCTTCAGGTCGCTAATCACAAATGACTGGTTAACCCGATATTCAGATGCCATCTGGATAAAGTGCTGGAAATTCACCGCCACCATCCCTTCCCTGTTATCTTTTCCGGCGTGGTTCAATCCGTAGCGATCGAGCGAATCCAGATACTCAAACGTCTCCCAGAACTCCTGAACCTGCGGTGGATCGGTACGCAATGCCTGACGACGCTCTGCGGCCAGCGCAACCAACGCCTGCCGTGTTTGAAGAACGGCATCAGCCTGAACAGGCAAGACCAGCGGTAAAGTTTCAACCATAGCGATCAGTTGCGCATGGTTTTTGGCAATACGGTTATGGTTTATCTCTGGATGGTTCTCCAGCTCGGTTTTAGCCTGCTCATAGATACGATTGAACACATCGAGTACAGCCGTTTCTGCCTGTGTCACCTTGAGGATAAACCCAGATACCTGCTCTGTCGTTGCTCGCTCAAGCCGTTCAGCCGCATGCCGCGTTTGTGGCGTCTGCGCGCTCTTATCCGTGTGAATATGCACGATTCGTTCAAGCAATGCCGGTGAACCGCCCACATCCGCATTCTGCGCGATCACAATACTTCCCCGGAACGGCGGCTCATAGGTTTCATTATTGTTGGATTTAACCCCCGTCGCCCGCATACCTTTACCGTTATACAGCGGTTTCAGGTCATCAAAATCAAACGCCCGCTGACGTAAGGTGTCCTGCGTTCTATCGCCCTCAATCAGCACCACGGGCAGATTGCCAACCTGTGCAAAGTTTCGTGCTCTGGCTGCGGCCGTGGATTTAGTTGGATCGAACCCCTCGTAATCATCTCGGCCACACAGCTTCCAGAGAAAATCGATCAAGGTACTTTTCCCCGTTCCTGGCTCCCCGACAATTTCCAAAAACGGAAAGCTGCGGCACTGTTGCCGGATTTGTTCCGCAAACAATGAACCCAGCCAGAACGCCAGCGCGATGTAACCCTTAGCGCCAAATGCCGTCCAGATATCCTGTACCCAGTCCGTTTTAAATTGGCTGAGGTCAGCGTTAATTTCCAGAACAGGGCTATGGCTGAGGCTTTTGGCACTCAGTGTGCCGATCTCGAAATAGTCCTCACTGTTGAGGTGGTAAAACTTGCCACCAGAAACCGCCAGAGCATTAAATATCCAGCCCTGCCAAACCTTGTTGTAGCCGATAAAATTCTGCGTCTGCACCTCTTTAATCACCGGCAGATCCTGACGGATCAAACGGTCGAGCTGGTTCGTATTGCCGGTATAAATGGCACCTTTCGCCACATGTAACAGACGCTTTTTAAACTCTGACGCACTGGTAAGCTGGCCTGAAGTAAACATATCTTTCACTGGCGGTGTGGAGCCAGGGAAATTGATTTGGAAGTAATACCAGGCTTCATCCGTTGGCTCGCTGCGCTGGAAATAGAGAGGAACGGGATAGCAGTTGGCAATTTCTACCACGGCACCGGCTTCTTTCAGCGCTTTCACTTTTACTTCCTGCTCACTTAACCGGATATCCCCCTCCTGAATCCGCTCAACCGCTTTCATGTGCCTGTCCAGATCGAGCTTGAACCAATACAGACGCGAATCAAATTCAAAATGAAACTCCCGCCGTTCGGTATGCTCAGCAATCCGTAGCGCTTTGTCTGCGGCGTTGTCAGCCAGCAGTAAATCCCCCTGATAGCGATATTCCTTTAGATCGCGTGGAGTCAGCTTTCCCTGAATGTGCAGATCGTTCCAGTCGCGTTTTTGTCTGCCCACAGGCACACAGGCCGCATTGACCGTCCAGCCTGCCTCCTGACTCCGGCGAGCGTGACGAATGGTGTATTTTTTCCCTGCCGGATCGTTGTCCAACGCCCACACCAGCACCGGCCTGGGGCGTTCTCCCAAACTTTGTGCCAGTTGCGCCAACGCCTGTTCTGGATAGTTGTTGCACGACATGATAGACACCGCCGCGATCCCGTTTTGTATCAGGCTTAATGAATCAAAAATTCCCTCAACCAGCCAGATCGTTTTCTGCTTGCTCAAGTCCTGAGCCGGATGACTCCACCATTGACCGGCATAACCGCCATGAAAATTGGCTTTGCGCTCGAATCGCTCCGGCTGATCAATAAGGCGCTCCCAATATCCACCGCTGGGGAGCGAAAAGCGTACCGTGGCTGTCCCCATGCCCTTCTGGTGAAAACTTTCCTGTGTGTAGCATCCTGCAAGACGGGTAATATCCAGATTACGCGATTCACGTAAGTAGGCATCTGCGGCCGCACAAGGTGACGCTTCCGTGCGTGGGTAGCGCTCAGACCAGTGATTAAATAAATCAGCGTAATGGGCATTGACGATAATTTCAGCCCCGCACTTATTTTCCCGTCCGCATTTCAGCACGTAAGGTTTTTCGATACTGGTAAACAGTTCTTTCTTATGGCAGTGGGGGCAAATACCATAGCGTAAATACCCTTCCTGTTCTTTAAACTGGAATTCAGTTATCAATCGTTTTATAATTTCTTTGTGTAGTTCGTTATTCATGAATAGCTCCAAAAGCGCCGCGCTGAACGGCGCTTTTTTATTGAAAGTGAATAAATGTGTTAATCACCGAAACGAATCCTTTCCTTGCTTCAGCCATTCATTGCACAATCCTTTCCCTTTCAACTCATTCAGTACAGAATCAATATCATCGTGGAGATAGCTGAAAATATCGGGTAACCACAAAAGTGGTTCAGCATTTACTTCCAGTTTTCTTACGTGGAGATGCAGGCCAAAGGCCACATTTTTAGCCCTATTCATTTTGTGATAGCTTTCAATGCTGAGAGAATGAACTTCATTATTTTTCTGAGTCTCTTCACCAGCAATCATTTTAGCGCTAAGCGCTTGTGCAGTGACACGATCCATTGGATTACCCTTTATTCAGAATGCAAGGATTCACCGAAATAATATTCGGTCATGTTATTCCGGTATTTTCAGCTATAAATAGCGGGCGTAATCGTCTTTATCCACGTTAGAATGTCGCTCGTAATAGTTCTGCGACATTTCTTTTCTACGCGCTACATACTCAGGTAATAACTGATAGGAGCGGCGAAACTCACTGAGTGGCATTTCGCCACGTTGCTGACTGGACTCATACAGGAAAAATACTTCCGGCTCCTGCATTACCTGGCCGGATTCATAGTTGATTGACCTGACGCTAATCACCTCAATCGTCCACCCGGTTTCGCTGACGCTTTGATAGCGCTCACCCCGTAGCGGACGCCCCAGAAACAGATTACGCATGTCCTACCTCCTGACTTCCTGAGATAGCCTCATCGTTAAGTTGTGGGCTTATGGAACGTCCACGACGCTTACCTTTAATCACAATGTTATGAAGGTGATTCAGCATCGTGATCGCATCTGATAGCAGGATACTATTCACCTCCGAAAGAGCTGATTGATCCATGCCTGCGCTAGTGTCAGTATTCAGGCGAGCCAGTTCACTATTCAGGTTTAACAGGGCATTCAGGCGGGACGTGGCGCACTCGTACAAGTCATCCTCACCCACTTGTGCATCGAAATACAGCACGTTAATAGACGCCCCCTGTGAGCCTGATAACAGCGGCTTCATATCATTATTCATTGCGGCACCTCCGCTTCCTCTGGTTCTACCTGTCTGGTGCGGTACAGGTGATCGATGCGTTCTTGCAGAACGAACAACAGGATTTCACGCACTTCCCAGTCAGTAATGTTTAAAGCGGCATAGGCCAGTGCGCGGCACTGATCGATAATTTCATCCAGTTCCAGCGGTGTGTTATCAAACATGGCGTACCACCTCAACTGGCAAGCGGCCAGCAAAAGAGAGGATGAAGTGAGGGACAAGGATCTGACGGGCTTCCTGCTCGGTATAGGCTTCAACGGACAGGCGGCAAGGCTTAGCAGCGCTATCCGCACGATAGAGCGCCAGAAAACGATACTGATATTTGGGGCGAGTTTGGGTAGACTGTGAATCAGCCATCGTGTTACCTCCGATAACATTGTGGTTAGACGCCCTGTATGTGTTCCAAGCACTACGGGGCGTTGTCTTTTCTGCTCACCATCATTAGGTGGCATGCACTTACAATAGAACAAGGTGCATGCCACTTTCAAGCATTGATTGCATTTATTTTTCGCATATACTGAATGCCACCAATATAACGGAAAAGCAGATATGGCAACGGGCTCAAGAAATAATAAATCGCAACAGATAGTATCTCGCGTACCTCTTGATTTGATTGATGAACTTGAAAAATTGAAAGAAGAAGGTGAAAGTACAGCCGGTTTTGTGGTCGCCTCAATAAAGGGTGAGATCAAGCGCCGCCAGCGTAAACAAGCCCGTGATACGGAACCTAAAGACTGATCCTTTCCCCAAAAAGCCAGTGTATAAAGCTTGCTAACATCAATGGATGATAAGGCGATATCACTGTAGGTAGCGCTTCTCATGATTTCCATTCCCCACGCTCAGCGATCCGCTGGCTGATCCACTCGTCGATCTCACTTTCAACAAAGGAAATTGCACGTTCCCCGATCTTAATCGGTTGGGGAAATGCCTTTTGTGCCAACTGCTTATAGAGCCATGATTTACTACGCTGGACGCGACGCAGCACCTCTTTTGAAGAGATCAAGGATGCTTGGTTGTCCTGAATATTTCTGCCTGCCATATCGTTACCTCATCGTGCTTGCTGGTATATGGCGGAGTTTAGAAGTGTACAAATCGGGATTCTAGCAAGAATAAAATCCATTAAAATAAAATAAATTCCATTGAAATATTCTTTATTCCGTTAAGTTAACAAAGGAAATGAAAAAACAAACCATCAATAAATCAAATAGTTAAAAACAATTTAAATGAACGAACTACGGAATAGTGCGGAATGCTGCGCAATACGAAGCTACATAAAATAAGCCGCTAAAAGCGACTAGAAGTATATAGCTATTGGTTATTGGTTATTGGTTATTGGTTATTGGTTATTGGTTATTGGTTATTGGTTATTGG
>NZ_JBJYIN010000018.1:0-105884 GCF_046237015.1 Pectobacterium hainanensis
AAAGTGGCCGGAGATCCTCATTGGCGGTGGTACTAAAAACCGGAGGGACTACAGATCCTTCCGGCTTTATTTTATCTGCTAATTTTAAAAATATATTTCAATGATCTGATACTGGCTGAAAGTGGGGTTTTATCAGAGGTAAGGTGATTGAACGTTGTGCCACGTCTCGGTGGTATTGCTTAACAGTAACAATCTGGAACCGAAGTCACCCGTATTCAAATGGACTTAAAGTCATTGGATTTGAGTGGAGTTTGATAGATTTTACTGGGATAGAAAAAGATGAGTTTCTTCTTTTCAGCGTCTTATAGACATTAACACATGTCTATAGAATATGAATTGGTACGACCGAGTGGACTCGAACCACCGACCCCCACCATGTCAAGGTGGTGCTCTAACCAACTGAGCTACGGTCGTACTGTAAAAGCATTTACATCAATTAGTTGATTAAAATGACTTTTTACACTCCGTCATTTGGAGTGGGCGCTATTATGGCCTCGTCAGAAATGGTTGGCAAGTGCTTTGTGCCGTATTTTATGTCGAGTGCTGAATGTTTGTACCACTCTTTTCTTCCGTAATTTAAAAAATAAGTAAATTCAATAAGTAATGAATAAAAACGTTCTGCATCATGGAAAAAATGGCGGAGTGCTATTTGGCTAATACCTCATTAGAGGTAGTTGGTGGGACTGTCCTCATACATTTCTCGATACATTTCACGACTTATCCCCAGCTTTGATCAAAAACAATATTTTTAATGCATCTTTTTGTTATTGATGGCGGCGAGTAATGTCACGACAGTTATTATGGTTTCTGTCATAGAGATAATTAAAATGACCGCCAGCAGGCGGCTTAATTCGGACACAAACACATGGTCAGGATAAGCATGTTAGTCCCCCCCCTGTGGGGTATGGTAGCCAGTCTTTTTTTGTTGATGCCAGCCTATGCAGGCGACGCTCCGGCGTCAGGTTCTCCCAGTCCCGTTGAAGCAAAAAATGAAGTATTCACCCAGAAACACCCCGATCAGTTCAATTCATGGAAAGCGACCAGCGAACAGTCTGAGCGCCACGATGCACTGGCAGAAGATCCCAATATGGTGATCCTCTGGGCGGGTTATCCCTTTTCCAGAGATTATAACAAGCCGCGTGGCCACGCTTATGCCTTAACGGATGTACGCGAAACATTACGTACCGGTGCGCCGAAAACCGCAGAAGATGGCCCTTTACCGATGGCATGCTGGAGTTGCAAAAGCCCGGATGTAGCGAGGTTGATCCAGCAGGATGGTGAGGACGGTTATTTCCACGGTAAGTGGGCGCGAGGCGGGCCGGAAATTGTTAACGACCTTGGCTGTGGGGATTGCCACAATACGGCATCAGCTGATTTTGCCCAGGGTAAGCCAGCGTTAACCCTGTCTCGCCCGTATGCCGCTCGCGGTATGGAGTCGATCGGTAAACCATTTGAAAAAGCGGGGCGTTTTGATCAGCAGTCGATGGTTTGCGGACAATGTCACGTTGAGTATTACTTCTCTGGCAAAGATAAAGCCGTCAAGTTCCCGTGGGACAACGGAACGAAAGTCGAGGACATGGAGAAATATTATGATGCCATCGCGTTCTCTGACTGGACCAATTCACTCTCTCGCGCACCGATGATTAAAGCCCAGCATCCAGAGTATGAAACCTGGAGCGTCGGTATCCACGGTAAAAACAATGTGACCTGTATTGATTGTCATATGCCGAAGGTTAAAAACGCTGAAGGCAAATTGTATACGGATCACAAGATTGGCAATCCTTTCGATAATTACGCGCAAACCTGCACAAATTGCCATACGCAGGATAAGGCGACGATGCAGAACATTGTCGCTGAACGGAAAGCGGCGATTCAGTCGTTAAAACTAAAAGCGGAAAACCAACTGGTTCATGCGCATTTTGAAGCGAAAGCCGCCTGGGATGCCGGTGCGACAGAAGCGGAAATGCAGCCAATCTTAACCGATATCCGCCATGCCCAGTGGCGTTGGGATCTCGCGATTGCTTCTCATGGCATTCACATGCATGCGCCGGATGAAGGAATGCGGATGTTGGGCACCTCTCTGGATAAATCGGCAGAGGCGCGAACCAAGTTGGTGCGACTTCTGGCAACGAAAGGCATCACTCAGGAAATTAAACTGCCGGATATTTCGACCAAAGAAAAAGCGCAGCAGGCGATTGGCCTTAACATGCAGCAAATTAAGGCTGAGAAACAGGATTTCCTGAATACGGTGGTACCGCAGTGGGATGAACAGGCGCGTAAAGCTGGCCGACTGAGCCAATAACCCCTAACCGCCCGTGAAGGCGGGTGGTCACAAAGTGGAGTGAACATGAGCGTATTACGTTCGTTATTAACTGCCGGGGTGCTGGTGACAGGCATGCTTTGGGCATTGCCGGGGTTGACGCAACCCGCATCTCAGGTAGAGACAGAAACACGGTGGACGGTCACGCCGCAGCGCAATCCCGATGAGGCTTGCCTACAGTGCCATAAACCGGAAGAAGAGGGGATGCAGGGAAAGCATGCTTCCGCTATTAATCCCCATAATCAGCAGCAATTGACCTGTACTAATTGTCATGGCAAACCCTCGTTGCATCATCGGGAAGGCGTCAAGGACGTCATGCGTTTTAACCACCCGATGTATACGGTGGAACAGCAAAATAGTGTCTGCATGTCGTGTCATGCTCCAGAACAGTTGCAAAAAGCGTTCTGGCCGCACGATGTACACGTCACCAAGGTAGCGTGCGCCAGTTGTCACCAGTTGCATCCAACGCAGGATACGATGCAGACGCTGAATGATAAAAGTCGCATCAAACTGTGTGTGGATTGCCATAGCGATCAGCGTAGTAACCCGGCATTCAATCCGTCCTCAGTTCATCTGGGTAAGAAGCCACAGCCATGAGTTGCTCGCGCCGCCAATTTATTGCCCGAATGGGGGGACTCATCGCCGTCACCAGTTCGGCGGGGCAGGTTATCGCTCAGACGCTGAATATTAACGGCGTTCGATACGGCATGGTCCACGATGAGTCGCTGTGCATTGGGTGCACGGCGTGTGAGGATGCCTGTCGGGAAGTCAATCAGGTCCCTGAAGGGGTCTCACGCCTGAAGATCATACGCAGCGAACCTATCGGGACATTCCCTGACGTGAAATACCATTTTTTCCGTCATTCCTGTCAGCATTGTGAGCACGCGCCCTGTGTTGACGTTTGTCCGACGGGTGCTTCATTTCGTGATGCGGCAAGCGGAATTGTGGATGTCGATCCTGACCTGTGCGTGGGGTGTCAGTATTGTATTGCGGCTTGTCCTTATCAGGTGCGTTTTATTCACCCGCAGAATAAGACGGCGGATAAATGCGATTTTTGCCGTAAGACGAACCTCAAGCAAGGAAAACTGCCTGCCTGTGTGCTGTCTTGTCCCACCAATGCGCTGACGTTCGGTAACCTTGACGATCCCAACAGCGAGATTTCTCGTCTGCTGCGTCAAAAGACGACCTATCGCTACAAGATAGCGTTAGGTACCCGACCCAAGGTATATCGCGTACCGTTTAAATACGGGGAGGTTCACCAATGACGCCTGCTGATTCAAGCGCATTCCATTTCGCTTCGTTAGTCTGGGATTGGCCGATTGCGATCTATCTGTTTTTAGTGGGTATTTCCGCCGGATTGGTCACGTTATCTGTGTTATTACGCCATTATCGGCCTGAGCAGGCCACCGCAGATAGCACACTCATGCGCACGACGCTAGTCATTGCACCGTGTGCGATCATTCTGGGGTTGCTGATTCTGGTCTTTCACCTCACACGTCCCTGGACGTTCTGGAAGCTCATGTTCCACTACAGTTTCACATCGGTGATGTCGGTAGGGGTCATGCTATTTCAGGTTTATATGGCCGTGCTGGTGATATGGTTGGCAAACATCTTTGCTTCGCAGATTGTTGTGCTGCAACAGCGCTGGTTGCCGACGTTGAATATCGTCCAGAAAATATTGCTCCGGTTGGCACCGATGCAGAAAGCGTTGGATATAGTGATGTTGGTGCTGGCGGTTATGCTGGGGGCTTACACCGGCTTTCTGCTTTCCGCGCTGAAAACCTATCCGCTGCTCAATAACCCCATTCTACCCATATTGTTCCTGTTCTCCGGCGTGTCCTCTGGCGCGGCAGTGGCGTTGATTGCGATGGCCTGTCGTTATCGCCATAACCCACACAGTGAAGAGGCGCATTTTGTCCATCGTCTTGAAACGCCCGTGGTCTGGTTGGAAATCTTTCTGCTATTCGCGTTTTTCATCGGTCTGGCATTAGGCGATGATGGAAAGCAACGGGCGCTGATGGCGGCTCTCGCCGGTGGATTTTGGGCTGGGTGGTTTTGGTTGGGCGTCGTGGGGTTGGGGCTGGTTACACCGTTACTACTTAAGTCATGGGCGAACCGGATGCATTCGCCTTACGGTGTGCTGGCCGTCAGCGGCATGAGTTTGGTCGGCGTATTACTCCTGCGCTTTTTCATCCTCTATGCGGGACAGTTGACCGTTGTGTAGCGCCCGGAAAGAGGCATTCTGATGTTGTTATTGCCAGAGTTTGGGTATGTTGCTCTGTTGCTTGCGAGTGGCGTCAGCGTGGCGACGGCGCTGTTAACCTTATCCGGTTTTTATTTTCACTGGCGTCATGTTCATCGACTGTCCCGATGTTGGACGCTGGTGATTTTCGGATTGTTAGTGTGTGCGTTTGTCGCACTGACGCTGAGCTTTGTACAGGATGATTTCTCGGTCAATTATGTTGCACAGCATAGTCATCGGGATTTACCTCTTGGGCTGAAAATTGCGGCAGTGTGGGGCGGGCATGAAGGCTCTCTGCTGTTGTGGCTGTTGTGTTTATCTGGTTGGAGCGCCGTGTTCGCTTGCCGTTATCGTAAGGATGCCAGCGCGTTGTTTCCTCTCACGTTGGCTGTGCTTGCGCTGATTGTTATGGCGTTGCTGGTTTTCATCGTAATTTTTTCAGATCCTTTCATGAGACTCTTCCCGCCAGCAATAGCGGGGAGGGATCTCAATCCGATGTTGCAACATATCGGTCTGATTCTCCATCCGCCATTGCTCTACCTGGGGTACGGCGGTTTAACCATCAGTGCCGCCATTGTGTTAGCGGCACTGGTTCAGGGGGAGTTTACTGCCGATGTCGCCTGGATTTGCTGGCGTTGGGCGCTGCCAGCCTGGTGCCTGTTAACGCTGGGGATCATTGTGGGATCGTGGTGGGCCTATAGCGAATTGGGTTGGGGCGGCTGGTGGTTTTGGGATCCGGTAGAAAATGCTTCGCTGCTTCCCTGGCTAACGTCCAGCGCACTGTTGCATAGCCTTTATGTGACCAGAATGCGGGGAATATATCGTCATTGGTCGCTGGTATTGGCGATCTCCACATTCATCTTATGCCTGTTGGGGACGCTGATCGTCCGTTCCGGCATACTGGTTTCGGTGCATGCCTTTGCTCTCGAACATGACAGAGCGCTATCGCTCTTTATTCTATTTGCCAGCCTAAGTGCGGGAGCATTGTTGATCTACGGTTGGCGAGCACAAACCGTGCATGTCGCCGCTCGGTTCTCCGGCTGGTCGAGGGAAATCGCGATACTGCTGGCGTTGCTGTTATTCGGTGCTGTCACGCTGGTGGTATTGCTCGGTACGCTTTATCCGATGGTTTACGGGTTAGCTGGATGGGGGAAAATCTCTGTCGGTGCCCCTTATTTTAACCGTGTACTGCTGCCCTTTGCTGGATTGATGCTGCTGTTGATTGGCCTATCGGCTGGGGGAAACTGGAAATACAGCACTCAATGGTGCGCCCGACGACTGGATGTGACACTCATTTTTGGCGGAATCATCACCGCTATTTTGTGGTCGCAGGGTGCCGTGCTGGCGTTAGTGTCTGGTTTGATTGGTTGGGTGGTTGCGGCGCAATGGTTGCAGCCATTAACGGCGATACGTCGCCAATTGCCCGCTTTGTTGGCGCATACCGGTGTCGCGCTATTGGCACTGGGAATTGCATTTTCCGCGGGGAGCAAACAGGAAATCAGCGCCAATGTGATGCAAGGCGAACAGGTTGAGGTGGGCGGCTACTATTTCCGTTTTTTACAGTTGAATCTCATCGTGGGACAAAATTTCACCGCAGAACAGGCGGTCATCGCGATTTATCGTGATGGTGCACTCATTGCCAACGTCGTGCCTGAGCGTCGTTACTATAACGCTCGCAAACAACAGATGATGGAGCCGGGGATCGTCTGGGGGCCGCTCAGAGAATGGTATGCCGTGATGGGGGAGAAAACGGGCGAAAACCGCTATGCCATGCGTTTCTATGTGCAAACCGGTATCCGTTGGGTGTGGGGCGGTGGGATATTGATGATTGCAGGGGCGTTGCTGGGGTGGTTCAGAGGGAGAAAAGCCTATGGCTAACTGGTTAACTCTGTTTGTCATGTTACTGACTTTTTCTGCACAGGCTCAAGTCGTCGATACCTGGCAGTTTGCCAGTCAGACACACCGTCAGGAGGCCTTGGCGATTGCCGGAGAGTTACGCTGTCCTCAATGCCAGAATCAAAGTTTACTGGAATCCAACTCGCCAGTGGCGGTCAGTATGCGCCATGAGGTTTTTTCCATGGTTGAACAGGGGAAAAGCAAAGCAGATATCATGGCATTCATGAGCCAGCGCTACGGTGATTTTGTCCAGTACCGTCCGCCGCTAAAAATACAGACAAGCATACTGTGGTTAACCCCTTTGCTGTTATTGATCGCCTTTGCCTGCATTGCGTGGCGAGTCATACGCCGCCGGGACCGGGGGCACCGCGATGATCTTATCTGATGTATTACTTGTTGCCTTTATTGCGATTGCCGTGGTTATCGGGTTGCTAGGGCCGTTGTTTCTCTCCGCTCGACAGAGCAGCGAGCATTTATTATCTCGTCTACCTGAACGGATAGCGCGTTTTCAACGTGAGCAGGCGGGTAAACAGTTATCCGATAGCGCCGCAGAGGCGTTCGGGCAGGAATTGGCCCATGATCTTCCCTTAAGACAAACCACTGTTCTTGAACCGCGACCGATGCCTTATCTGCCGATTGTCGTTGCGGTCATGGTGATTCTGCTGGGTACCACGGTTTTCTACACATTGAGTCCTCGCGGCACGGCGGTTCTGGCCGAACGTCAACGGCTTGCCGATCCATTACATGATTTTAGCGAAGCGCGGCAACAGGAAAAACAGCTTGCCGCGTTGCAGCGTAATATTCGGGAAACACCGGAAAACAGCGCCTTATGGGCAGCGTTGGGGGAATATTATCTTTACCGCAATGCGTATGACAATGCATTGCAGGCCTATCGACGGGCGATCGTGCTGAAAGGAGAGAGCGCCGAACTCTATTCGGCGCTGGCGACGGTCCTGTACTACCAGGCGGCGCAGGTTATGACGCCACCGGTACAGCAGATGATCGACAAGGCACTGGCGCTGGATGCCAATGAGGTCACCGCGTTGATGTTACTGGCATCAGATGCATTTTTACGTGCTGATTACGCACGGGCTATTACGGTTTGGCAACAGTTGTTGGATAGCTACAGTCCACGCGTGAATCGTGCCCAGTTGATCGAAGCGATAAACACGGCAACGTTACTGAAGAACAGTCAGAGATAGGATATGACACCCTTTAACTTATGTTTAGGACGCGCTCGAGGATGAACGTCGCCGCAATCGCCGACTTTGTTGATCTCAACGAAAAAGATTACCTCTTTTTGAGTAGGGCTTTGGAGCGGGGGGAATGAGGATGCCATGTTATGCTAAATCCACTTATATGGTAGGAGTTGAATCCCGATGCTAGAGGCGCGCGATGTGGTTTGCATTCGCGATGAGCATGTGCTGTTCAGCGCGTTATCGTTTACCGCCCACCCTGGAGAAATGGTACAGATTGCCGGTGCCAACGGTGTGGGGAAAACGTCGCTGCTGCGTATCCTCAGCGGTCTGGCGGTTCCTGAATCGGGAGATATCATCTGGCAGGGGCAGCGGATCAACCGTATACGCGAGCAGTTTAATCAGCAACTCTTGTGGCTCGGTCATCAATCTGGGATCAAGGGCGTATTGACCGCAGAAGAAAACCTGCGCTTTTTCTACCCACAGAAGCATCAGGATACCTACTGGCAGGCGCTGGCGTCAGTTGGGCTGGCGGGATACGAAGATGTCTCGGTAGCACGACTTTCCGCCGGGCAACAGCGCCGGGTCGCGCTAGCGCGTTTATGGCTGACTGATGTGCCGCTGTGGATTCTGGATGAACCACTCACCGCACTGGATGTGGCTGGGGTCGAAATGCTGACACAGCGTATGGAACACCATATTGCGCATGGCGGCATCATTATTTTAACCACTCACCAGCCGCTACGACCGTTCTCCCAGGGGATTCGCTGTATTCAACTTACACCGAACGAGGAAGCACGATAATGCGGCGACTTATCGCTCGTGAACTGCGCGTTGCATTGCGTAATAACGCAGAAATCCTCAATCCACTGTGGTTTTTCCTGATCGTGATCATCCTGTTTCCATTAGCTATTGGGCCGGAGCCACAGTTATTAATGCGCATTGCGCCGGGCGTGGTATGGGTCGCCGCTTTGCTGGCGTCGTTGCTGGCGATGGATCGTCTTTTTCGTGATGACTTTCAGGATGGTTCGCTGGAGCAATTGCTGCTGCTGCCTTTACCTTTACCGTTAGTGGTGTTGGCGAAAGTGGTGGTGCATTGGATGGTCAGCGGGTTGCCGCTATTAGTGCTTTCACCACTGGCGGCGCTCTTATTCGGGTTGGATTGGCGCAGCTGGCAGGTAATGGCGCTAACGCTATTGCTGAGTACGCCAACGTTGAGCTTTCTGGGCGCGATCGGCGCAGGATTAACCGTTGGGTTACGGCGTAGCGGTGTCTTACTCAGCCTGTTGGTGTTACCGCTCACCATTCCCCTATTAATTTTTGCTACAGCGGCCGTTGACGCCGCCATGATGCAATTGCCGGTCGGCGGATATCTGGCGCTTCTTGGCGCATTTTTAGCTGGCAGCGCGACCCTAAGCCCGTTTGCCACGGCGGCAGCGCTACGGGTGAGCATACAATAATTTTTCGATCTCAAGATCGCATTCGCCATCCTGCTGGGGTGGTTTTACGCAGAGTGAGCACATGACTATGGTGAAAAAAAACGATCAGCTTACGCAACCGGCACGCCTTTATCGCCTTTGCGGCAGGCTTATTCCCTGGTTTGCCGTGATCAGCATTGCATTGCTGATCGGCGGTTGTCTGCTGGGCTTTGGTTTTGCGCCAGCCGACTATCAGCAAGGGCAAGGTTATCGCATCATGTATTTACATGTGCCAGCGGCGGTGTGGTCAATGGGTGTTTATGCCTCGATGGCGATTTGCGCACTGGTCGGCATGATTAGGCGATCAAAAACGGCGGAGCTTGCTGTCGCGGCGATGGCGCCCGTCGGTGCGGTGTTTACCTTTATTGCACTCACTACCGGTTCCACATGGGGGAAACCCATGTGGGGGACGTGGTGGGTATGGGATGCACGTCTGACGTCGGAGCTGGTTCTACTGTTTTTGTACGTTGGTGTGATTGCGCTCTATAACGCGTTTGACGATCGCCGTCTTGCTGGTCGTGCGGCTGCCATTCTGGTGTTGGTCGGCGTGGTGAATTTACCCATCATTCACTTTTCGGTCGAATGGTGGAATACCCTGCATCAGGGGTCGACAAAAATGCAAAAAACCATCGATCCAGCGATGCGTCTTCCATTGAGGTTGATGATGTTAGGGTTTATGAGTTTATTCGTGACGTTGTCACTAATGAGGCTGAGAAATTTGATCCTGGTGCAGCAACGTCGAGCGCCTTGGGTGGCGACGTTGCTCGGTAAAGGAGGAATGGCATGATGAGCATCGCATTCACGAGTTGGCAGGATTTCTTTGCGATGGGAGGCTATGCCTTCTATGTTTGGCTGGCGACGGCATTAACCCTGTTACCACTGTGCGCATTGGTTGGACATACCCTATGGTGTCGACGTGCGTTGCTACGTGATATCCAACGACAGCAGGCACGGGAGCAGCGTAAACAGACGGCTCGCCAGTCTGAAATGGCGGAGGGGGCTCAATGACTTTACCGCGTAAAACCCGCCTCTACGCTATTCTGGCTGTTGTCAGCGGGGTGGTTCTGACGATTGCGCTAACGCTCTATGCGTTACGTTCCAATATCGATCTCTTCTATACCCCTGGCGAAATTCTCTATGGCAAGCACGAAACGCAGGAAAAACCGGCGATCGGACAACGTTTGCGCGTCGGCGGCATGGTGATGCCGGGCAGCGTACGGCGGGATAGTCAGAGCTTGCAGGTACATTTCACGGTTTATGATGCGCAGGGGTCTGTAGAGGTGACGTATCAGGGGATCCTGCCTGACTTGTTCCGCGAGGGACAAGGCGTGGTCGCCCAGGGCGTGTTGGATTCTGACAGTCATATTGCGGCAAAAGAAGTATTGGCCCGACACGATGAGAATTACACCCCGCCAGAAGTCAAAGCGGCAATGGAAGAACAGCATCATCGTGCGCCGTCGTCAGTGGCCAAAGAGGACACTCGTCTATGATGCCGGAAATTGGCAATTATCTGCTGTGTCTGGCGTTGGGCATTGCGCTGCTGCTCAGTATTTACCCGCTGTGGGGCGCATCACGACAGGATGTGCGTCTGATGGCACTGGCACGTCCATTAGCCTGGGCTTTGTTCGCCTGCATTCTGGCTTCCTTCCTTATTCTGGTATACGTGTTGGTCATTAACGATTTCACAGTTCTGTACGTCGCAAACAATTCGAATCGTGCGCTACCTGTGTGGTATCGCGTCGCGGCGGCATGGGGCGCACACGAAGGATCGTTATTACTCTGGGTTTTGTTGATGAGCGGCTGGACCTTTGCCGTCGCGCTCTTTAGCCGTGGCATGTCACTTGATGCGGTGGCGCGGGTGCTTGCGGTGATGGGGATGATTAATGTCGGCTTTTTGCTGTTCATCGTGCTGACGTCGAACCCTTTTACCCGTACGTTGCCCGATTTCCCGGTTGATGGACGCGATCTCAATCCGTTGCTTCA
Organism: Pectobacterium hainanensis; assembly: GCF_046237015.1. Lineage (NCBI taxonomy): Bacteria > Pseudomonadati > Pseudomonadota > Gammaproteobacteria > Enterobacterales > Pectobacteriaceae > Pectobacterium > Pectobacterium hainanensis. Next base: position 11,116 of record NZ_JBJYIN010000018.1, read on the forward strand.
GGATGTTGGGCTTATTTTCCACCCGCCATTGCTTTATATGGGCTATGTCGGGTTTTCCGTGGCATTCGCTTTTGCCGTTGCCTCTCTGCTGGCTGGGCGGCTCGATAGCGCATGGGCGCGCTGGTCGCGACCGTGGACACAGGCGGCATGGTCATTTCTGACGCTGGGGATAGTGCTGGGATCGGGGTGGGCCTATTACGAGCTAGGTTGGGGAGGATGGTGGTTCTGGGACCCGGTGGAAAACGCCTCGCTGATGCCGTGGTTGGTCGGTACAGCATTGATGCATTCTCTGTCTGTGACGGAAAAGCGTGGCAGCTTCAAAGCATGGACGGTGTTACTGGCAATCGGCGCGTTTTCACTTTGCCTGCTGGGAACATTCTTGGTGCGTTCAGGGGTATTGGTTTCGGTACACGCGTTCGCTTCTGACCCATCGCGCGGGATGTTCATTCTGGCCTTTTTAGTCATCGTTATCGGCGGTTCGTTGCTGCTGTTCGCCATCAAAGGCAATCGGGTACGGGCGCGGGTCACCAATTCTCTCTGGTCACGTGAAACATTTTTGCTTGGTAATAACCTGATTTTGGTGGTGGCGACGCTTGTTGTCCTGCTGGGCACGTTACTGCCACTGGTGCATAAGCAACTAGGGCTAGGGAGTATCTCGATTGGAGCACCGTTCTTTAACACCATGTTCACCGTATTGATGGCACCGTTTGCCCTGCTGTTAGGCGTGGGGCCGCTGGTTCGCTGGCGACGGGACGAATCGAAAAAGTTGCGTAAGCTGCTTTTGATCTCGCTGGTGGCGACGATAGCACTGTCGCTGCTGCTGCCGTGGTGGTTACAGGACACGATTATCGCCATGACGGTGGTTGGCCTGTCGATGGCGCTGTGGGTGTTCTTTTTAACATTGTATGACCTGCGAGCCAATGCCACCCGGCGTCATGGGTTGTGGCGTGGATTAACCACGCTATCACGCAGTCAGTGGGGGATGGTCTGCGGTCATATTGGGGTCGCGGTGACCATCGTGGGGATTGCCTTTAGCCAAAATTATAGCGTTGAGCGTGATGTCCGCATGAAGGCGGGCGATAGCGTACAGATTCATGATTATCGTTTCACGTTCCAGGGTGTGCGTGATGTTGTTGGCCCCAATTGGCATAGCGGAAAAGGGACGATTGAGGTGACACATAACGGTCACCCGGAAGCGATTTTGAAGGCTGAAAAGCGGTTTTATAACACCAGTGGCATGATCATGACAGAAGCCGCGATTGATGCAGGGTTGACCCGCGATCTTTATGCAGCATTAGGCGAAGAACTGGATGATGGTAGCTGGGCCGTACGGCTTTATTACAAACCCTTTATGCGCTGGATATGGTATGGCGGGGGATTCATGGCATTAGGCGGTATTCTCTGCATGTTAGATCCACGTTATCGCCTGCGCCGTACCGTGCGGGAGACCATCTCATGAACCGTAAAATATTGTTTATCCCATTAATCCTTTTTTTACTGTTGGCCATCGCCTTGTTATGGCAATTGGTGCGTAACAGTCATGGCGACGATCCTACGCGGCTGGAGTCAGCACTGATAGGCAAGCCGGTACCCGCATTTCGCTTGGAGTCACTGGATCAACCGGGAAAAGTTTACAACCAGTCAGAGTTCAGTGATGGCAAACCGTTGTTGTTGAATGTCTGGGCGACCTGGTGCCCTACGTGCAGGGCGGAGCATCAGTTCCTGAATACGCTGGCGGCGCAGGGAATTCGAGTCGTGGGGATGAATTATAAAGACGAACGTTCAAAAGCCGTCAATTGGTTGAATGAACTTGGTAATCCCTATGCACTCAGCCTGTTTGATGGCAACGGTATGTTGGGGCTCGATCTTGGCGTATATGGCGCACCGGAAACCTTCTTGATAGATGGGCGTGGCATTATTCGCTATCGTCACTCTGGCGATCTTAATCCGCAGGTGTGGCGAGAAACGTTGCAACCGCTGTGGGAAAAATACAGTCGGGAGGGCGGAGCATGAAAATGTTCGGTTTCCTTGGCGCATTATTGCTGTCGTTTAGCGTATTGGCCTCATCGGAAGCATGGCGTTTTGATAACGAGGCTCAGGAACAGCAGTTTCGTGAGTTGACCATGCAACTGCGTTGCCCCAAGTGTCAAAACAACAGTATTGCCGATTCGAATTCGATGATTGCTTCGGATATGCGGCAGAAAGTGTATGAGCTGATGCAACAGGGGCAAACCAAGCAACAGGTTGTTGATTATATGGTAGATCGTTACGGTTATTTTGTAACATATGAGCCGCCGGTCACGCCCTTCACGGTCTTGCTGTGGTTGCTGCCAGCGCTGTTTCTGATAACAGGTGTATGGGCAATTCTTCGACGTTCGCGGCGTATCGATCACGGTATGACGTCAATGAGCGAACAGGAAAAGAGACGACTACAGCGGTTGCTGGACAGTGAGGAGAAACGGTAATGATGTTATTGATAACCACGATCGTTTTATCCCTTGTCGCGCTGTCTGTTCTGCTGCTTGCGCCGTGGTCGGAACGGAGCGAGTACGATCGCGATGCGATCAATCAGGCGCTTTATCGCGACCGCCTGCGTGAGATTCACGGGGATGTGGCCAGTGAGGCGGAACGTGCATATCTGGTTGAAGAGCTCCAGCATACGTTATTACAGGATATTCCCAGCGGTTCTGATGTTCAGTTACGTCCACTGAAACGTTGGGTACTGTTACCCGGAGTCTTTCTGCTTATCGTCGTTAGCGTTGGTGTATTTTGGCAAACATCGAATGTGAACCGGGTTCAGGAATGGCGGCAGGTTGTCGCATTAACGCCAGGTTTAATGAAGCGTGCGTTGGATCAGAATGCTGAACCTCTGACGATCGAGGACGTTGCTCGACTGGGGTTGGGCTTGCGTAGCCAGTTGGAGATACAGCCTGATAATGCTCAGGACTGGTGGATGCTGGGGCGCATTGCTGGCTTACTGAATAACTATGATACGGCGGTTCAGGCATTCGCCAACGCGTATAAGCTTGAGCCGAATAATGCCGATTTGGCGCTGGACTATGCTGATTTATTGTCGCGCTCTACTAATCCGCGTGACAGTCAGCGTGGCGGCGAGATGCTGCGTGAATTGCTGCATGCCGGGTCGACCAACGTGCGAGCGCTGAGTCTGCTGGCGTTCAATGCTTATGAAGGTCAGCGTTATCAGGAAGCGATTGATGCCTGGCAGGCGATGTTGCGGGTGTTGCCGCAAAATGATACTCGCCGGGCTGTGATTGAGCGCAGTATTATGCAGGCTGAAGCGTCGCTGGCGGCTGGGACAACAAAAGAAAAATAAGTACGGTAATGGCCGTGATTACGGTAATGACGTAAGCCCATTTCCTGCTAAACAAGAGATCGGTCAGTCGGCTGATCTCTTGTTGGTCGCAACCATACCAAATCCATGATTCCTGCGAGAGCGGGAGTCTTTCTAAGATCAAAATATTATCTGAATAAACCCCTGCTTGTGGATGGCAGGGGATAGTGGTTTGTCTGCGACACTCAATCCGCCATTTTTTGCGGAGGGTGCAGACTAATGAAAAGTGGTTATTTACCGCGGGACTTAAATCCATCATTTCTGATAAGTCAGGAATGTTTATGATATCAATGCGTTATTTGCAATAAAATCTCTGGCTGCGTGTGGTGATATCGGTCTCATTGTTAGGTTGGGGACAGCGTATGCCGTCCCCATATTCGTGTTACAAGGGGGGCTTAGAACTCGTTTTTGACACCATGCATATCCGGAAGTTTATGCGCGATGCCTTTGTGGCAGTCGATGCAGGTCTGACCGGTTTTTATCGCTTCGCTGTGTTTTTCCGCCGCCACCGTTTTTTGTCCAGAGAAATCCATATAGTCAAAATTATGGCAATTGCGGCATTCCTGAGAATTGTTGCTCTTCATACGCCGCCATTCGTTTTGCGCCATGGCTAATCGATGGTCATCGAATTTTTGTGGTGTGTCGATGGTGCCCATTATTTTACCGTACAGCTCCTTGCTGGCCTGAATTTTACGTACCATTTTGGGTACAAACTCATGCGGCACATGGCAGTCAGGGCACGTTGCCCGAACACCACTGCGATTACTGTAGTGCACGGTGTCCATATATTCCTGATAGACAGTATTTCTCATCTCATGACAGCTGATACAAAACGCCTCACTGTTGCTCATTTCCATGCTTTTCTGAAATGTCGCGAGGAAGAAAATACCGCCAGCAAAGCCGATGATGAGTAAGGTTCCCAGCGCCAGCCGACTTGGGCGACGCCACCATTGCCATATCTGACGTAACCGTCCCACGATCCCAGATTGCTTCATTGAAAACCTCACTGTCCAAAACCTTTAGATGGGACGAATGTGTTGCCAGTAATCGGCGTCGCATCCGTTTGTGGCACGTGACATTGCAGACAGAAATAGCGTGCTGGCGCAACATTGCCGAGCACCTTGCCGTCCCGATCCACAAAGTGGGTCGGACTCACGCGAGGCGCGCCGCTGGAACGGTAATTTTCTACGCTATGGCACTGTAGGCAGCGGTTAAACGTTGGGGTGACTTGATAACCATCCACGCTGTGGGGGATCATCGGCGGCTGGTTCACATAGTTGAGCGCCATACGATCCTGCTGCTTCGGCATACGATTATTTCCCGGTTGTGTTGCTGATATTTCCGGTGACTGGCTCAAATCGACCTGCGCAGCGGCTATTGCACTGCTCATCATAGCCAGGGCGGTTATCCAGCGAAACCATCCCGTTCTTAGGCTCTGGCTTTTCATGATTTTGCTCCCGATTTCCATCTAAGGGTTATTTTAAAAACGTCTTCAGCGCAGACATCAATGCAACGTCCACATGTTATGCAGTCGCGGTCAGAGACCTGAACCGGACTGTTTTTATCCAGTAATGGCGCACGAAGTACCTGAGGTTCAGGACAGACATGAAAACAGTCCATACAACGAGTACAACGTTCGCGTTCGGTGGCGGCGACCACCAGGGCACTTTTGCTGCTTATCGCACCATACAATGCCCCCGTTGGGCATAAATGCCCGCACCAGCCGTGTTCAACGACTAACAGATCGAATAGAAACAGCGACAACAGCAGCCAGATGCCTGCACCAAATCCGAAAATTAATCCGCGTCCGGCCAGCGAAACCGGGTTAAGCCATTCCCATAACAGACCGCCAGTGAATGCACTGCCCAGCACGATCAGAACCAGCAACAGGTAGCGTAGATGGCGGGGAAGGGTGGCAGAGGCGGTGATACCGAAGCGACGACGTAGCCAGGCGGCTAAGTCCGTTAACGGATTAATCGGGCAGACCCAACTACAGAACAGGCGTTTTCCGGTGATGGCATATCCCAATGCGACAATCAACGCACCTGTTAACGCCAGGGTTGCTGGTAGTTGGCCGCTAGCCAGGCTTTGCAGGGTCATCAGCGGATCGCTGAGTGGTACGGTATCCAGCAATCGACTGGCGCTGTAGTTACCGTGCAGGATCCAAAAGCCTAACCATGGACCGCAGAGAAACATGAGCAGTACCAGAGATTGCGTCAGACGGCGTAGTACCAGCCAACGATGGCTAAGCCACCAGCCTTTTTTGTTTCTGGCTTCTCGTCCGGCATCTTGCTTACGATTTGCCATCGCGTGCCTCCAGCCAACTGAACCGATAGTGATGTCCAAGTTCCCCTTTCGCCAGCGTGCGAGGCAGGACCTTTATTGCCGGTTGTTCCAACACACAGGCTTTTTCACACTTGCCGCAGCCAGTACAGCTATCGCTGTGGACGATAGGCAGAAAACGGGCGTGTTTACCGGTACGGGCGTTACGCTCGGGCTCAAGTGTGATCGCGCTATCAATAAGGGGGCAGACGCGATAGCAAACATCGCAGCGTAACCCCTGATAATTCAGGCAATTTTCCTGATCTAACAGCACCGCCAGCCCCATACGCGCGTCATCAATGGACGCTAACGACTGCAAGGCTCCGCTGGGACAGGCAACCACGCAAGGAATGTCTTCACACATTTCACATGGAACATCGCGAGCGGCAAAATACGGTGTCCCTGCCGTCGTACCGGATGCCAGCGTCGCCAGTTTCAGCGTATCGTATGGACAGGCCTGAACACATTGACCACAGCGCACACAGGCACTGGAAAACGCCGTTTCAGCCAGCGCACCCGGTGGACGCAGATGGATAGCGTCAGCCTGACTGCGCCGCTGCTGTATGCCGAGTACCACAACCGCCGCCGATAAACCGGCAACGGCGCGGACGGTGTCACGCAGAAAGCGACGGCGAGCGGATTGTGAATTATCGGGACGAGCCATACGGATTACACCTTCGCCAACTTGACGGCGCACTTCTTGAAATCCGCCTCTTTTGACAAGGGGTCGGTTGCATCCAGCGTCAGAATGTTCGTCATCTGTGCGGCGTCGAAGAACGGCATATACACCAGACCTTGCGGTGGACGGTTACGACCGCGAGTTTCCACTACGGAAACAATTTCTCCGCGACGTGAAATGATGCGGACCTTCTCACCGCGTCGCAGATCGCGGGCTTTGGCATCCAGCGGGTGAATAAACAGTACCGCTTCGGGGAAGGCGCGATGCAGTTCCGGGACGCGACGCGTCATGCTGCCGGTATGCCAGTGTTCCAGAACGCGACCCGTAGAGAGCCAGAGGTCGTATTCACTGTCTGGTTCTTCTGCCGCAGGCTCATAGGGCAAGGCGAAAATCACCGCTTTACCATCTGGCTTGCCATAAAAGCGGTATGCTTCGCCTGCTTTCACGTAAGGATCGTGTCCTTCGCTGTAGCGCCACTGCGTTTCTTTACCATCGACCACCGGCCATCGTAATCCACGCGTCTGGTGATAGGCATCAAAAGGCGCCAAATCGTGTCCATGACCACGGCCAAAGGCGGCGTATTCTTCAAATAGCCCCTTCTGCAAATAGAAACCGAGCTCACGGGATTCATCGTTCAACTGGTTTTCAGCCAGTTCGCTGAGTGGGAAACGCTTGATGGTTTCGCTGGCGAATAGCACATCGTAAAGCGTCTTGCCACGATAAGCTGGTTTTTGCGCCAGTAGCGCTTCCGGCCAGATTTCATCGACGGTAAAACGCTTGGCGAAACTGACTAACTGCCACAGATCGGACTTCGCCTCGCCTGGCGCTTGAACCTGCTGACGCCAGAATTGTGTCCGACGTTCGGCGTTGCCATAGGCCCCTTCTTTTTCTACCCACATCGCCGTCGGTAAAATCAGATCGGCAGATAGCGCACTGATAGTGGGATAGGGATCGGAAACAATGACGAAGTTGCGAGGATCGCGCCAGCCAGGCAGACGCTCCTGGTTCATATTCGGGCCGGCTTGCATATTGTTATTGCACATCACCCAATACACATTAAGCGTACCGTCTTTTAGCGCTCGATCCTGAGCGACAGCATGCAGACCAATTTTGTCTGGAATCGTCCCTTCCGGTAATTGCCACATTTTTTCCGTAATGGCACGGTGTTTCTCGTTAGTGACAACCATATCCGCCGGCAGGCGGTGGGCGAATGTGCCGACTTCACGGGCCGTGCCGCAGGCGGACGGTTGACCGGTCAATGAGAATGGTCCACAGCCAGGCTGAGAGATTTTTCCAGTTAACAGATGAATGTTATAGACCAGATTGTTTGCCCAAACGCCGCGGGTGTGCTGGTTAAAACCCATCGTCCAGTAAGAGATCACTTTTTTCTTCGGATCGGCGTAGAGTTTTGCTAACGCTTCCAACTGATCGGCAGGAACGCCACTAATGGCGGCCGTTTTTTCCAACGTGTACTCAGCAACAAACGCTTTGTATTCTTCGAAACTCATAGGTTCGGAAGCATCGGAGCCTGGGTTTTTCGCCGCCTTCTCTAGCGGGTGTGTTGGGCGCAGGCCATAACCAATATCGGTAGCGCCTTTGCGCAAATTGACGTGGCGGGTAAAGAAGTCCTCGTTAACCGCATTATTCTGGATAATGTAATTAGCAATGTAATTGAGAATGGCCAGATCGGTCTGTGGCGTAAATATCATACCGTTGTCCGCCAGCTCGAAGCTGCGGTGCTGGTAAGTCGACAGAACGGCTACGGTCACATTGTTGTTTGACAGGCGACGATCGGTGATGCGCGACCAGAGAATCGGGTGCATTTCCGCCATGTTGGAGCCCCACAGCACAAACGCATCGGTCTGCTCAATATCATCGTAACAGCCCATCGGTTCATCCATACCGAAGGTACGCATGAAGCCCACAACCGCCGAAGCCATACAGTGGCGGGCATTAGGGTCGATATTGTTGGAGCGGAAACCTGCCTTGAAGAGCTTGGCGGCGGCATAGCCTTCCCATACGGTCCATTGCCCAGAACCGAACATCCCTATCGCGCTCGGGCCTTTCTCTTTCAATGCGGTCTTGAATTTTTCCGCCATGATGTCGAAAGCCTGATCCCAGGAGATCGGGGTAAATTCACCGTCTTTATCGAATTGACCATTGCGCATACGCAATAACGGCTGTGTCAGACGGTCCTGTCCATACATGATTTTTGACAGGAAATACCCTTTGATGCAGTTAAGTCCACGGTTGACGGGGGCTTCCGGATCACCCTGGCTGGCAACGATACGGCCGTTTTGCGTCCCGACTAACACCCCACAGCCCACGCCGCAGAAGCGACAAGGTGCTTTATCCCAGTGAATGGGGTCTTGCTGACCAACCACGGCTCGCACCGCAGTCGGTATCGTGATGCCAGCTACCGTTGCGGCGGCCGCGACAGCGTTAGCCTTCATAAAATGTCGTCGACTGAGTTTCATGGTGTTTCCTCGCCCTGAGGTTGTTCATCAAGCTGGTGATAAACCAGCGAAACTGCCAGTACGCCTGCAAGTTCGCGTATTGACGCTATGTGTTTTAACAGTGAGTCTTCTGAATCGGATTCCAGCACCACCGCCATTTTCCCTGTGTTGCTATCGCTGGCGGCAACGCTCACGTTGTCGATCGCTTCTAACGATCGGGACACGGCCGCCATGCGCGCGGTGTGGGCCTGAACCACTAAACTGCAAATATGCCAGACTGTACTCATCGATTTTCCTGTTGCGCCGTAAGGCGTGTTGCCGTCGTGTGGTTAACGACCACTGTTTTTTTCATCGAAATTGCCCCGATGGGACATCCCGCAATGCAGGCGCCACAGGTGGTACAGGCAGCATCATCCAGCATTGGCATGGCGACCCGACCGATTGCCGGGCGGAATGTAATGGCACTTGTCTCGCAGCTATCCTGACAACGGCGACAAACCACCTGCTGCTGTGCTAAACAGGTCTCTTCGATTGTCAGGTGGTAGGCCCACGGTGAAGTGTGGCTATCTGCAAACAGTGTTTCTGGGCATACGCGAGCGCAGTCATAGCAAAATGTGCACTCGCCGAGCTGAAAATCGACGAGGGGAAAACCACCCGGTCCGCGTCGGACAATGCCTGTACTACATGCATCAACACAGGCATTGCAGCGTGTACACGCATCCACGAAACGATGCTCATCACCACTCCAGGGCGGACGCAATGTGTTATCAGCACGCTGTCGACCACCGCTGAGTAAGCAACGCCGAGAAAGATCGGTCATGGCAATTTATCGCTCCAACGCACGTGATATACCCCGTAAAACACACTGTTTTTATAGGGGTTACACTATGCCTCCTGTGCTGTATGCGATAATCACCCTTTAGAGGTAAATGGTCGGGTAGGATCAAGCTTATGTAGGATTGCCACCTCGTCTGCTTGCCTCAACGCCACTGGATGGTGATAGTGGCGCGAAGTGGTTGCGTGTGTGGCTCATATATTGAACAGCTAGATGCACGGTTATTTCATAGTCTTTGTGGCGACGTATTCCCGTATACGTCAACTATTGCGTTCCCGATATTTGTTAGATTACCCATCCAAGGGATGTGAAAGGGGATTACTCATCGTGATGGTCAAACGTCCTGTTTCTACCAGCCTGGCTCGCGCTTTTTTTTACATCGCGTTGCTTTCGTTCCTGACGACGGGCATCGCGCTGCTGACGTTGGCCAGCGGGTTACGCGATGCTGAAGCGATCAATATTGCCGGTTCCATGCGTATGCAAAGCTATCGTATGGGTTATGGCCTGCAAGGCGATCGCTCTGAATTGGCTCAGCATCGCCAGCTTTATACGCAAACGCTGGATTCGCAGGTTTTTCATCTATTGGATCGTTGGTATGTACCCCGTGAGGTGCATGATCGGTATACGGCGCTGTTGTTAAGCTGGAAAACGATGGATGAGCGTTTGAACGCTGGCGATCGCGTGTGGTATCAGGAAAATATCGTCAAATATGTTACTCAAATCGATCATTTTGTTCTGGCATTACAGCATTATTCCGAACGTAAGATGATGATAGTTGTGGTGACATCAATAATTGGTTCAATCACGATCTATATACTTATCTTCTTTACGTTGCGTCGTATTCGTCGTCAGGTCGTGCTGCCGTTAAATAAGCTGATGGCAGCGTGTGCTGTGATTGAAAAAGGCCGTTTTAGCCATTCGCGTTTGGATACCAACCTGCCCAATGAATTAGGGTTACTCGCGCAAACGTTCAGCCGTATGACGGATGAGTTGCAAAAACTCTATCGCTCTCTGGAGGACAAGGTTCGACAGAAAACACTGCGTTTGCAGGAAGCGAACCGCATGCTGAAGGTACTGTATAACTGTTCGCAGGCGTTGAATGTCAGCACGATCGATCGGCATTGCTTTCAGCAAATTCTCCAGATTGTTCACCGCTATGAAACGGTAAGCTGTCTGGAAATGCGGGTGGGGGAAAACTGGTTGTTGAGTGAAGGTCAACGGGATGAGCAGGCGGAATGGCAGACGTTGGCAATCAGTCTACAGGATGTGGCGTTTGGGCAACTACGCTGGCAACCGTCAACGCGGCAACCTTCGTTGCAACTGATGGAAAGCGTCGCCAATATGCTGGGGCGCGGTCTCTACTTCAATCAGGCGCAGAAACACTATCAGCAGCTTTTATTGATGGAAGAGCGCGCCACGATAGCAAGAGAGTTGCATGACTCGCTCGCCCAAGTGCTTTCTTATCTGAATATTCAAATGACGCTGTTAAAACGTGCAGTGTCGGAAGAAAATACGCACGCCAAGCACATTATCGCCGATTTTGAACAGGCTTTAAGCGATGCTTATCGCCAGCTACGTGAGTTGCTGGGGACGTTCCGTTTGACGCTGCAACAGGCGGATTTGCCCGCGGCGTTGCAGGAAATGATTGAACCGCTACGAGCGCAAACCCGTGCGGAGATTAATATTGATTGTCGCATTCCGACACAAGCGTTGGATGCGGCACAACAGGTGCATTTGCTACAAATCATTCGCGAGGCGGTGCTCAACGCCATTAAGCATGCGCAGGCGACGACAATCAGCATCCGTTGTCGTACACAATCCGATGGCGGTCATTGTGTGGATATTCGTGATGATGGTTGTGGTATGACGAGCCAGGAGGAGCCCGCAGGGCATTACGGTTTGAATATTATGCAGGAGCGCGCTGAGCGATTAGGCGGGAAACTGGCTATTGGCCCGCATCCTGAAGGTGGTACGCAGGTTAGCGTCTGTTTTTCGACGCCAACAGCGGAGCGTGCGTGAATGCGGTCACACCAACAACATACATAAATAAAAATAATAAGATTCATATTATCAGCGGGGCTGAGCATGTCAGAAAAACCATGTTATCGAGTGATGATCGTCGATGATCATCCTCTGATGCGCAGAGGAATCCGTCAGTTACTGGAAACAGATGAAGTGTTTGACGTGATAGGGGAAGCCAGTAATGGTATGGAGGCTCTTAGCCTAGCCAATCGTGACTCTCCAGATATCATCTTGCTTGACCTCAATATGAAAGGATTGAGTGGGTTAGATACGCTGCATGCACTGCGGCGCGATGGGATCAGTGCTCGTGTGATTGTCTTGACGGTTTCGGACACGCCCAGCGATGTTTATGCGTTGGTGGATGCCGGGGCTGATGGCTATCTGCTCAAGGACAGTGCGCCGGAGCATTTACTGGATGCCATTCGTCATGGTGATGCGTTCAGTGAACAGGTGCGGGAGATTTTGTGTCATCGTATTGCGATACAAGAGACGCCATCACCGTTCACCGTACTGACGGAACGTGAACTGGATGTGTTGCAGGAGGTCGCCGCAGGGCTATCTAATAAGCAAATTGCTTCTGCGCTGTATATTTCTGAAGAAACAGTGAAAGTCCATATCCGTAATATGCTGCGTAAATTAAACGTGCGTTCACGCGTTGCGGCCACAGTGCTTTATCTGGAAACTCGCGGTTTCTAGTGTCTCCTCGTTTCTGGTCTGGCAGACGTCAGATACCGTCGTTTGCTGACCAGATCATTTCGTTGCTATATCTCCTGATTGTTCATACCTGCAATAAAATAGCCTCAGAAATTAATGTTATGTTATAACGTAATTATTAATTGAAGCGATGTCATGGTCGTCATCGTTGATTGGCAGGGTAAATGCAGTGGAAAGAGTACCGATAACCATTCTGAATGGGTTTCTTGGCGCAGGGAAAACGACACTATTGAAAAGCCTGTTGATGCAGGCACATCGAAAGCGGGTGTCAGTATGCGTTATTGTTAATGATATGAGTGAGTTAGATGTTGATGGTGTCCTCATCGCCAATACAGAAATTGTCGATGTAAAAAAGCACAATTTTGTTACTGTTTCGGCTGACAGTATCAGTAGTGCCAGTGGTATCAAAAAGCTTGATAGCGCCTTGAACACACTGCTTGTTCATCAGCGGCCGGATCACATTTTGCTGGAAACGTCAGGAAGCAGCCATCCGCTGCCGTTAGTACGGTATTTTCTTGGTCATCAGCAGGTCAGTTTGAAAGGATTACTGACATTGGTTGATTCAGTCATGCTGCATGATGACTTCGCCGGTGGGCGTGAGTTACTTTCGCTATGGCAAGAAAACCTACGACATGCCCGGCGGAGTAGGGAAAATCTGCTGGCTGAACAGGTGCTATTTTGTAGTCATTTGTTGTTTACGAAAAACGATCGCCTGCCTTTCTATCGTGTTGCTGATATGGCGGATACACTGCATGAAATTAATCCTTATGTTTCTGTCATGGCCGTACCGTGGGGCAACCTACAACTTACGGAAGTGCTTGCTATACCGGATTATGATTTTCACCGTGTCGCTCAGCTTATTAAAGAGTTGGAAGGCGAGGTGGACGCCGAGCAAGATAGCTTAACGTCGCCTTATGATATTGAATCGCGGGTGTTGGAAGATGAGCGTCCTTTTCACCCTCAGCGACTTTGGGATGTTTATCATCAGTTTCTTGGCGCAGGGATACATCGTAGTAAAGGGTTCTTTTGGTTCCCGAGCCGTGACGATCTGGCGTTGTTGTGGAACCAAACCGCAGGCAGTATCAGTCTGGAATTCGTCAGCTATTGGAAAGCCGGAGTGTTGGCTCATTCCGATGGAAAATTGACGAGTGAGGAACGGCAAGCCCTTCGTCACCAGATGAACCAATGGCCGGGGCGTTTTGGCGATCGGCGCTGTCGTTTGACGGTTATCGGTCAATGTGACGAACTGGATCGGTTTGTCACCGCTTTGGAAGATTGCTTCCTGACAGAGAACGAAATTCGTTATTGGAAAGCCGGAGGAGATTTTACTGATCCCTGGCCCAAACAGGTTGCACGGCTACGGCCATAGCTTTGCCATACCGTCTATATTGGTGGGTATGGACTAACGCGAGTGGAGAATTTACTCCCCGTCAGTGGCAAGGTATGATGGCATTTCCTATTCGGACAAGGGACGACCCTTGTCGTTAAACGAATTAATGGGACGACCCATATTTACATGTCAGGAGAGTAATATGGCTTGGTTTCTGTTAATTCTTGCCGGCTTTTTTGAAATTGTCTGGTCCTACAGCATGAAACTATCTCAGGGTTTCACTAAGGTTGTTCCTTCCGCTATCACGCTCGTGACCATGATCATCAGTTTTTCTCTTTTATCGATGGCGATGAAATCGCTTCCGTTGGGGACGGCTTATACGATATGGACAGGAATTGGTGCGGTTGGCGCATTTATTGTTGGGCTGGTTTTTCTGAATGAACCCGTCAGTATCATGAGAGTGACGGCGGCGGTGCTTATCGTCAGCGGATTAGTCATGATGAAATTATCGTCATAGCGCGGGAGGATCCCTATCATCAGACGGTTGTAGGGATGAGCAATAAGCGAAATTATTTGCTGAAAAGGCGGAATGGGATAAAACAAGAAATGGTGCGTTCAATTGGACTCGAACCAACGACCCCCACCATGTCAAGGTGGTGCTCTAACCAACTGAGCTATGAACGCATTGTTATGTGAGTATGTTGTTATATAAACATACTTTTATAAAAATAAATTGTTATACAAACATATTGCTACATGTCGCTGCCAGACCTGACAGCGAGGCGCATACTAGCGAGCGACATCGTGCCTGGCAAGGAGAAAAATCACTTGCCAGGTTTAATTGCTGAGCTTGTACTCATCTCGCCGTTTTTTTGATCATTCGGCGTCGAAAAATAACACTATCGTGCGGCTCTGGCTAAAATCTGCGCCGCAGGCTGGTGTTGAAGCCAGCGGATACGTGCAACTATCATAATCGCTGCCGCGGTTAGGCCAATAATAAACCCGCACCAGAATCCGGCAGGTCCCATTCTGGGGACAATATGATCGGTGAGCGCCAGAAGATAGCCGCTTGGCAAACCCAGTATCCAATAGGCAGTAAACGTGATGTAAAAGATTGAGCGGGTGTCTTTATATCCGCGCAATACGCCGCTGCCGATAACCTGTATGGCATCCGATATTTGGTAAATCGCAGCTAACAACATCAGGTATGACGCCATCGCAACGACATCCGGCTCCTGATTGTAGAGCAGGGCAATGGGTTCACGTAACAATGTGGTGAATATTGCTGTGCAAGACGCCATCACAATCCCCGTCATCAGCCCCGTGTATGCCGCGATGCGAGCCAGATCGGTCGAACCTTCTCCCAGTCGGTGGCCGACACGTATTGTTGTCGCGACGCCGATAGAAAGGGGAAGGACAAACATTAATGAGCTAAAATTCAGCGCGATTTGGTGACCCGCGACATCGACGACACCTAATGGCAGCACGAGTAGGGCAACCACCGCAAAGAGCGTGACTTCAAAAAACATCGCCAGTGCGATCGGTAAGCCTAGTGAAAATAAACGCGTTAGCGCTTGTTTATCAGGTCGGAAACGCGATTTGTGTCGTTTGATATCATGCAACCAGCTGGCTTGGCGGGTATAGGCGATCATAAGGAGCAGCATGATCCAATAAACGGATGCGGTAGCTACGCCACAGCCCACGCCGCCCAATTCGGGCATACCGAATTTACCGTGGATGAAAATATAGTTAATGGGGATATTGATTAACAATCCGATAAACCCAATCACCATACCGGGCTTGGTTTTTGATAATCCCTCACATTGGCAGCGCAGAACCTGATAAAACAGGTAACCAGGGACGCCCCACAGTAAGGCATGTAGATAATTAATGGCTTTTTCCGCCAGTTCCGGCGCATTGTCATTCATCAGATTGATAGCGTATTCACCCTGATAAAGCGCCACCATAATCAGCAAAGAGATAAGTAATGCCAGAAAGAAAGATTGCTGAACCTGATGGGCGATACGATCTCTGCGCCCGGAGCCGTTCAACTGTGCCACCACGGGCGTCAACGCCAGCAATAATCCATGACCAAAAAGAATGGCGGGAAGCCAGATAGAGGTGCCGACAGCAACGGCCGCCATATCCGTGGCGCTATAGGAGCCTGCCATGATGGTATCCACCACACCCATTGATGTCTGAGACACCTGCGCAATAATCACGGGAATGGCAAGCGCCAGCAGTTTGCGCGCCTCTGAGAGATACTGTTGCACGAACACCTTCCTTGAATTGATTATACCCGTCATTTTTCCGATGACAGGCGTCGCCTGTATCGTAAAATCTGTTGGCTATACCCAAAATAATTCAAGTTTCAGGACAAAAACGGCAAGGCGTTTTTGAACAGCGCTTGCGCTGGCCCCAACGGGGTGAGGCCATAAGGCCGAATAACGCGGCAAGCGAAGGAATCCCGATGAGCTTACTTGAGTAAGTGATTCGGGTGACTGAACGCAGCCAACGCACAGGCAACTTGAAGTATGACGGGTATATAACAAGAATGCGGGATACCTAAACGTAGATAGACACAATAAGGTTGCTGATAAGATAAGGCTATCATTGTAACGATTTGTCAGAAGTAAACCAATGTGAATGGCTATAAATTCACAAAGGGTTAATGCTTTCACGCCGTTCCATGATTATAGGGAATGGAGTTTGGTTTTCGTTTTAATATCGTGCAAACTGCTGGGTAGGTATTTATCTCTCTTTCTAAGAGGCAAGTAGCATGTTTACCGGTATTGTTCAGGGCACTGCGCCAGTGGTGTCCATTGATGAAAAATCAAATTTTCGCACGCACGTCATTAAACTTCCTTCTGAACTGCTACCGGGGTTGGTTCCGGGCGCATCGGTGGCTCACAACGGATGTTGCCTGACGGTAACATCGGTCGAGGGGGATTGTGTCAGTTTCGATTTGATGAAAGAAACGCTACGACTCACCAATCTCGGCGACGTGAAGGAAGGCGATTTTGTCAATGTTGAGCGGGCAGCAAAAATAGGGGATGAAATTGGCGGACATATGATGTCTGGACATATCATCTGTACGGCAGACGTGGTGAAAATTTTGGTCTCGGAGAATAATCACCAGATTTGGTTTCGTTTGTCTGACGAATCGTTGATGAAATACGTCCTGCACAAAGGTTTTATCGGTATCGATGGCATTAGTCTGACAATCGGTGAGGTTACCCGCAGCCGCTTCTGTGTCCACCTGATCCCTGAAACGCTCAGCCGGACAACCTTAGGACATAAGCGCCTGGGGCACCGCGTGAATATTGAAATCGATCCGCAAACTCAAGCCGTAGTGGATACGGTTGAGCGTGTATTAGCTAGCCAACAGACGAAAGAATCGGTTAACGAAGAATAACTTTACGGCAGTTCCTGCCACAATCACGTTTTGCAAAAACAGCCGCCTGGGGAGCATTGCCCCAGCGGCGTTTAATCGCGGTGGTTAACGAGCGATACGTATCCCACCTTCCACACCAGTTGGACTAAACAGTACCTGCCAGAGTTGAATATTTCGAGCACGGAAAGCGCCCGCGCAGGCATTCAAATAGTAACTGAACATACGGCGAAAACGTGTGGGATAACGTTCAGAAAGCTGCGGCCAGCTTTGCTGGAAGCGTGTATGCCAGGCCATTAATGTACGATCGTAATCCGTGCCGAAGCTATGCCAATCTTCCATCAGCATATAAGGTTCGCTGGCCTGGGCGATATGACGTACCGAAGGGAGGCAGCCATTCGGGAAGATATATTTATCCGTCCAGGGATCAACCTGAGAGTTCGTTTGATTCGCGCCGATAGTGTGTAACAGAAAGAGGCCATCAGATTTCAGATTCTGATGTACGACGTGAAAGTAGGTATCGTAGTTACGCGGGCCGACATGTTCAAACATACCAACGGAAACCACGCGATCAAACGCAAGGTTAAGGTCTCGATAATCTTGTAGCAGAATCGTGACGTCCAGACCTTGGCACCGCTGTTGTGCCAGTTTTTGTTGTTCACGAGAAATGGTTACACCACATACGGACACACCGTAGCGGCGAGCCGCAAATTCTGCGAGGCCACCCCAGCCGCAGCCGATATCTAATAATGTCATGCCGGGCTTTAAGCGTAGCTTTTCGCAAATCATCTCAAGTTTGTCTTCTTGCGCTTGTTCCAGCGTTTCGGCTGTTTTCCAGTAAGCACAGGAATACTGCATGTAAGGATCAAGCATGAGTGAAAAGAGGTCATTACCTAAATCATAATGCTCTTTACCAACAACCCATGCTCGCCTTTTAGATTGACGATTTATCAGTCGGGAGGTGGCAATCCGTAGAATATCTTTTAGATGGTGGGGGAGCTTTTCGTCCAGCCGCGCACGCAACACGCGATGGAAAAACATATCCAGCCGTTCGCATTCCCACCAGCCATCCATGTAACTTTCCCCTAACCCCAACGAGCCGTCATGCAATACGCGCTTGAAAAAATCCGAGTTTTTTACGGTGATATCAAATGGACGAGAGCCATTAATTTTGATATCGGCCATACTCAGCATGTCATGCACAATATGGAACCAGGGCTCATTACGGGTATCCAGTTCCGCTATATATGATGAGCTCATCGCTTCTCCCTACCTTGCGTCGATGATGTATCGCAAGGAAAACATAGACAATTTTTACCTATAATCGATCTCGGTGGGATATTCCCATCATCTAGCCTTTGAATAATCAAAGGAAACTGAAGAAGAAAAAGCCGGTACGTCAATACGTAGGGGCACTCATCCTTAAGGTTAATCTGTGCCATCCGCTTGCACGTAATGATTAAGGATAGTGAAGAAAAGTGAAAAATTCAGTTTGCACAAAACAGCAATTAGTTTAGGACTGCCCCAGCCGGGGAACAAGCATAAATTGGCTGAAGCAGTATCGGGAAGGCTCGACGTGATAAAATCGCTTGCGATCAGGAGTAGCGGCGGTAATCGCGGAAAGGTCCGTCTGCGACGGAGCGGCGTTCAATCAGCGTTGGATGAACTTCAATAACCTGTGCATCTTCACGCTTGCTGGTGATTCGGTCCAGCAGCATTGAGAAAGCGGATTGTCCCAAGCGCTCTTTCGGTTGATGCACGGTGGTGAGTGCTGGCGTGAAAAAACGAGCATGTCGAACGTTATCGTAGCCAATCACTGAAATATCCTGAGGAACTCGCAATCCGAGCTCATCTGCGGCACAGATTGCACCCATCGCCATGATATCGCCGCCACAAAAAACGGCGGTAGGACGTTGTTTATTCGACAGAATTTGGTGCATGGCCTTATAACCTGATTCCGGCTCAAAATCTCCCTGAACAATCCATTCGTTACGCACGGTGATATCAGCCTCGGCCAGCGCCTTCAAAAAGCCCAGATAGCGACCGCTTCCGGTGTTGCGCTCCTGAATGCCAGGGATCGCACCGATATCCCGGTGGCCACGCTCGATCAAATAGCGACCGGCCATATAGCCGCCTTCAAAAGCATTATCGATAATGGTGTCGGTGAAATCACTGTGCGCCTGTCCCCAATCCATTACCACCATGGGAATACTGCGGTAATCTTTGAGCATGGCAAGTAATTCTGGTGGATATTCCGCACACATCACTAACAAACCATCCACGCGTTTTTGTGCCAACATGGACAAGTAGGCGCGTTGTTTGTCGAGGTTGTTATGGGAGTTACATAAAATCAGCGTGTAGCCTTTGGCATAACAACTGTTTTCAACGGATTCGATAATCTCGGCAAAGTAGGGCGCTTCACTTGACGTTGCCAACAATCCAATCGATTTTGTGTGGTTAACTTTTAGGCTGCGGGCAACGGCGCTAGGTGAGTAATGTAACTCTTTAATCGCCGCCCTCACGGCAGCCTTAGTCTCTTCGGCGACGAAACGTGTTTTATTAATCACGTGCGATACGGTTGTGGTCGAAACGCCAGCCCGTTTTGCCACATCTTTGATCGTTGCCATCTAAAAATGACTCCTAAACTTACCTGTTACAGCCGTAAGTATATTGTTAATCGTTTGCTTGCGTGTAAAACCCTCCTCCTTGACGAAAAAACAGGATTTCAGAAGGAGGATGCCGAATATTATACCTGAAGGGACAAGGTTGATGTTTTTCGACCGGGACGCAGAGCTATCATAAACAGCGGATTTTGTCCGATTTGCCACGAAAGTGGAAGCGGTAATTTATACTATTCGTGCGGCATCAGTACGAGATTTTTCATTAAAATTATGGAAGAATCAGCATAACCAGACGATTTATCGTTTCAAATGGTTGCCCGTTTAAACCCCGAATGATGAAGACCGATTTTTTACCATCATTTGGATGTGATACCAAAAGGAGAGAATTATGGATACCGATCTGAAGATGTCACTGCTGACGACCGTTGGCGCTTTGGCAATGATTATTGTATTTAGCTTCGTGGCTGTATTGAACTGATTTATCCGTGTTCCAACGTACGTTCATTTGAGCTATCTATCGGTTCTGACACGTTTTGATATTCAGAACGTGTCCGTTAATCCGGTTAGCGAATCGTTTGTGGTGTCACAACCCGACGAGCACCCACATAATGATCCTGCCAGTAATCTTCGCTTAATTTACTGATGCGGATGTCTGAGCCTGTCCTGGGCGACTGAATAAACTTGCCGTCCCCCAGATAAACACCAACGTGATCCGCTGCGCCACGGTTGTTGATGCGGAAGAAGACTAAATCACCACTTTCCAGTTCATTCTTTTTAATCGGGGCTGCATCACGCAGGTGATACATTTCGTTAGCCGTACGTGGTATTTGAATTTTAACGACGTCTTTATAGGCATAATAAACCAGCCCACTGCAATCGAAACCCGTAAATGGGGAAGCCCCTCCCCACTGATAGGGTTTTCCGATCTGACTCATTAGTTTGTTCATTGCCGTTAATTTGGCATGCTGATAACGCTTTTTATGTGCAGCACTGAGCGTTAAGCCTTTATCCAGTTTCTCTTTTTTTCCTGTTTCTACTTTACCTTTCAAACCGGATTTTAATCTGCCGTGAGTAGCCGCCAGTTTTACATTGCTATCGGTGTTTGACTTTTTAAGCCCTTTTTTGACCAATGCTGGCGTGGCATTTTTAGTTCTTGATAGAGGTTTTTCAGAAGAATGCTTTGTCACGACTTTTATTTTATCGTTTTTAATTTTAGTCGTTGTTTCTGGCTTTTTACTTTTTATCGGCGTCGGTGATTTTTTATTGTTCTTTACCGGTTTGCTTTTTTTGTGATCTCCTTCAACGACATTTTTCACGCTGGTTTTACGCGGCGATGAATGGTTTGCATTGGGGGCGGCCTGAGCCAGGTTCAGAAAGAGATTGCTGAAAAACAATATAAAAAGCGTAATAAATAAGCGCATGATAAATGATCGAAGATACCTCTTAAATCGCTCAACCGACACAGTATTCCTGAAAACGACATGATAAAAAAGTGGGTGCGGCCTCTTTATTCATACAGAATAGTGAAAAAACGTTAATAGTTGTTTTTTTCGGTGGATTAATCAGCATTTTTTGTTTCGGATTTCATCGATACACAAAGTCTCAGCGTATCATCTTTGGTCGCTGACAGCCTTTATTTGGGAAAGCGGATGAAATTGATTCAATCGCAAAACAAAAAGATAAAACCACACAAAAAATGGCGTTTTTTTGTAGCTATTGCCCTCGGTACAATATGCTTGAGTAGATAATGTTGTAATGGTACATCTGACAGAGACCCATCAGTCATGTACAGATGACAGCCATCCTATGAGGTTTAAGGAAGCAAGAGAATGACGACAACGACAATTGAAAAAATCCAGCGACAGATTGCTGAAAACCCGATTTTATTGTACATGAAAGGTTCCCCTAAATTACCGAGCTGTGGTTTTTCTGCACAGACGGTACAGGCGTTGTCAGCCTGTGGCGAACGTTTTGCCTATGTTGATATTTTACAGAATCCCGATATCCGGGCCGAATTGCCTAAATTCGCCAACTGGCCGACTTTCCCGCAGTTGTGGGTAGAGGGTGAACTGGTCGGTGGATGTGACATCGTGATTGAAATGTATCAGCGTGGTGAGCTACAGCAGTTAATTAAAGAAACGGCTGAAAAGCACAAGCCTCAGACAGACGCTCAGGCGTAAAAATAACGGGTGCATCTGCACCCATTATTTTTTTATGTTGAACAAGCACTAGCGACGCTAAAAAATACGCCCTGTGCTGTTTAACTCGCTTCGGATTCAACTTCCGACGAGTTTTCGCTCAGCGTTACCGGCCATCCACCCAAGCGTTTCCAGCGGTTCACCAGTTCGCAAAACAATAATGCGGTCTGATTGGTGTCATAGAGCGCCGAGTGCGCCTGGCTGGAGTCAAATGAAATACCGGCGGTGATACATGCCTTTGCCAACACAGTTTGTCCCAGCACGAGGCCACTCAATGCAGCGGTATCGAATGTTGCGAAAGGATGGAACGGGTTGCGTTTTAAGCTACAGCGCTCGGCTGCTGCCATCAGAAAACTGTGATCGAACGTTGCGTTATGCGCAACAATGATTGCTCGATTGCAGTTTTGATCCTTAATTCCTTTCCGAACCGTTTTGAAAATTTCATGTAACGCTTCATATTCACTGACCGCACCCCGCAACGGGTTGGTCGGGTCAATGCCATTGAAGGCCAGTGCTGCGGGTTCCAGAATCGCGCCAGCAAAAGGTTCTACATGAAAATGTAATGTCTCATCTGGCTGTAACCAACCATCCGTATCCATTTTTAATGTTACCGCAGCAATTTCCAGTAGTGCGTCGGTTTGGGCATTAAACCCGGCGGTTTCGACATCAATTACTACCGGATAAAACCCACGGAAACGACCATTCAGGGCGTTTAGGTCATTTTTATCAGCCATTGGTCTCTTAGTCTTTAGCAAAACGCAGCGCGCATTATGGCAAATTTTGGCGAGAGATGCAGTAACCCTGCTTATTTACGTAGTGGTGTGTGGGTGAGAAAGTGGTCATTCCTAAAAAGGCGAATACCTGTGAGGTATCCGCGCTTATGTGGTTCGCTCTGGTGACGTTAAGGTCTTAGTGACCAATTCCTTGGCCTGATTGCGCATTCTCAATCAGTTCGATTTTATAGCCATCAGGATCTTCAATAAAGGCAATAATCGTGGTGCCGCCTTTTACTGGGCCAGCTTCGCGGGTTACGTTTCCTCCCGCCTTGCGGATGCGGTCACATGTTGCGGCTACATCGTCAACACCGAGTGCGATATGGCCGAACGCGCTACCGATATCATAGTTTTCGACACCCCAGTTATAGGTTAATTCGATAACCGCGCCTTCACTTTCTTCGGTGTAACCGACGAAAGCCAGCGTATATTTGTATTCAGTGTTTTCGCTGGTGCGCAGCACGCGCATGCCCAAGATATTAGTGTAGAAATCAATAGAACGTTGTAAATCGCCAACACGTAGCATGGTATGAAGTAAGCGCATAATTTCCTCGATGGCTACTGTAGTTAACCGCCGGTGCCGTTAGCCGCAACGGTTCGCTGCGAAGGAGAACGGCAACATAGCGGATAGAAAAAATGGATAGAAAGGGAGTATAGCGTCGCTGGAATGCAGAGTCCAAGCCATCGGCGGGGAAGGGATGTTAACGGTATCATCTGTTTTGGATATGACCACCAAGCGGAAAAATGATGATAGACGGGGTGTTGAGCGCGTGGTGATGAAAAAAAATCATCAAAGATAACAATGCATAGCTAATTATTTTTATGGTTACTGATGGCTAGGGCTTGCCAGCAGAAGAGAACGAGGCTTCAATAAATAGAGTCGTGGAAGGAGGTTCGGTGCCAGAGCAACTTGAACTTTTTGCTGTACCCAATCCTTGTCGTGGCGTTTGTCAGTCAGATGAACGAGGATATTGTCGCGGCTGTTTTCGCCGTCGCGATGAGCGTTTTAGTTGGGGACAAATGAGTGATGGGCAAAAACAAGACGTGTTACGTTTGTGTCGGCAGCGAATGAGACGCCAGCAGCGGATAGAGAAAACTGAATTGCCTGCGGAGTCATCGCAACAGTCTTTATTTTAAACAGCCATGAGCGTTCACTTAATAAAATAAGTTCGAGATCATTTTTCAAAGACTTTTATTTGGTAGTATCCTTTTTACGACAACAATAAAAACCATCTTTTTATTTTTTATAAATCAGAATTGATTGCAATCCAGGGATATAACTTAGCACGCTAATTATAAGGAGTTGTGATGGAATTGCCATTAGGATCTGATTTAGCTCGTCTGGTGCGTGTTTGGCGTGCTTTAGTCGATCATCGATTGAAACCGCTGGATTTAACGCAAACGCATTGGGTTACGTTGCATAACATCTACCATCTTCCGCCTGGTCAATCACAGATTCAATTGGCGAAAGCGATAGGGATTGAGCAGCCTTCATTAGTCAGAACATTAGACCAATTGGAAGAGAAGGGGTTGATTACCAGACATGTTTGTTCGCACGATCGGCGAGCCAAACGTATCATGTTGACGGATGCTGCCGAACCGATTATTCAGGCTGTCACCGATGTAATTAGCCATACTCGTAATGAAGTATTATTCGGCATTACGTCTGAACAAGTTGATGAATTAGCGTTGCTGATTGCTCGACTGGAACAGAATATATTGGCGTTGAATGAGGAGCAGGTTTAGTTAAGCCCGGTGAGAATATCTAAAATTAAACCCTGGAACATCCCAAGATTATTATTGATCTTTTTTTCCGGGGTTCGATATTGTTGTACATATATCCGTCATGGTGCAAGTTGCAAGATAGAAACGTTGATGTGTTTTTGAACCGGGCTTGTGCTGCCTCATTTAAAATGAGATTCATGGATGATTAGGATAATGAACGCCACAAATGCAAAAGTAACGTTTGACGCGTTTATGTTCGCCACTGATGAGTGGCGAACATAAAGGGATTAACGAGGGGAGACGGTAATGCTGCGCCCGTTGCTTGCCATCGCAACGCGTTGCCCTGCGCTGAATTTTGTGTCGCCTTGTTTTTGTACAACCATAATGGTCGAGCCGTCATCTTTACGAATTTCTAACTCAACACCCTGCGTACGGTTCAATGCACCAGTGGCGCTTTGCCCTGCTACGCCGCCAGCCACCGCGCCTGCAGCGGTAGCCAGACTACGGCCGGAACCACCGCCGATAGTGTTACCCAGGAATCCCCCGAGAACAGCACCGCCAAGCGCCCCAATGACATTGGAATCTTCACCGGCCTGAATTTGTACCGGGCGCATGGAAACGATGGTGCCGTACGTGACGGTCTGCACCTGTTTGGCTTCGGAGGCGCTATACACATCTCCTGAAAGCGTGCTGGTATTGGCGCAGCCAGCCAGAGTGATACCTGCGAGGGTCACCACAAGCAAACGCTTCATCATAATAAAGACTCCTGTAATGGCAAATATGTCGGTAGAGGCATAATTCAACCGACGAATGTTATACCTGTAAATTATGGTTTGGCTTTACGCCGCATTCCACTCTTTTTACGTATTTTCGCAGACTATGATAGTGCGCTTCAACGGGTGATAAACAGAGCGTAAAATTTTACCCACTCGGTTTTTGTCGTAAATGTCGTCTTTGTAGCAAACTATGTCTGCATAAGAAATAAAGTCAATAGGCTATTTTCCAACAAAAATGTAACAAGTATGGCAAAAACATAAAAAATTTTAATAATTCAGTTTGTTAAAATGCTATTTTGTCGCAGTTATCTTTTTAACCACCGCTCCTCTTCGCCCCGCAGGGGAAAAGGCCATGAAATGAGATCAGGCAGATACATTGGTGTGATGTCGGGAACCAGCCTCGACGGTATTGATGTGGTATTGGCGGCAATTGATGAACACACGGTCGCACAACAAGCCAGCTATTGTCATCCGATACCGCCGGATATCAAAAAGACGATTTTATCTATGTGTCAGGGGCAAAAAGTCACCCTTTCTGCGCTGGGACAATTGGACACGCGTTTGGGCATACTCTTTGCGGATGCTGTGTTGGCTTTACTGAAAAAAACAGAACTCAACCCACAGGATATTACGGCAATTGGTTGTCATGGTCAGACCGTTTGGCATGAGCCCAATGGTGAAGCGCCTTGTACATTGCAAATCGGTGATAATAATCGTATCTCGGCGATGACCGGCATTACCACCGTGGGGGATTTTCGCCGCCGAGACCTGGCTTATGGCGGGCAGGGCGCGCCGCTGGTACCGGCATTTCATCATGCGTTGCTGTTACACTCGATTGAACGCCGCATTGTGCTGAATATTGGTGGTATTGCGAATATATCACTGTTGGTGCCGGGCGTTGCGGTACGCGGTTATGATACTGGCCCGGGAAATATGTTGCTTGATGCATGGATCTGGCGTCATTGTGCTCAACCTTATGATAAGGATGCCGAATGGGCGTTATCTGGGCAAGTCAACGCGTTACTGTTACAACGCCTGATGACCGATCCTTATTTCTCTCAGCGCGCACCGAAAAGCACCGGACGTGAGTATTTTAATATGGGCTGGCTGGAGCGAAAACTATCTGGTTTACCGCCGTTATCGCCACAGGATGTGCAGGCAACATTGACGGAACTGACGGCGGTGAGCGTGGCAGATCAGGTTTTGCTCTCAGGGGGGTGTGAGCGTCTACTGGTTTGTGGCGGTGGGGCCAGAAACCCGCTGATCATGGCTAGGTTATCTGCATTATTGCCAGGCATTGAAGTCAGTACAACGGATGAATTTGGGATCAGCGGCGATGATATGGAAGCACTGGCGTTTGCCTGGCTGGCTTCGCGAACGCTATCCGGATTACCTGGAAATCTCCCTTCGGTGACGGGAGCCAGTCAGGAAACACTGCTTGGTGCGATTTATCCGGTCATGGTGGATTAATCAGATTTTACTGAGATTTCATGAGATCGCCTGTTGTTACACTGGTGTAAAACAAGGGGAGATACCAATGAAACGAGTACTGATGGGGATGGCGCTGGTTATTATAAGTGGGTGCAGTTATTTTGCGCCGAAACAATCGGTGGAAACGCTGCACTATCAATGTGGCACGATGCCGTTGACAGTTACGATGCAGTCTGGTGATAAATCGTCATCGCAGGTGAGTTTCCTGCTGGACGGCGAACGGCATAACTTGCCTCAGGTGATATCTGCTTCTGGCGCGCGTTACAGCGATGGATCCTACACGTTCTGGAGCAAGGGCAATCATGCCTTCATCCAGAGGGGCGAGCGCGTTATCGTGGACGACTGTCTATTGAACTGATGCCATCAGTTTTACCAACTTGTCATCGTGTCTCTGCCGTTGATTGAGATTTTCCGGGGGTGAGCGCAGAATGCGATGCACTACTTGGGGTATAACAGACATACTCATTTCTCAATTCGATATAGCTATAGCAGGACACTATGACACAGGAAAGCTCACCTTCCGGTAACGCGTCGTTTGTTCAGGACGCCGATATTGCTGATTTACGCCGTGAATATACGCGTGGCGGATTGCGTCGTAGCGATCTGACCAATAACCCAATGGATTTGTTCGAACGCTGGTTAAGACAGGCGTGTGACGCTCGCCTGGCCGACCCCACGGCGATGTCGGTAGCGACGGTTGACGAGCAGGGACAACCCTATCAGCGCATCGTGTTATTAAAGCATTACGACGATAAAGGAATGGTGTTTTACACCAACCTTGGCAGCCGTAAAGCATGCCATCTGGCACACAACCCCAGAATTAGTCTGTTGTTTCCCTGGCACATGCTGGAACGACAGGTGATGGTGTTGGGACAGGTTGAAAAACTGCCGCCTTTGGACGTACTAAAATATTTTCATAGTCGCCCTAAGGATAGCCAGATTGGTGCCTGGGTATCCAAGCAGTCCAGCCGAATTTCAGCGCGAGGTGTGCTGGAAAGTAAATTTCTTGAACTTAAGCAAAAATTTCAGCATGGCGACATCCCACTGCCGAGTTTCTGGGGGGGCTTTCGTGTGAAGATCGACTCAATGGAATTTTGGCAAGGGGGAGAACATCGTTTGCATGACCGGTTTTTCTATCAACGTCAGGGTGAAAACTGGCTGATTGATCGTCTGGCACCCTAATCTCGAAATATCCTCGTTTATCTCTGGCGCTCCTGTCGTGAGCGCTTTATCCTATGAAGTTTCGCGAACTGAATGCGTCGGCGTTGCAAGTCGTTATGTCTTGCATATCACACTGTATTTTTAAACAAGCACATTTTTGCATAAAAACGGAGTTATCGATGGCGAGTAGTAACCTGATTAAACAATTGCAAGAGCGGGGCTTAATTGCCCAGGTAACGGACGAGGATGCGTTGGCAGAGCGACTGGCGCAAGGGCCAATTGCACTGTATTGCGGCTTCGATCCTACCGCTGACAGCTTGCATTTGGGGCATCTGGTACCGCTGCTTTGCCTGAAACGTTTCCAGTTGGCCGGGCATAAACCTGTTGCCTTGGTCGGTGGCGCGACAGGGATGATTGGCGATCCGAGCTTCAAAGCAACAGAGCGGAAATTGAACACAGCCGACACCGTTAGCGAATGGGTTGAAAAGATCCGTCGTCAGGTTTCCCCTTTTCTGGATTTCGAATGCGGAGAAAACAGCGCCATAGCAGCCAACAACTATGATTGGTTTGGTCATATGAATGTGCTCGATTTCCTGCGTGACATCGGTAAGCACTTCTCTGTGAATCAGATGATTAATAAAGAGGCCGTTAAACAGCGTCTGAACCGTGATGACGTCGGTATTTCGTTCACTGAATTCTCTTACAACCTTCTGCAAGGTTATGATTTTGCCAGCTTGAATAAGCAGCATCAGGTTGAATTACAGATTGGCGGTTCCGATCAGTGGGGCAACATCACCTCAGGGATTGACTTGACCCGTCGTATGAACCAGAAACAGGTTTATGGGATGACCGTGCCGCTGATTACCAAATCAGATGGTACTAAATTTGGTAAAACCGAAGGTGGTGCCATCTGGTTGGATGCCAGCAAGACCAGTCCTTACAAATTCTATCAATTCTGGATTAATACGGCGGATGCGGATGTTTACCGTTTCCTGAAATTCTTCACATTCATGAGCCTGGAAGCGATCAATGCGCTGGAAGAGGAAGACAAAAACAGCGGCAAAGCGCCACGGGCACAATATGTGCTTGCTGAAGAAGTCACTCGCATGGTTCATGGTGAAACTGGCCTGGCAGCGGCTCGTCGTATTACGCAAAGTTTGTTCTCGGGGTCATTGCAGGATATGACGCAGGATGATTTTGCACAGCTAGCACAGGATGGGATGCCGGTTATCGAACTGGATCGCGATGCCGATTTACAGCAGGCACTGGTGAGTGCGGAACTGGTGCCATCGCGTGGTCAGGCACGTACGATGATTTCGTCCAATGCCGTAACCATTAATGGTGAAAAGCAGGCCAATCCTGAATATCGCTTCAGTGAAACCGATCGCTTGTTTGACCGTTATACCCTGTTGCGTCGAGGCAAAAAGCACTACTGCTTGATTTGCTGGCAAGCATAAGAAAAACCATCAGGGAGCGATAGCTCCCTTTATTCTGTCCGTCAGTGATTAAAGCGCCGTTGCGCAGGCAAGGATCTGAGTTGTTTCTCATGAAAAATATACTTTCTATTCAATCACACGTTGTTTTTGGACATGCAGGGAATAGTGCCGCCGAATTTCCCATGCGCCGGATGGGGGCAAACGTTTGGCCACTGAATACGGTGCAATTTTCTAACCATACGCAGTATGGGCATTGGCGTGGTTGTGTCATGCCGGCAGACCATTTAACGGAGATTATTCAAGGGATCGCCGATATTGATCGTCTGAAAGATTGCGATGCGGTGCTGAGTGGTTATATCGGCTCGGCGGAGCAGGGTGAACATATCTTGAGTATTGTCCGTCAGGTCAAAGAGGCTAATCCCGATGCGCTTTACTTCTGTGATCCGGTGATGGGGACGCCTGAAAAAGGATGTATCGTTGCGCCTGGTGTGTCGGATTTTCATTGCCATCGTTCATTGCACGTTGCGGATATGATCGCTCCGAATTTACCGGAGTTGGAGTTGCTGAGCGGCCATGCTGTACACAATGTCGCGGAAGCCGTAGAAATGGCTCGAGCTTTGTGTAAGCAAGGGCCAAAAATTGTGTTGGTCAAACATCTCAGCCGTGCCGCTTATCGTGAAGACAGCTTTGAAATGCTACTGGTTACGTTGGATGAAGCCTGGCATATCAGTCGCCCTCTGGTTGAGTTTGAACGCCAACCGGTTGGCGTGGGCGATTTAACCAGTGGATTATTGCTGGTCAATTTGCTCAAGGGCGTTGCGCTGAATAAAGCGCTCGAACACACGACCGCAGCGGTGTATGAAGTGATGTTGATGACGAAAGAAATGGGTGCATATGAACTGCAACTGGTGGCTGCGCAGGATGGGATCGCCAACCCTCGCCACCATTTCCTGGCAGAGCGACTGTAATAGCAAGCCCCGTGGTTAACGGGGCTTCGGTTCCTATCCTTTCAGGCGCTCAATCTTCAACGCCATAGCAACAGAAGGGCGTTCAGCGATGTGATCGAGATAAGCCGCCAACGCGGGGTAGCGGAACATATCCAGCTTCAATGACTGAGCCCAGCGCATCACGGTGAATAGGTAGGCATCTGCAACGCTGAACCGGTTGGCGACCAGATAATTCTGTTCGCTCAGTACCATGTTGATGTAGCGGAATTTTACCTGCAAATACTCCACCAGTAATTCTTTATACGTTTCCGGCGTACCGGGTCGGAAAATAGGCGAAAAACTTTTGTGTAACTCGGACGAAATATAATTCAGCCATTCAATCGTATGGTAGCGAGCCATGCTGCCTTCAGGGGCGATCAAATTACAATGTGGAACCTGATCCGCAATATATTGCGCGATAGCAACGCCTTCAGTCAGCACGGTACCATCATCAAGTTGCAGTGCGGGGACAAGCCCTTTTGGGTTGATCTGCTGATAATCGATGCCCCGTTCGGTTTTCTTCGTTCGGAGATCGACTTTTTCCATTTTAAATTCTAATTTGGATTCCAGCAGCACGATGTGACAAAAGAGAGAACAGCTTCCAGATTTGTAAAACAGTTTCATGAAAACCCCTTAATATTATTATTTTTTCCATCTGTTGATGGCGGAATTTTTGCTAAAAAACAGATTTTGTATTTTTACTACAAATAACGATATGGGGTTGTGAAGTATTCAGCAAAATGATTCTTCATCACTATCATCGCCATACTTCACGTCACCTACGCTAACGCGTCGTATTGTCCAACATAATAACGTTTGTCCTGAAACTCAGGCTGGTTAGGGGATAACGTGGCGTAGAAAAAGGCGTGTTGTACGGACTGATTTTGTGCCACAAGCGCATTGCCTCTGCTCTTCCATCCCTTCTTGAGCCTGCTCCTATGAGATGCTGTCAACATCGGTTTATGTTGCCAGTCAGCACTAATAATTGATTGGATATACCCGTCATACTTCAAGTTGCATGTGCGTTGGCTGCGTTCAGTCACCCGAATCACTTACTCAAGTAAGCTCATCGGGATTAAATGAGAGACATCCTGTCTCTCACCGAAGGCCAGCCAAAGGCTGGTCAAATTCGTTCCCGACGAATTTGTCCTTCTCTTGCCGCCTTCCTGAAACTTGAATTATTTGGGGTAGATAACGTTACGTATATCGTCAAAACTTACGCTTTCTTTACATTATTTGCCAGATTTGGTGGTTTTCTTTCATTTTTATGCGTCACCTCTCAATCGTATTTCCCCGATATCCATGATGGTGGGGTAATGGTCTGGTTTGTTGCTAAAACGTTATTTTTTGTTTGTGTTATCTTTAAATAAGACCGCATGTTTAAACGGGATATTAAATAATCCGCTATACCCAAAATCA
This sequence comes from Pectobacterium hainanensis, assembly GCF_046237015.1. NCBI lineage: Bacteria > Pseudomonadati > Pseudomonadota > Gammaproteobacteria > Enterobacterales > Pectobacteriaceae > Pectobacterium > Pectobacterium hainanensis. Next base: position 42,803 of record NZ_JBJYIN010000018.1, read on the forward strand.
TTCAAGTCGCAGGAAAGTAGCAAGATGGGAAAGTCATCCGATGTGATGACACGGAATACTTGGGGTATGGCGGGTTGGACAAAAGAATAATTTGCCAAGCCACTTGGGAGGAAGCATGTCAGCATCTTTTCGCGAAACTTGTCTCGCTGCCCTGACCGTCCGGCAGCAGATCTACTATTACTACAGTTTACCTTTGGCTGCCCGGCAGCTTGGTTCACTGGAGAGCCTGCCAAAATCGCTGAAAGTCTTACTGGAAAATCTGTTACGCCATCTGGACGATGATACGGTTAGAAAAGCCGATCTACAGTCAGTGGTTTCCTGGCTGGAAACGGGACATGTTGATCGAGAAATTGCCTATCGGCCTGCTCGTGTGCTTATGCAGGATTTTACCGGTGTTCCTGCGGTGGTCGATTTAGCCGCGATGCGTGCCGCAGTGCAACGTTTAGGGGGCGATGTTAAAAAGGTAAACCCGCTGTCACCGGTCGATCTGGTCATTGACCATTCGGTGACTGTCGATCGTTTTGGCGATCAACAGGCCATGGTAGAGAACACGCAACTGGAAATGGAACGTAACCACGAGCGGTATCAGTTTCTCCGCTGGGGACAAAATGCATTTAGCCATTTTCGGGTGGTTCCGCCGGGGACGGGAATTTGTCATCAGGTCAATCTGGAATATCTGGCGAAAGCCGTTTGGTATGAAACACGGAATGGTAAGGTTATTGCTTATCCAGATACATTGGTTGGAACAGACTCCCACACCACCATGATCAACGGCCTTGGCGTATTAGGTTGGGGTGTCGGAGGGATTGAAGCTGAAGCCGCGATGTTGGGGCAACCTATATCGATGCTAGTGCCTGATGTGGTTGGTGTAAAACTAACGGGGAAAATGCAGGAAGGGATCACTGCCACTGATTTGGTGTTAACGGTAACACAAATGCTGCGCAAACACGGCGTGGTCGGAAAATTCGTCGAATTCTATGGTGATGGGCTGGATTATTTACCGCTGGCGGATCGCGCGACAATTGCCAACATGGCACCGGAGTACGGCGCAACCTGCGGTTTTTTTCCCATCGATCACATCACATTGGAATACATGCGGCTGACCAACCGGGACGATGAACAGATTGCGCTGGTTGAGGCGTACAGTAAAGCGCAAGGGCTATGGCGTAATCCCGGTGATGAACCCGTATTCACCAGCCAGCTTGCATTGGATTTGGGGAGTGTGGAAACCAGCCTTGCGGGGCCGAAGCGGCCACAGGACCGGGTGAGATTATCCGACGTGCCGCAAGCGTTTAATGCCAGTCGTGCGTTGGAGGTGAATACGGTTAAGGATCGTCCGGATTATGAGGAATTTACGCTGGCGGGAGAAACGCACCGTTTGTATCACGGAGCTGTTGTCATTGCTGCGATCACCTCTTGTACGAACACGTCTAACCCTAGCGTATTGATGACGGCCGGGTTGCTGGCGAAAAATGCGGTGAAACGAGGGTTAAAGAAAAAGCCATGGGTAAAAACGTCTCTTGCACCCGGTTCGCGGGTGGTGACGGATTATTATGACAAAGCAGGATTGACCACTTACCTTGAGGCCTTGGGATTTAATTTGGTGGGATATGGCTGTACCACCTGTATCGGGAACTCCGGCCCCTTGCCTGATGAGATTGAAACCGCGATTAAAAAAGGTGACTTAACCGTTGGCGCGGTACTGTCTGGTAATCGGAATTTTGAAGGGCGTATCCATCCTCTGGTGAAAACCAATTGGTTGGCTTCTCCACCGCTGGTGGTGGCCTACGCATTGGCTGGCAATATGAATATTGATCTGACTAATGAACCGCTAGGCGATGATCTGCAAGGTCAGCCGGTTTATCTGCGGGATATCTGGCCTTCTGCTAAGGATGTCGCCGAAGCCGTATTGAACGTCAGTGCTGAGATGTTCCACAAACAGTATTCATCGGTCTTTGAGGGAACGTCTGAGTGGAAAGCGATCGATGTGGATGACAATCCTACTTACCAATGGCCGCAGGATTCGACCTATATCCGCCAGACTCCTTTCTTTCTTGAAATGGGGAAAACGCCAGATCCGGTAAAAGATATTAATGATGCGAGAATTTTGGCCATGCTGGGGGATTCGGTGACGACTGACCATATTTCCCCTGCGGGGAATATCAAGCGAGACAGTCCTGCCGGACGTTATCTGTTGGAGCGTGGCGTCGAAACGAATGCGTTTAACTCTTATGGTTCCCGTCGCGGGAATCATGAGGTGATGATGCGTGGAACATTTGCCAACATTCGCATTCGTAATGAAATGGTTCCCGGTAAGGAAGGCGGATATACCCGACATGTGCCTTCCCAGAATGAAATGACCATTTACGATGCCGCGATGCGTTATCAGACTGAAGGTGTCCCGCTGGCGCTTTTTGCCGGTAAGGAGTACGGCTCTGGCTCCAGTCGTGACTGGGCAGCGAAAGGGCCGCGTTTACTCGGTGTCCGCGTGGTGATTGCAGAATCGTTTGAACGTATTCATCGCTCGAATCTGATTGGTATGGGGATTCTGCCATTGGAGTTTGAAGACGGGATGACGCGTAAAACGTTGCAATTGACGGGAGATGAACAGATATCGATTACCGGATTAAATCAACTTACCCCAGGTGCTCAGGTTGAGGTCACCATTAAGGATCGTGAAGGGCATCAGTCGGTGATTAAAACCCGTTGTCGGATTGATACGCACAACGAACTCACCTATTACCAGAACGATGGTATTTTGCACTACGTGATTCGTAATATGCTTTAGGTGACATATGTTTTAGACGACAACAGGGTGTCAGATCGTTGTTCTGGCACCCTGTTGCGATGATTTACTTTGTATCTAGCAAATGGCCCATTTTGGCCGCTTTGGTCGCCAGGTAACGCTCATTTTTCGGGTTTCTTCCTACCTGCAACGGGACACGTTCAACAATGTTGATGCCTGCTTCATTCAGGATTTTAACCTTTTGTGGATTATTGGTCAGTAAACGAACTTCATCGACACCTAATAGCTTGAACATGTCGGCACACAGTGTGAAGTCGCGTTCATCGGCGGCAAACCCCAATTGATGGTTGGCTTCGACCGTATCGGCGCCTAGATCTTGCAGAGCGTAGGCCCGGATTTTATTCAACAGCCCAATATTACGGCCTTCCTGACGGTGATAGAGCAATATACCTCGACCTTCTTCCGCAATGTGGCTCAGTGCGGCCTCAAGCTGGAACCCACAATCGCAACGCAGGCTAAACAACGCATCCCCCGTCAGACACTCGGAATGTACTCGAGCCAGTACGGGTGTTGGACCTGAAATATCACCATAGACCAATGCAAGATGATCGTGTCCTGTCGCGATTTCTTCAAACCCTACCATGAGAAAATCGCCCCAGGGGGTGGGTAATTTGGCATCTGCCACCCGTTTTAGCTGCATGTTGTTCTCCAAAAAAGCAAAAATGCTGACGCGCATCCTACTGCCGGAAGGGGGGATTGACCAGCGGGAAATCACTGAACAATCACCGACTCGTTGACATAACTGGTGGCTATTTTACGCCATACTGACGGTTCATGTCGGTTTTTCTGATAGAATTGTAAAAAAAATGTTTACTGGCATCACACTGAATTATAGGAAGAAATGATGTACGAGATCGCCAAAAGAACCACCGTAGGCGCGGGCATATTGCTTATTATGCCACTGATTATTTGGGGGAGTGGCTGGCAGTGGCAACCAGAATATGGCGGCTTGTGGCTGAAGGTGCTGTTTTGGATAACCGAGACCGTGACTTCGCCATGGGGCGGGATCACCAGTGTGGTGCTTGGCGCTTGGTTTTTATGGTGTTTACGTTTTCGTCTTAAGCCTGCACTTGGGTTGATTGTCATCATGGGTATCACGCTGCTTATTGGTCAGGGAGTAAAATCCGGAATTAAAGAATGGGTGCAGGAATCGCGGCCTTTCGTGGTCTGGCTGGAAAAAAATTACCAGATCGACGAGCGTTATTTTTACGCCTTACCACGCCATGAGCGATCTGAATTGGTTAAATCTCAGTTGAAGAATGAGCCACAGATCCCGACGTGGTTACGCCATCATTGGCAGTTTGAAACCGGGTTCGCTTTTCCTTCTGGTCATACTATGTTCTCCGCAACGTGGGCACTGCTGGCCGTCGGGCTATTATGGGCGCGTCGTCATTACAAAACAGTGGTGATATTGATGCTCTGGGCGAGTGCCGTGATGGGAAGTCGTCTGGTACTAGGAATGCATTGGCCACGCGACCTAGTGGTTGCAACGTTGATTAGTTGGCTTTTAGTGATCGTTGCCTGCTGGTTAGCGCAGCGCTGGTGCGGCCCGCTTTCATTGCAACGAGAAGAAGTGAAAGAGCAGGCCAAAGAGGATGCCGCCGATAATTAGTCTCGTAACACAACATTAACCACCTTAATAACAGGTTAGCCATACAGCGGGTGGCGTGAAGTCGCCCGCTGACGAAGTTGGCTTTATTCTCCATATTATCCCCGTTACATCTCCATATAGTGTTACCACACGCAGTTCAAATATTAACCAGTATCAAAAATGTAAACAATTTGTGAGCTGCTTCGCTATTTCGATTTTTGCCATTGGACAATTTTTCGTTTGATTGCAAAACTTCAATTGAATGTTAATTCAATAATGAATATATATTCAAACAGGAGAATAATAATGAAGCCTTACCTACTGAAATCCTATCTGACGGCTATCATGCTTTCCCTTTCTGCTGGTTCATTCGCGGCTGACAAAGGGTTGATCGCCATTATCACGCCTTCACACGACAATCCGTTTTTCAAAGCGGAAGCGGATGGCGCGAAAGCCAAAGCGACCGAACTGGGTTACACCACGCTAGTGGCTTCACATGATGATGACGTCAGTAAGCAGAACCAACTGATTGAAACGGCGATTGCCCGCAAGGCTAAGGCCATCATTCTCGATAACGCGGGGGCTGATGCGACGATTGGGCCGTTGAAGAAAGCAAAAGCCGCCGGTATTCCTGCGTTTCTTATCGATCGCGAAATCAATGAAACTGGTGTTGCCGTTGCTCAGATTGTTTCCAACAACTATCAGGGCGCACAACTGGGAGCTGAAAAGTTTGTTGAGCTGATGGGGAAAAAAGGCAAATACGTAGAATTGATTGGGCGTGAGTCAGATACCAATGCGCACGTTCGTTCTCAGGGCTATCACGATGTTATCGACGAATATAGCGATATGAAGATGGTTGCCAGACAAACCGCTAACTGGAGCCAAACCGAAGCCTTTACCCGTATGGAATCCATTTTACAAGCTAACCCGGATATCACCGGCGTCATTTCCGGTAACGATACCATGGCGCTTGGTGCGGAAGCGGCGCTGAAAGCAGCCGGAAGGCATGACGTGATCGTGGTCGGATTTGACGGTAGCGATTATGTCCGCGACTCCATTATCAATAAGGGCAATATCAAGGCAACGGTACTGCAACCTGGTTGGGAACAGGCTCAGATGGCCGTGATGCAGGCAGATTATTACCTGAAAAATGGTAAAGCTCAGTATGACGAAAAACAGCTGATGGACTGTGTACTGATCGATGAAGCTAATGCTAACAAACTCAATGCCTTTGCGTTGAAACCGTAATCAAGCCAGCAGGGGCGTTATGCCCCTGCTGATAAAGGAGTCGTTATGCTGCTTTATGAACGATGCCGCATCGCAGGGATAAGACTCGGTACGCTGCTCTTATCGGTGTGGTTGTTATCAGCCTGTACGGTGGTTGATCTGGATGAAAACGGTAAACCGGTTATCCCGACCGATCCGTCGGCGGCACCGAGCTACAACAACATGACACCAGATAAGATTGCGGATGAGCTTTGGCAACCGAAATTATTGCCGCTCGCGCAACAGCAGGCGTTGAGTTGGGAAGAATTGAAAAAAACGCAGTCCACCTTGGCGGACAACGGTAGCAAGTCTGTGTATGTCCAGTTTTCTGGTTCTGTTGCCAAGCTGGAACGGGAGACGCGGGAAGGTCGCTTAACGATTGAGGTTCAAGGAGAAACGGTTGCGTTGCAACTCGGACCGATTGTTAAAGGTAATGCGATTCGCGATGCGGCAGGTTTTATTCGTTTTGATGATTTTAAGAACCAGGTGCAGTTTGCGCAGTTGGCTCGCGCCATGAATAAAAAGGCAATTCAGAATTTGCCAGACGTTGATGACAGTTGGCAAGGGCAGAACATTCGGGTCTTGGCGGCGTTAACGCTGACAAAACAGGGAATGAATGATGCGGTTCCCATTGAGTTACACAAGGGGGCGAAATAATGACGGAAAAACCGGATGTTGTCATGGCTACCCGCGGTGTAACGATGCTGTTCCCCGGAACCAAAGCGTTAGATAACGTGGATTACAACGTCTATCGCGGTAAGGTCAATGTCATCATTGGCGAGAACGGTGCGGGAAAATCGACGCTGATGAAAATACTGGCCGGGGTGCAGCAGCCGACTTCGGGCAAAATTTTGTTGAATGGTCAGGAAGTCCGTATTGCTGATACTCGAGACGCTGCCGCTAAAGGCATTGGCATGGTGCATCAGGAGCTTAACCTGTCGGAAAACCTCAGCGTGGCGGAAAACATCTTCCTGGGCCGTGAAATCCAAAAGGGCATTAACCCGATCGATGTAAAAGAGCAGGAACGCATTGCGGCTGAATTGATGGCCCGCCTCGATCAGGCTATCTCGCCGAGTACGGAAGTCGCCAGCCTGAAGGTGGGTCAACAGCAGTTGGTCGAAATCGCCAAGGCGCTGGCTGAACAGGCCGATATTCTCATTCTGGATGAGCCAACGTCCGCGTTGAGTAAAACAGAGGTCGACATTCTGTTTCGCGTGATCCGCGAGCTGACCCGACAGAATGTATCCATCATTTATATTTCTCACCGTCTGGAAGAGCTGATGGCAATTGGTGACTACATCACTATTTTGCGTGACGGACGATTTCAGGCGGAAGCCCCAGTCAACGAAATTGATGTGCAGTGGATTATCCGGGAAATGTTGGGCGGAGATCCGGTGTCCAGTTTCTTGCATCCCGACAGAACCTTCGGTGCGCCGGTGTTGGAAGCGGAGCACATCACCTGTGTCAATGATGTTGGCAACAAGGTAGTGAATGACGTTTCCATCATGGTGCGGGAAGGGGAAATCGTTGGGATTTATGGCTTGATGGGGGCGGGACGGACAGAGTTATTTGAGTGTTTGCTCGGTACGCAAAATGACTATCTGGGCAAGATTTATCTTGATAGCAAACCGGTGAACGCCCACTTATCAACGGCTCAGCGTATTCGTATGGGAATGAGTCTGGTGCCAGAAGATCGTAAGAAAACCGGTATTTTCCCGTTATCGTCAGTGGCGTCTAACCTCACAATTGCCAGCCTATGGCGGCGTTTGAAGTATGGCATGGCGATATTCCGGCAGCAGGAATCGGAGGTCGTTGCCTCGACGATTGGTCAACTGGCCATCAAAGTGTCCTCTCCCGAGGTGGAGATTCAAGCATTGAGCGGAGGGAATCAGCAGAAAGTCGTCATCGGGCGTTCCCTGCTGACCAGCCCGAAAATTTTGTTGTTGGATGAACCGACTCGCGGGATTGATGTGGGGGCAAAGGCTGATGTGTTCGAGATGATGGTGAAACTGTCTGAACAGGGCATTGGCGTATTGTTTTCTACATCGGATCTGAAAGAAATCATGGCGGTATCGGATCGTATTTTGGTGATGTCGAATGGCAAATTGACAGCAAATATCGTGCGTCAGTCCGCCACTGAGTCGGCATTAGTTTCAGCAAGTGCACAAGGGTTCTGAACGATGAAAACCACTAATCTTCCCGTGTCGGGTGCGCTGTCTCCGAGCAAATTTGTACGATCGCGCGAGAATATGCTGCTGCTGATCCTCAGGTTGCGTACGTTTATTGCGCTGTTCCTGATTTTGGGCTTCTTTTCTTTTACTGTCCCCGGATTTCTGGCGACGGGCAGTTTGATCATCATGGTGAAACACATTGCCATTAACGCGTTTCTGGCATTGGGGATCACGTTCGTCATCATTACCGCAGGTATCGACTTATCGATAGGCGCTACGTTAGGGCTATGCGGGATGATCGCAGGCTACATGATTACCCAGGGTATTGTTCTACCCATGTTTGGCGTCGCTATTTTCCCCAGCGTATGGGTTATCGTGCCGGTGGTTCTTCTGATTGGCGCGTTTATTGGCGCAATAAACGGTTGGATTATCACGCGTTATAACGTTGCGCCATTCATTTGTACGTTAGGCACGATGTACATCGTGCGTGGTGCGGCCATGCTGATATCGGGAGGGGAAACGTTCCCTGGTCTATCGGGCAACCCACAATTAGGCAATACCGGTTTTGATCTTATTGGTTCCGGTACGGTACTGGGGATCCCGTTTGCCATCTGGTTGATGCTGATACTGGCGTTGATCATTGCCTATGTCGCTCGTCGGTTACCGTTTGGTCGTCATGTTTATGCTATTGGCGATAACGAACGAGCCGCTGAATTATCGGGTGTAAAGGTTCGGCAGGTTAAGGTCTGGGTCTATACCATCTCCGGTTTTTGTGCCGCGATTGCGGGAATTGTGGTGTCTTCTCAACTGGTGGCGAGCCACCCGGCGACCGGTACGGCATTTGAAATGAATGCTATCGCTGCGGTTGTACTCGGTGGGACATCGTTGGCTGGAGGGCGTGGAACCATATTAGGGACGGTTATCGGGGCTTTTGTCATCGGTATTCTGGCTGATGGACTGGTCATGATGGGGGTCAGTGAGTTCTGGCAGATGGTCATCAAAGGCATTGTGATTATTGTAGCGGTTATCATCGATCAGATGCAGAACCGGATGCAGCACAAAGCCGCAATTGTTTCGCAAAAGGTTGCCGCTGAAGGGGCATAGCACGACCAGAGGAAAGGGATAAATAGGCAGTTGGACCGTCACACGGTGACGTATAAAAAATGTTCCTGGTGTTTTTGAATGCTGTTTTTTTTGTCCACAATGGAATAAATATTCAAATTTGAGTAAAAATTCAAGTGAGGTGAGATATGAATCCGTACACATTGTCGGTGGAGGCGTTGATACAGAAAGCTCGCGCTATTCGTCGCCGCATTATTCATCTGAATGCCAATAGCCCGGCGGGTGGACATACGGGAGCCGATTTATCACAGGTTGAAATTCTGACGGCTCTGTATTTTCGTATTTTGAATTGTGCGCCAGATCGTCTTCAGGATCCCCAGCGGGATATTTACATTCAGTCCAAAGGTCATGCGGTTGGCGGCTATTACTGCTGTCTGGCTGAAGGCGGTTATTTCCCAGAGTCCTGGTTGCCGACGTATCAGCATCCTGATTCTCATCTGCCAGGACACCCGGTGAAGCATAAAACCCCAGGCATTGAGTTGAATACAGGGGCGTTGGGACATGGCCTGCCGGTAGCTGTAGGAATTGCACTAGCCGCCAAACGCGACAACAGTCCGCGCAGGGTATTCGTTGTGACGGGCGATGGGGAATTGGCTGAAGGTAGCAACTGGGAAGCAGCTTTGGTCGCCGCGCACTACAAATTGGATAACCTGATCATTATCAACGACAAAAACAAGCTGCAACTGGCTGGCGCGACTCGTTCCATCATGAATACCGATCCACTGGCGGATAAGTGGCGTGCTTTTGGTTTAGAGGTCACGGAGTGTGCCGGTAATGACATGCAATCCGTGGTGACGACACTGGAAGGTCTGACGCCAAATGGTAAGCCAAACGTGGTGATTGCCAATACAGAGAAAGGGGCTGGGGTGTCCTTCATTCAGGGACGGGCTGAATGGCATCACCGTGTACCCAAAGGTGAAGAGATCGCATTGGCATTGGAGGAATTGAAAGATGAATAACGCAGAGCATCTGGCCAGTGTCATGGTCGAGCAATTTATTAAAGCGGTTGATCGGGGTGTCGATCTGGTTCCAGTCGTGGCGGACTCAACGTCAACGGCGAAAATTTCTCCTTTTATCCAACGTTTCCCAGAGCGTCTGGTTAACGTGGGGATTGCAGAACAAACCATGGTTGGCACGGCGGTGGGATTATCTATCGGCGGCAAAGTCGCGGTAACGTGTAATGCTGCCCCGTTTTTAATTTCACGAGCAAACGAGCAGGTCAAAGTTGACGTTTGCTATAACAACAGCAACGTTAAGCTGTTTGGGCTGAATGCCGGGTGCAGCTACGGGCCGTTAGCCAGTACCCACCACAGTATTGACGATATCTCGGTACTCCGCGGGTTCGGTAATATTGAGATTTATGCGCCGTCCAGCCCTGAAGAATGCCGACAGATCATCGACTACGCTCTCGCTCATCAGGGGCCGGTGTACATCCGCCTTGATGGTAAGGCGCTACCAGCCTTGCATGATGAGCAATACCACTTTGTTCCGGGACAAATCGACGTATTACGTAAAGGGACTGATATCGCATTGGTCGGGATGGGCTCGACCGTGCATGAAGTCGTGACGGCGTCCGAGTTATTAGCGGAGAAAGGCATCTCTGCTACGGTGGTCAACCTTTCTTCGATTCGTCCGTGTAATACTCGGCAATTGCTTGAAATTCTGAGTGAAACGCCTCGGGTTATTACGGTGGAAGAGCACAATGTGAATGGCGGGGCGGGTAGTCTGGTCGCTGAGGTATTGGCAGAAGCGGGTAAAGGTATCCCGCTGTTACGACTCGGCATCCCTGATGGACAGTATGCGATTGCGGCCGATCGTTCCGCTATGCGTGCACATCACGGACTGGATGCATCAGGTATCGTTAATGCGGCGCAGCGTCTCTGTCAGGGAGAATAATTATGGTCACACCGATTATTCTGGCAATCGATGAAGGCACAACGAACGCCAAAGCGATAGCAGTAGATACATCGGGCCGCATTCTGGCTAAAGCCTCGGTGGCGCTGCATGTTTCGCATCCCGAACCGGGGCGGGCGGAACAGGATGCTATGGCTATCTGGCACGCGGTTTGTCAGGCAATTGAGGCCTGTCTGGCGCAATTACATCGTGTGCGCGTCGAGGGTATCGCCATCAGTAATCAGCGGGAGTCCGTCTTAATCTGGGAACGGCAAACCGGACAACCGTTGACACCGCTGGTTAGTTGGCAGGATCGTCGTTCTGAACGTTTCTGCCAAGCATTGCATGGCAGTGCTGAAGCTACGTTGATTGAGGAACGGACGGGACTCACGTTGGATCCGCTTTTCCCTGCATCAAAAATACACACGATGTTGGCTGAATTGCCTGAAGGTGCCGCGCGAGCTTTACGCGGTGAGCTGTGCATCGGTACGGTTGATTGTTGGCTTAACTGGCAACTTAGCGGTGGACTGGCTTATTCAACAGATTACTCCAATGCTTCTCGTACCCAGTTGTTCAATATCCATCGAGGATGTTGGGATGAGGATTTACTGGCTCTGTTTGGCATTCCCAGTATCTGTTTACCCGCAGTAACGCCTTCGGCTGCGGTACATGGGCATACTGCGCTCACCAATATCAAGGGGTTACCCGTTGGTGTGCCTATTGCCGCTCTTATCGGTGATTCTCACGCGGCGTTATATGGACAGGGAAGCAATCAAAGCGGGGAAATCAAGGCGACCTATGGGACAGGTTCATCGCTGATGACGACCGTTGACCATTCTAAGATCCGTGACCATGGTTTGAGCACGACAATTGCCTGGCATGATGGGGACCTGCGCTACGCGCTGGAAGGTAATATTACCCATACCGGTTCCGGTTTCGCCTGGATAGGCAAGATGCTTGGTGTCTCTTCTATACCGCACCTGACCGAACTGGCATTAAGTGCCGAATCTAATCAAAACGTCTTTTTTGTTCCGGCCTTATCGGGGTTGGGGGCACCGTATTGGGACACCCAGGCACGCGGCATCGTGTGTGGTTTGTCTGATGCTACCACGCCAGCGGTGATTGCGCGTGCCGGTCTTGAAGCGATTGCATATCAAATCGCTGACGTCTTTTTTGCGATGGAACAGGCTTCCCAGCGTGCATTGCCTGCGCTACGCGTCGACGGCGGTGCGACACAAAATCGCTGGTTGATGCAATTTCAAGCCGATCTGCTGCAACGTCCTCTGATTCGTAACCACAATGCCGAGGTATCCGCACTGGGTGCCGCTTATCTGGCAGGAAAAACATTGGGGTGGTGGGTCACTCGAGAGCAGATGGCGGCCTTGCCAAGGGAAGTGGAGTGCATCGAGCCACAAGGGGTAAATAGCGCTGTCTTGGACAGCTATGCGCATTGGAAAGATGCGGTGGCTCGCGCTCGTTTTCAGCCAGTACGGTAAGTAAATCTGATGGTTAGGTAAGCATTATTTTGTTGGGTCTGGTGGAACTGAACATCAATATTTCCTCATGATCCGAAGCATCATCTGTACCCTCAATAATTCAAGTTGTCGGAAAGTGGCAAGTAAAAAAATCCTGATGCGCTTTTTAAATCAGCGACTTGGGAAGGTGAACGACGCCAACGTTCAGACGGTTTGAAATATAACGAGGATAATCACAAATCAAAGAGGTGATTTAATTATGGCAACGTATAACTATCCTGAGTTTGGCGCGGGTTTATGGCATTTTGCGAATTATATCGATCGGTACGCGGTTGATGGCTATGGCCCGGCGTTGAGTACGCTGGATCAGATCAAAGCCGCGAAAGAGGTCGGTGAGCTGTCTTACGTGGATTTACCCTATCCGTTTACCCCAGGCGTTACGCTGAATGAAGTGAAAGATGCGTTAAAAGATGCCGGGCTGAAAGCCATCGGTATTACGCCAGAAATCTATCTGCAAAAATGGTCTCGTGGGGCGTTTACCAATCCCGATCCTGCTGCGCGTGCGGCGGCATTTGATTTGATGCATGAAGCTGCCGGAATTGTTCGTGAGCTGGGTGCGAATTATGTCAAAGTATGGCCAGGTCAGGATGGTTGGGATTATCCATTCCAGGTTAGTCACAAAAACCTATGGAAGCTAGCGGTAGACGGTATGCGCGATCTGGCGGGGGCTAATCCGGATGTCAAATTCGCGATAGAATATAAGCCGCGTGAGCCACGTGTGAAAATGACCTGGGATTCAGCCGCGCGCACGCTGTTGGGCATTGAAGATATCGGCCTGGATAATGTGGGCGTACTGTTGGACTTCGGTCATGCGTTGTACGGTGGTGAGTCGCCGGCGGATTCCGCACAGTTGATTATCGATCGCGGTCGCTTATTTGGTATGGATGTCAACGATAACTTGCGTGGCTGGGATGACGATTTGGTTGTGGGTACGGTCCATATGACCGAAATTTTTGAGTTCTTCTATGTCTTGAAAATTAACAACTGGAATGGGGTGTGGCAACTCGATCAGTTCCCATTCCGTGAAAATCATGTTGAAGCAGCCAAGCTGTCTATCCGTTTCCTGAAACACATTTATCGTGCGTTGGATAAGCTCGATATCCCGGCACTTCAAGCGGCGCAAGAAGCACAGAATCCTTTATTAGCGCAGCGGATTGTTCAGGATGCGTTACTCTCGTCGATCAAGGTGGACGAGTAAGTAACGATATGTGCAGGTGTACGGGTTATACCAGTGTTTCGGCGGTGAGCCTGTCGGTAATCAGCACATCAACATAATGACCTGATAAAGCGCCTCGAATCGCGGCGCTTTTTTCTACGCCACCTGCCAGCGCAACCACTCGCGGACACTTGCGTAACTGTGGTAATGCCATACCAATCACCGGATCTTCGCTTTCACGTAATACCGGTTCTCCCTCAGCGTTGTAATAATGCAGGCAGAGATCGCCTACCGCACCTCGTTCAGCCAAAAGCCGCAGCATTTCTTCGTGGTAATAGTTACCGGAGTTTTTCAGCAGTTGGGACGGCTCTAATACGCCGATCCCAACCAGTGCGAGGCTCACCTCGCTAAACTTGGCTACCACGTTGGATACTTCATCACTGGTTACCAGTCGAGCACGATCTTCTACCGAGCGTTCGATGCTTTGTGCGGGCAGCAAATAGGCCGCGCAGTTCAGTTGGTTTGCCAGTGTTTGTGTGAGGATCGTGGCCTGAACGTTACCATTTGGGCCGACGCCGCCTAACAGTTGAATGACGCCTTGAGCCTTAATCGCCAAGGGATGAAGATTATCAACCATCGCCCGGAGCGTACTACTCCAGGATGAAATCCCCACTAAATCGTCAGGTCGAATACTGGTCTGGACATAGTGTGCAGCGGCGGAACCAATCGCCTGCTTTACCTGTGCAAGGCTAGCGTTATCGGCAACATCAACCACGATAGCCTGATCGATGGCGTACCGTTTTTGAATCGCTGATTCTAACGTCATAAACATGTTAGGGGGTTGAATAACGCTGATTTTGACCACACCTTCTTTAACACAGCGCGTAATCGCACGTGACACAAATGACTGTGATAAATGGAGTGATTCAGCAATTTCTGCTTGTTTCATCCCTTCGCTATAATAAAGCGTGGCGATCTTGACCAATAATCGCTGCTCATCCTGTTTTGACATGTATCCTCCCGCTGGCTCACGGTTGTCATTTTTATTCAGCTTGGAATAAATAACAAGCACAGGCGATCGTAGAAGAGAATATCACCGTTTTTAGGTGTTCTTAGACAGCATCAAGACGCGTTTAAAGGGGAAAAAGGGCGTTTCGACACCAATATTTCCCTGTCAGCGCGATGGATGGTAATTTAATAGGGTATGTCGCCAAATTTTGGCATAATTCATCCGGTTAATGGGATATCACAGGAAAGAGAACGTGAAATACTTACTGATTTTTTTACTCGTGCTGGCGATATTCATCATTTCTGTCACACTGGGCGCAAACAACGATCAGGTGGTTACGTTTAATTACCTGCTGGCGCAAGGGGACTATCGCATATCAACGCTGCTTGCGACGTTATTTGCGCTGGGTTTTGTGCTTGGCTGGGTAATCTGTGGCTTGTTCTATCTACGTCAGCGTATTGCGTTGGGTCGTGCACTACGAAAAATTAAGCGTCTGGAGCAACAGCTTCCAACCTCGAGTGAGGTGAATGTGACGCCAGCACAGACTGTTACCCACTAAGGAATCATTCTCTATGTTAGAACTGCTGTTTCTGTTGCTGCCAGTGGCCGCCGCTTACGGCTGGTACATGGGCCGCAGAAGTGCGCAGCAGGATAAAGAGCAGGAATCGAATCGCCTGTCTCGTGAGTATGTGACCGGGGTGAACTTTCTGCTTTCTAACCAGCAGGACAAAGCTGTCGAACTCTTTCTGGATATGCTCAAAGACGACAGCAACACGTTTGAAGCTCATCTTACGCTGGGTAATCTGTTTCGCTCTCGCGGTGAAGTTGACCGCGCTATCCGTATTCACCAGGCATTGACCGAGAGTGCGTCCCTGACGTTCGAACAACGGTTATTAGCCGTTCAACAGCTTGGGCGAGATTACGTTGCGGCTGGGCTGTATGATCGCGCCGAAGAAATTTTCAATCAGCTGGTCGACGAAGAAGATTTTCGCCGCAGTGCGTTGCAGCAGTTATTGCAGATTTACCAGTCGACCAGCGATTGGCTAAATGCGATTGAAGCCGCCGAAAAATTAGTGAAAATGGGCAAAGAGGAACTCCGGGTGGAGATTGCACATTTTTACTGTGAGTTGTCTCTGCTTGCCATGGGAAGCGATGACCTGGACAAAGTGTTGCAGCTACTGAAAAAAGGGGCGGCAGCGGATAAGCAATGCGCACGAGTGTCCATCATGTTGGGACGTATTTATATGGCTCAGCAAGAGTATGAACGTGCGGTTGAAGCATTGCAGCAGGTTCTCGATCAGGACAAAGCCTTCGTTAGCGAAACACTGCCCATGCTGCAAGAATGCTACCAGCACCTACAGCAACCACAGAAGTGGTCTGATTTTCTTAAACGTTGCGTCGAAGAAAATTCGGGTGCGACGGCAGAATTAATGTTGGCGGATATCCTTGAGCAAGAGCAGGGGGCCGATGTCGCGCAGGTTTATATCAACCGCCAACTGCAACGCCATCCTACCATGCGCGTATTCCATCGGTTAATTGATTTCCATCTGAGCGAAGCCGAAGACGGCAGGGCAAAAGAAAGTCTTGTGGTTCTGCGTGATTTGGTTGGTGAACAAGTTCGCACCAAGCCACGTTACCGTTGCCATAAATGCGGATTTACGTCCCAATCACTTTACTGGCATTGTCCTTCCTGCCGGGCTTGGGCAAGCATAAAACCGATTCGTGGATTGGACGGTCAATAATCACGCCATTGTTCTTTTTAATACCGGAATGTGTTTGTTATCAAATTAGTTACAACATACTTATTTTTATCCTACTTACCGTGCCAGAAATAAAGGTGATGGTTCTGGCTTCCCAAGAAGCAAGATCACGGACTGCTGGGATTTAAGGTGTCGGATAGGTAAAATACGGCGGAATTTTTTGCGCGACGACCGATCTTTTCATCAAGGGGCAACAGGTGACACATCAAAAGACACAAGAAAATAGCCAGATGGCTTCATCCCCAATTATCGTGGCGTTAGATTATGCCGACCAAGGCGCTGCACTCTCTTTTGTTGATCGCATTGATCCTCAGGATTGTCGTTTAAAAGTGGGTAAGGAGATGTTTACGCTGTTTGGCCCACAGTTTGTTCAGTCTTTACAACAGCGCGGTTTTGACGTTTTTCTCGACCTGAAATTCCATGATATCCCCAATACGACCGCTCATGCGGTTGCGGCGGCGGCTGAACTGGGTGTATGGATGGTGAATGTCCACGCTAGTGGTGGGGTACGCATGATGACGGCAGCAAAAGAGGCTCTGTTACCCTTTGGTAAGGACGCGCCGCTGTTGATTGCTGTTACCGTCCTGACCAGCATGGATGCTGATGATTTACGTGGTTTAGGTATTACGGCATCGCCTGCTGAGCAGGCTGAACGATTGGCAGTATTAACACATCACTGTGGTTTAGATGGTGTAGTCTGTTCTGCGCATGAAGCCGCGCGTTTGAAACAGGTATGTGGCCAATCTTTTCGTTTGATTACGCCGGGTATTCGCCCTGCTGGGAGTGATGTCGGCGATCAGCGGCGTGTGATGACGCCCATTCAAGCCAAACTTGCGGGTGTGGATTATATGGTGATCGGTCGACCCATTACGCAAGCTATCGATCCTGCACAAACGCTGCGTGATATTCGTCAGTCACTGCTTTCTGGAGCGGAATAATGAGTAACAGCGATAACAGTCGTCTGGTCTATTCCACAGAGACAGGACGTATTAAGCCTGAAGAAGAGAAGGTTGCCCGTCCACAAGGCGATGGCATCGTACGTATTCAACGCCAGACCAGCGGACGTAAAGGAAAGGGCGTGTGCGTCATCAGCGGGATTGATCTTGATGATATCGCCCTGGATAAACTTGCCGCTGAATTAAAGAAAAAATGCGGCTGTGGCGGGGCGGTCAAAGATGGCGTGATTGAGATTCAAGGCGACAAACGTGATTTATTGAAACAACTGCTGGAAGCCAAAGGGATGAAGGTTAAACTGGCTGGCGGGTGAGTCTTGTCGATATATCATACTGAACGCGCTCAATGGCAGCAGGATCAACGTGTAGATGAACCTGCTGCCCGAGGACGTATTAATCGACCTGGCGACCAATCAACCCGCCAATGGCGGCACCACCCAGCGTCCCTAATGTTCCGCCATCCGTTAAGATTGCCCCCCCAACGGCTCCTGCACCGGCACCAATGGCTGTATTGCGATCGCGTTTCGACATATTTGAACAGCCAGCCAGCACCACTGTCAGTGTAATGGCGACTGCGGCAGTGGTGAGTCGTCTATTGAATTTCATGTTTCCCCCTACGGATTTTTGACCTCACACGTTTGTGAGGAAAATATCGTAAAATGACATTTTTACGGTATTAAATAACAACATCGTCCTTTCCATTGCTTAAGGGAAAGTATAATCATCGGCAGAAACCACAACAGGTAAAAACTCTTAATTCCCCATGCATGACGTTAACGATAGCAAGAATTGACAAAATTGGTGATTTTTTATCCATATGTATCAGGCTATAGATTTTGTGCTACAGCGAAACACCACTCGGTCTTTAGCGATTTAGACCATAGCGATAGAGGTTGGGGGTCGCGAGAATGACAGGATAGTCACGTCGTCGCTGGAGGCTGAACATGTTGGATAGACTGAAAAAACAGGTGTTAGATGCGAATCTGGCATTACCGCGGCATCATCTGGTGACATTTACCTGGGGTAATGTCAGTGCAGTTGATCGTCTACAGGGAGTGATGGTGATTAAGCCATCGGGTGTCGAGTATGACGAGATGTCAGTCGACGACATGGTTGTGGTGGAACTAGACAGCGGTAAGGTGGTTGAGGGAACGAAAAAACCGTCTTCGGATACGGATACGCATCGTGCGTTATATCTGGCGTTTCCAGACATCGGCGGTATCGTTCATACCCATTCCCGCCATGCCACGATTTGGGCTCAGGCCGGGCAAGATATTCCCGCCTGGGGGACGACACATGCTGATTATTTCTATGGCGGTATCCCTTGTACACGCTTGATGACCGATGAGGAAATTAACGGGCGTTATGAATGGGAAACAGGCAATGTGATTATTGAAACCTTTCAATCTCGCCAGTTATCGCCAACCGATATCCCTGCGGTCTTGGTCCATTCGCATGGTCCATTTGCCTGGGGGAAAGATGCCGATAACGCGGTACATAATGCCGTTGTATTGGAAGAGGTTGCCTATATGGGGATTTTCTCTCGTCAGTTGGCACCTTCACTCGGTGATATGCAACAAACCCTGCTGGATAAGCACTATCTGCGTAAGCATGGTAAAAATGCTTACTACGGACAGTGATCGTTTATCAAACCACATCACACCAACCCAAACTTAGTCGCCCCTGCGTAAACAGGGGCGACTAAGATGATTAGAAACAGTAAAACAATACGTTAGCTGTGGTGCGTACCTTCACGTAACACAACCGGCGTTTCTTTGGCGGTTGGTTGATCGCTATTAAGTGCTCGTCTAATGACAAAGAATGCTGAAACTAGCATTGTGACCGCAACCAACATAAAGAAGCCGCAAAGCGCCGCATTAATCTGATTACTGAACACAATTGTTTCCATGTCTTTAATCGTCTTTGCTGGTGCAATCAACGTGCCTTGCTCAATGCCCGCAGAGAAGCGTTTTGCCTGTGCCAGGAAACCGATGCTGGGTTTTTCGTGGAAAATCTTCTGCCAGCCGGCGGTCATTGACGTAATGAATAACCAGGCCGTTGGCACAATAGTGACCCACGCATAGCGCTGTTTCTTCATTTTGAACAACACGACAGTACCGAGAATCAATGCCATTGATGCCAGCATTTGGTTACCGATACCAAATAACGGCCAAAGCGTATTAATACCACCGAGTGGGTCGATGACACCCTGATAAACAAAGAATCCCCAACCTGCGACGGCAACGGTGGTTCCTGCCAGATTTCCCAGCCAGGAATGGCTTTTCCCCATCCCAGGGATCACGACACCGACCAGATCCTGCACCATAAAGCGGCAAGCACGTGTGCCAGCATCAACCGCTGTTAAGATAAACAGGGCTTCAAATAAAATGGCAAAGTGGTACCAGAAAGCCATCATGGCCCGACTGTTAAAAATCTCGGTAATAATGTGTGCCATACCGACCGCAAAGGTTGGCGCGCCACCAGCACGTGATAGCACGGACGCCTCACCGACATCACGCGCGATGTCGCTAAGTGCTTCCGGTGTGATCACGAATCCCCAACTGTTGATCACCTGGGACGCATTTTCTACCGTGGTGCCAATTAAGGCGGCCGGTGAGTTCATGGCGAAGTAAACGCCCGGTTCGATAACCGATGCACAAATCAGCGCCATAATGGCAACGAAGGACTCCATCAACATTGCGCCGTAACCGATAAAACGGATATGACTTTCACGTTCGACCAGTTTGGGTGTGGTACCGCTGGAAACCAGCGCATGGAAACCCGAGATCGCACCGCAGGCAATGGTAATGAACAAGAAGGGGAACAGGCTACCGGAGAATACCGGGCCCGTGCCATCAATGAAGCGGGAAACCGCTGGCATTTTCATTTCCGGCATGGCAAAGACAATTCCGACCGCCAGCCCAACAATAACGCCGATTTTCAGGAAAGTGGACAGGTAATCACGCGGAGCCAGCAGTAACCAAACGGGGAGCACTGACGCAACAAAGCCATAAATCACCAATACCCAGGTCAGTGTCGTGCCTTTTAATGTGAAAAGAGGACCCCAGTACGGATGGGCTGCGATGTTACCCCCGTAAACAATCGCCAGCATCATCAGAACGAAACCGATGATAGAGACTTCTGCAATTTTTCCGGGACGTAGAAAACGCATATAAACGCCCATGAAGAGCGCGATAGGGATAGTGGCCGCAATCGTGAACAACCCCCAGGGGCTATCAGCCAGCGCTTTGACCACCACCAGAGCCAGTGCAGAAAGGATAATGATCATCACGCCAAGGGCGCCGAGCATGGTGATGACCCCGGCAAAGGCTCCGAGTTCCTGTTTTGCCATTTCGCCTAACGAACGACCGTCGCGGCGGGTTGAAATGAACAATACCAGGAAATCTTGCACTGCACCGGCCAGCATAACACCAACCAGAATCCAGATAGTACCGGGCAAAAAGCCCATCTGTGCCGCCAGAATCGGGCCAACCAGCGGGCCCGCACCGGCAATTGCCGCAAAATGGTGACCGAACAACACCCATTTATTGGTCGGGACATAATCCAGACCGTCGTTATGGCGCTCAGCTGGCGTTAAACGACGATCGTCGAGTTCAAAGACTTTTTTGGCGATAAATAAACTATAAAAACGGTAGGCAATGCTATAACAAGATACAGAAGCAACGACCAACCACACGGCATTCACGTGTTCACCACGGCTTAATGCCAGCATGGCGAAAGCGGTTGCTCCCACCAGGCCGACTAATAGCCAGATCACCATGCTCTTGACGTTATTCATAGCAACGGCTCCTTCGTTATTCGGAAAGAAATATAGCGCGAGTGTTAATGCAATTTAACAATAGTGTGTTTAAGGCAGGTGAGAAGGGAGATTGATGAGAAAGTGTGAGCAGCAATGAATTTTTGTAAATAACCTTAAAGAATCGGTCAGGATGAATGCCATTTTGTTGACAGTAAAAGCATAAAAAACCCTGCGATACGTTGCAGGGTTAAAGGCAGATACGATGGAAAACCGATGTTATCAGAAGATTTATGCTGCTGGTTTTGCCAGAATGCTGCGAGTTTCCAGACGGACTTCGACAATGACAACATCGAAAACATCGCCTTGACGGTAGGCCACTTCACCTTTAACTGAAACGGTTCCCATCTCCTGGCTGCACACCAGTTCGTCGCGCACCGCGTGAATAAAGGAAGAGGGGATAAATGCCACCGCACCATTATCCAGCAGACGAACACGTAAACCACCGCGAGTCACATCCATAATTTCTGCGGAAAAACGGATCGCTGTGCCTGCTTTATCTTTCATGAAGCGGGCATACAGCCAATCACCCACGTCACGTTCTGCCATCCGGTTCAGGCGGCGGCGTTCAGCCAATTGAATGGTCACATCATCCTGTGGTTTTTCCACTGATTGACCCGTAATTACCGCTTTCAGCAGACGATGATTAATCATATCGCCGTACTTACGAATAGGCGATGTCCAGGTGGCATAGGCTTCCAGACCCAGACCAAAATGTGGTCCCGGTGTGGTGCTGACTTCGGCAAATGATTGGAAGCGGCGGATTCGATTGTCCAGAAACGGCGTGGGTTGAGCATCAAGTTCACGACGAAGCGCACAAAAGCCTTCCAGCGTGAGTAATGCTTGCGCATCGGCTTTAACACCATGCGTGTCCAGCACGGCAACCGCCTGTTCGACTGAAGCAGGATCGAATCCGTTATGAACGTTGTAAATGCCAAAGCCCAGCTTGTCGCGCAGCACTAACGCGGCACAAACATTCGCGGCAATCATGGCTTCTTCTACCATACGATTTGCGATGCGGCGCTGTTCAACCACGATATCCAGTACGTCGCCTTTCTCGCCCAATAAGAAACGATAATCAGGGCGATCTTTAAAGACCAGCGCATGCGTATGACGCCAGTTGCTACGAGCCAGACAAATGCGATGCAACAGGCGGATTTGTTCAGCGATGACATCGCTGGACGGTTGCCATTCACCCGTCTCTTCTAACCAATCGGAAACGTCATCGTAAGCCAGCTTGGCTTTGGATTCGATCCAGGCGGCGAAGAAATGAATATCGTTGCCTAATGCACCCTCAGCGTCGATGGTTACACGGCAGGCCAGAACCGGACGGCGCTCGTTAGGACGAAGTGAACAAATATCGTCCGAGAGTGGACGCGGAAGCATGGGAATATTGAAGCCGGGCAAATAATTGGTGAACGCTCTTTTCCGTGCGATGTTGTCCAGTTCGCTGCCTGTAGCGACGTAGGCTGTCGGGTCGGCGATCGCGATAGTCAGTTGCAGCGAGCCATCGCCGTTATCCTGAGCGAACAAGGCATCATCCATATCCTCAGTGCTGGCACTATCGATGGTAACAAAGCTCAGGGCAGTCAGATCTTCTCGCACCAGATGGTCATCGTTGCGTTCGGTTGCCTCAGCATCAGGGGCGGTACGCTCCAGATTGTGACGTGACAACGTCACCCACCACGGTACGAGTGGGTCATCGCCGGTCGTAATGTATTGCGTTAATTCAGCATGAAAGCCCCGGTCACCTTTTAACGGGTGACGACGCATTTCGGCTACAGCCCAATCGCCATCCTGAAATGCATGGGTAACCTCGCGCGCTGCACGGCAAGGGATGGCATCTTTTAACAGCGGGTGATCGGGAATAATGGACAGGCGATCGTCTTTTTTCTGCACGCGACCGACGAAACGGGTCAGAAAGGGTTCAATCAGTGATTCCGGTTCGGCGATCTCGCGTTCTTTCTCGGTATGCAGCGTGGCGGTAATCCGGTCACCGTGCATCACTTTTTTCATGTGTGGCGGTGGAATGAAATAACTCTTTTGCGCGTCAGCTTCAAGAAAACCAAAGCCTTTGTCGGTGCCTTTGACGACACCTTCAACCCGTGGCGTCTGAGAATGAAGTTGCTGTTTTAGCTGTGCAAGCAGCGGATTATCTTGAAACATAGCGTCCAGAAATACGGTTGTCAGTAGCTCGATTAGCGGCTGACAGTTTTACGCGAATCAGGTGCTGGCGGCAAGCATTCCCTGTGACCTTCATCATGCAATTCGCAGTAACGATTCGGGCTGTTCGCTACGGCGAATACTTACTGGTACGGATTTGGATGTCGGCGTGTGGGTCTCGTCACCGAAGCTGGATAAGGGCACCAGTGGATTGGTTTCTGGATAGTAGGCTGCCAGATTACCACGCGGAATGTTGTAGCCGACCAGTTTGAAACCACATACTTTTCGGGTAATCCCGTCATTCCATAGCGTTTCAATGTCCACCCGATCGCCATCTTCCAATCCTAACGCAGCAATATCGTCAGGGTGAATGAACAACACTTCACGCTGACCATAAACGCCACGGTAGCGATCGTCCAGACCATAAATAGTCGTGTTGTACTGGTCGTGAGAACGTAAGGTTTGCAAGGTAAAGGGGACGGTTTGCCCAGCTAACTGTGGGAATAAGGTATCTGGCAGTGGCGCATGGCTAAACTGTGCCTTACCGCTGGTAGTATCAAAACACAGGCTGGCTGCCGCATTCCCCAAATAAAAGCCGCCGGGTAAATCGCAGTTGGCATTAAAGTTCTCAAACCCTGGGATCGTTGCCGCAATATGATCGCGAATACGGCCATAATCGTCCGCCAATGCCAGCCAATCTACTTTTTCATTGCCTAATATGGCATGGGCGATGCCTGCCACGATGGCAGTTTCGGAACGCTGTAGGGGAGATAAAGGATGTCCGACGCCCTGCGAGGCATGCACCATACTGAAAGAGTCTTCAACGGTAATAAACTGCGGACCACTCGCCTGCATATCGAGGTCGGTACGTCCCAGCGTTGGCAGGATGAGTGCGTCAACCCGGCCAGTAATCAGGTGGCTGCGATTCAGTTTAGTGCTGATATGAACGGTCAGGTCACAGCAACTAAGAGCCTCTTCGGTTCTGGCTGAGTCGGGAGCGGCGGCGGCAAGGTTGCCTCCCAGTGCAATCAGAACCTTTACCTCTCCGCGTAGCATGGCTTCCAGTGCTTCGACGGTGTTATGGCCCGGCGCATAAGGCGGAGTAAAATCGAAATGCGTGGCTAAACGATCCAAAAAGGCGGCAGACGGTTTTTCATCAATTCCCATGGTGCGGTTGCCCTGCACATTGCTGTGCCCGCGTACGGGGCACAAACCGGCACCGGGTTTGCCAAGCTGGCCGAACAAAAGCTGTAGGTTGACGATTTCCCGTACGGTGGCGACCGAGTGTTTATGTTGGGTTACCCCCATTGCCCATGTGCAGATAACACGTGGGGATTGCTGATAAATCGCTGCCACATAGCGCAATTGGGCTTCACTCAAGCCTGATTGTTGCTCGATTTTTTGCCACGTCGTGTCATCAACAACAGCCAGATAGTCTTCAACCTGTCGTGTATGTGCCGCGATAAAAGCCTGATCAAATAAGCCAGCATCACCCGCACTTAAGCGTTGACGGTGTGTCTCCAATAAGGCTTTAACCATACCGCGAACGGCAGCCATATCACCACCCAGATTGGGTTGCAGATATGTTTCGCTGATGGTTCCGGAAAGGGGCGTCAGAAGTTCCAGCGGATTCTGTGGGTTGGCAAAACGTTCCAGCCCACGTTCGCGCAGCGTATTGAATGAGACGATATGCGCACCGCGATCCGCGGCATGGCGCAGGCTGTGTAGCATTCTGGGATGATTCGTACCGGGGTTTTGACCGAAAACGAAAATCGCGTCAGCATAATCAAAATCATCCAGACGAATAGTTCCTTTCCCAACGCCAATACTTTGTTTGAGCCCAGTACCGCTGGCCTCATGGCACATATTGGAACAATCGGGGAAATTATTGGTACCCAACATACGGCCAAATACCTGATACAGATAAGAGGCTTCATTGCTGGCGCGGCCAGAAGTATAAAGTTCCAGTTGGTCAGGATGCGCCATGTTTTTAACATGCTGGGCAATCAACAGAAATGCATCATCCCAACTGATAGGAACATAGCGATCACTGGCGCGATCGTAACGCATCGGGTGCGTTAACCGCCCCTGATACTCAAGGAAATAGTCACTTTGCTGGCGTAGCCGGGTGACGCTGTGCTTCGCAAAGAAGTCGAGATCGACCGATTTACGCGTAGCTTCCCAACTAACCGCCTTGGCCCCGTTTTCGCAAAAGCTAAAGGTGCTGCTGTTATCGTCACCCCAGGCACATCCAGGGCAGTCAAATCCTTTGGATTTATTGACCCGCAACAAATTTCGAATATTTTTCAACGCTTGCTTACTGTCTAAGACAAAACGCGTGGTGGCTTCTAAAGAGCCCCAGCCGCCAGCTGCATTGCGGTATGGCTTAATGGATGGTTTAAATTTCATGGTTGAATCCGCAGGTGTAAATGTTTTTTTAATGTGAACGAAATTTTAAATATTTGCTCTTGTGTAAGAAGTTTAGGTTGTCGGTGTGATAGCGTCTAATCAAATACGGCTATGGCGGGATAGAGCATATTGATTGATGGTTGAAAGATGAACGCGACTACATTTTGAAAGGAAAAGGGAGCTGCCAGGCGTTCAGATTCGCGATAAGGCGTTCGTTTGGCGTCTCGCATCCGGTTGGAGACACTATTAAAGCGTGAGCCAGTGATATACTGATGGCCCACATCATGACAGGCCACCGCGATGGATATAAAACAGCTCATTTATCTGTGCAATTTGGAGAAGGAACGCCATTTTGGTCGGGCTGCCGAAGCCAGTTTCGTTAGCCAGCCGACGCTTTCAATGCGGTTAAAAAATCTGGAACGTGAATTGGATTTGGCATTGATTAATCGGGGGAATAATTTTGAAGGCTTTACGGCGGAGGGGGAACGGGTTTTGGCCTGGGCTCGGGAAATTGTCTCCGTCTATCAAGGACTAAAGCTGGAAGTGGCTTCATTAAAACGTGGCGTAAGTGGCATACTGCGTATCGGCACGGTACCTCAAAGTAGTATGGCGTTATCCTGTTTACTGGCGGCAGTGAATGAGCATTACCCGCAGTTGGATTTTCAAATATCCTTGTTTAGCGCTGATCAATTGCTGGAAGCGTTAAACGCACATTCTGTTGATGTTGGTATCGGTTTTTTCGAACTCTCGACGTTACAGGAACTACACTTTCAGGCCGTTCCATTGATGGAGCAAGGTGTTGACCTGATCTTTCATCCCCAGCATTTTCCGCAAATGGTTGGCGATACGCCTCTGGGTTTACATGACATCGTTAACCTCCCGCTGTGTCTGGCTGAGCCGAGCCGTTATTTCCGTCGTTATCTGGATAGCCATTTCCGGGGTACCGGTGTGTCGTTATGGGTCAAGGTGGAAAGCAGTTCGATCCTGCAATTGTTGCAAAGTGTTTTTGTCGGCCTGGGGTGTGGTATCGTCCCGCGAGGTAGCCTGATCCCCGAGATGACGCCAGCATTGAGTATGCGGCCGATTACGTTGCCCGCCATGCAACGGCGGGCAGCCATTGTGGTGGCGCAGGTTGGGCGAGCGACGCCGCTGGCGCAGAATTTTTTTGCCGCAGCGCAAGCGTGGCTTGTTCGAACACAATAATGGTTAGTCGTAGAGATGATCGTCCTGCACAGGGGCATGGGTTTTACTGGGGCGGAGCCGTCGCACGGAATCGCGAGTAACCAGTTGCCCGTTTAGTAGCAGGTTGCCTATGGGCGCGTCGGGCTGCATTAACTGACGCTGTAGTAGGCGGACGGCTTCTTCACCTAGCGCCTCCCGGGGAACGAGTACCGACGTTAATGGAATATCATGAATGGCAGCCAGATTAAAACCGTCCATACTCATGACTGAAATATCCTGTGGAACTCGTAAGCCTGCCTGACTGAGCGCATTGACCGCGCCAACGGCAATAAAATCCCCACCAGCAAGAATCGCCGTCGGCCTTTGTTCCGGCGGACATTGTGCCAGAAATGTCGCCATTTTCTCTTCGGTTTCTGCCGTGCTGAAATTTCTCAGCATCAGCAGATTATGTTGGTCGGAAAACGATAAATTATGATTCTGGTACGCGTCACGAATGCCTGCCAGACGGGATTCCATCGTATAGCGGCGCAAGCAGAGTAGGGTAAGAATGTCGCGATGTCCCTGTTCAAACAGGTAGTTCAGGGAGAATTCCCCGATTAATCGATGCGCTGGCGCGACGCCAGATAATCTCATCTTTTGGTCGAGACAATTTATCAGGATGCAAGGCTTGCCAATATCAGCAGCCAACGCGTGAATATAGGGATCATCAATACCGATTAGCATGGCCGCTTCTGTCTCTGGATCGCTCATTTTCTCCAGAAAAAGTGGCACATCGCTATTGTTTTCATCCAAACCACAATAGCGCACACGCACTTCATGAGGTGCCAGCGCATCAATAATACTTTGTATGACCTTGTGATAAAAGATGTCAGACCGGATGTCAAAAGCACGCTGTGGTGCGAAGACGATAAGGCTGTTTAACAGCAGGCGACCGGTCGCTAAATCATTCAATACGCCATATTGGCGAGCCGCAGTAAGAATTTGTGATTTTGCCATATCGCTGGTATTGGATTTCCCCGACAAGACGCGTGATACCGTGCTGATCGAGAATCCAGTCTGGGCCGAAATTTCACGTATTTTCAGGTTTCTTTTCATTTTGTGATCTTGTTCAACTTATAAAATGACAAAATTTTCACGGCTGATAAGTTGGCATTTTAGCTATATCAGCACCGCCATTCGATTTAATTATGAGCTTACCATGAAAATTTTTGCAAAAAAGTGAGTGTTGTGACGTTTTTAATTGTTCTAGTCTCATTTTGGTAAACCAATTTTTATGAGTAATAAAACCGATATTTATTTTAAATTCTTAAAATACAGATAGATAAAAAGATGATATGTCTCTAAGAGGGTAAATTGTTAAAACCCTATCAACATATCAGACCAATATAACCTTATCTCGGCGAGGAAGTTCATAATGAGTCTCGATATTAATCAGACACCGATTGCAACAAAGGGAAAGCGAAAACTTAAAAATTTGCGTTGGTGGATACTGGCGCTGTTTTTACTGGGGGTGACCGTCAACTACATCACCCGCAACTCACTGGGCATACTCGCGCCTGAACTAAAAAGCAGTCTGGGTATTACCACAGAGCAGTACTCATGGATCGTTGGCGCATTTCAATTGGCCTACACGATTTTTCAGCCATTGTGTGGTTGGCTGATTGATGTCATTGGCCTAAAGGTCGGGTTCCTTGTCTGTGCGGTTATCTGGGCGGCAATGTGTATGTTGCACGCCGGTGCCGGAAGCTGGATTCATTTGGCGATCTTACGCTTCTTTATGGGGGCCTCTGAAGCCGCCGCCACCCCCGCAAATGCCAAAACGCTGGGTGAGTGGTTTCCTAAGAAAGAACGTCCGGTTGCGGCGGGTTGGGCTGGTGTCGGCTTTTCCGTCGGTGCGATGCTGGCTCCGCCTATTATCGTGATTGCCCATGTCAATTTTGGCTGGCAAGGGGCATTTATGTTCACCGGTGCGTTGGCCATGCTGTGGGTTATTCTTTGGTGGTTGTTTTACCACAACCCGGAAAATCACCCCAATTTGAGCCGTGATGAGCTGGATTTCATTCGTCAGGATAATGAACTCCCACCGGTTAAACTGCCGTTCTTCACCGCGCTGAAAACCGTATCGAAAAATAAGCGGTTCTACGGTATTGCCATTCCGGCATTTATGGCTGAACCCGCCTGGGCTGTGCTGAGTTTCTGGGTACCGCTCTACCTGGCGAATGAACGTGGTATGGATCTCAAACAAATTGCCATGTTTGCCTGGCTGCCGTTTTTGGCTGCCGATTTGGGGAGTGTGGCGAGTGGTTATCTGACTCGTTTATATGTGCGTCTGTTTGGATGTTCTCGCGTCAACTCTATCGTTGCCAGTTCAGTAACCGGTGCGTTTCTCATGTTATCGCTGGCATTGGTCGCGATTACTCGCGATCCCTGGATGGCTATCTTATTGATTTCTATTGGCGGATTCGGTCATCAGGTTATTTCCTGCATGCTCAGTGCGTTGGTTGTGGAATCGTTTGATAAAGGTCAGATGGCGACAGTGAATGGTATGCGTGGCTCTTTCGCCTGGATCGCCAGTTTCCTGTTTTCCCTATTGATTGGCGTTACCGCCGACAAAATTGGTTTTAACCCGCTCTTTGTGGCGATGGGATTCTTCGATCTTATCGGTGCGGTTTTCCTTATTGCTTTTATTGCTGAGCGTCGTCAAAAAACGCGGTCACTGTAATTTCTTTTTTGCTTAATCATTTCCTGAAAAGGACGCTGTATGAAAACGCTAAAAAATTGGGTATTTCGCCATCAAACCCCCGAGTATGTTGAACTGCTGGTTGATGATAAACACACTTTTCGGCTCTACATTTTAGAGCAAGGATTGGCCCGTGTATTGATCAAACAGAATGATGAGCTACAGCTCAAACGAACCTGGAGCATCGCGCCGCAGCAGGATGTCCCCTGGACGGGGCGGAACAGGGAAAGCAGTGAAGGCTTCAGCCTGCCAGGGTTCTTGCTGGAAGAGTATGAGGGCGGTTTGCGTGTTAGCACCGATCGCCTGCGGGTGACGATCCACCAACCGTTGTGGCTGTCGTGGGAATATTTTGATGCGCAAGGTGAGTGGCAACTGCTGGCCGCCGATCGTGCCACCAGCGCCTACCTACTTAACCAACACGGTGATGGTGTGGCGCACTATCAGCGTCGTTTTCCACAAGAACGTTATTATGGTTTAGGGGAGAAAGCCGGCAACCTGGAGCGCACAGGGCGGCGTTTTGAATTTCGCAATCTGGATGCCATGGGCTATAACGCGGCGGAAACCGATCCTCTGTACAAACATATTCCATTCACCATTACCCGGCGGGAAGACGTGAGTTTCGGGCTGTTCTATGACAACCTGAGCAGCACGTGGGTCGATCTGGGTAATGAAATCGATAACTACCACCAGTCTTATCGTCGCTATCAGGCAGAGGCTGGCGATCTGGATTACTACCTGTTTATCGGACCGCGCGTATTGGATGTCACCAAATCCTTTGTACGTCTGACGGGTAAAACGCTGTTCGGGCCGAAGTGGAGCCTGGGGTATAGCGGTTCTACGATGCATTACACCGATGCCCCCGATGCGCAGCAGCAGCTCATTAAATTTATCGCGTTATGTCGTGAACACGATATTCCATGTGATTCATTCCAGCTCTCGTCTGGTTACACGTCGATTAATAACAAACGCTACGTGTTTAACTGGAACTACGACAAGGTGCCGCAACCGGAAGTGATGTCACAGGCGTTCCATCATGCGGGTTTAAAGCTGGCGGCGAATATCAAGCCTTGTCTGCTTCAGGATCACCCGCGATATGATGAAGTGGCAACACAGGGACTCTTTATCCGTGATTCGGAATCGGATGCGCCGGAACGTTCGAGTTTTTGGGATGATGAAGGTTCCCACCTGGATTTCACCAACCCGGCAACGGTGGCATGGTGGCAGGAGAATGTGACACGTCAACTGCTGGAAAAAGGTATTGATTCCACCTGGAATGACAACAACGAATATGAAGTCTGGGATGGCGAAGCCCGTTGTCATGGCTTTGGTGAAGCGATATCGATCAAAAACATTCGACCGTTGATGCCGTTACTGATGATGCGTGCTTCTCTGGAGGCACAACAGCGCTTTGCCCCTGAACTGCGCCCGTATCTGATTTCTCGCTCTGGCTGTGCCGGAATGCAGCGTTATGTACAAACCTGGAGTGGTGATAATCGCACTAGCTGGCAGACATTACGCTACAACACGCGCATGGGTGTTGGTATGAGCCTGTCTGGTTTGTATAACGTCGGTCATGATGTGGGTGGCTTTTCCGGGGATAAGCCCGACGCAGAGCTGTTTGTACGTTGGGTACAGAATGGTGTGATGCATCCTCGTTTTACGATCCACTCATGGAATGACGATCATACGGTTAATGAACCTTGGATGTATCCGTCCGTGACGTCGGCTATTCGTAGTGCGATTGCACTTCGCTATCGCATGCTGCCGTATTTCTATACGTTATTGTGGCAGGCGAGCGCAGATGACGAGCCGATGATTCGTCCGACCTTCCTTGACCATGAACAGGATGCGGCTACGTTTGCAGAAACCGATGATTTCATGCTGGGACGCGATGTGCTGGTGGCCAGCGTGGTGGAACCCGAGCAGCGTCAACGGTCTGTCTACCTGCCAGCCAATGAATCAGGTTGGTATGATTTTTATTCCGGCCAGTGGTTTATGGGCGGACAAACGATCACTCTAGATGCCCCGTTGGAACGCTTGCCGCTGTTGGTTCGTGCGGGAGCGATGCTTCCACTGTCTGGACGAACGGCATACGTTAATCAGAAAGAAGATGACTGCCGCGAGTTTTTACTCTTTCCTCCCGCAGGGCCAGGAGTCGATCGTGGTTTGCTGTTTGAGGATGATGGTGAAACGTGGGGATGGAAACAGGGGAATGCGCTGTGGTTGCGTTGGGAAATCCGCGCCGATAGCCAGCGTATTGACGTTAGCTTTACCTCGGAAGGGGAATATCAACCGGCGTGGCATCAGGCTGAGATCCGTTTGCCAGCCGGAGAACAGCGTACGTTGTATATCAACGGTGAGCGAACCAATGTGTTTAAACGTTAATCACTGAATTGTTATCTCTGTTATCCAAACGCTAATCCCCACTAATCCGTGGGGATTTTTTTGCCTCGTCGATGTTCCTTTTTTTCTACCTATTCTTTGTCGTGTAGCCTATTCCATCCTTAAAAAGGGGTATTTATTTTGATAAGTACCAATAAGCTATTTTTTATCACATGTTCAATTATTGTTAATTAAATTAAGATCAATAATGGTTTTATTTCTTGATAAGATGCGTAGATGTTAATAAATATGATAGTGGCTAATATTATAATCATATATGACCTCAATCCCTTACTTTTTGTGATTATATCTGGCGATTAAAATATTAAAAAAAAGTATTAATATATTAAAAAAAATACATACTCGGTAAGTAATAACATTAGCCAAAAAAACAATGAAAAAACCATGGCTTTATTGTGCTTTATTTTATGAAGAATTTTTATTTTAAAGTGGAGAGTTCATCATGATGGATATTAACGCGCAGTTGTTAAAATCTTTCACCTTACCTAATGGCTTTTGTCTCAAAAATAGGGTGTTGATGGCACCAATGACGACCTGTAGTGGTTTCTTTGATGGCAGCGTGACGAAAGAGTTAATTGAATATTATGAACGGCGAGCGGGCAGTATTGGAACTGTCATTGTGGAATGCTGTTTTATTGACGACAGAGGGTTGGCATTCCCAGGTGCGATTGGTATTGATAAGGACGATAAAATCGCCGGTCTGGCAAAAATCGCCGCGGCAATAAAAGCGAAAGGTTCAACAGCGATATTGCAGATTTACCACGGTGGACGCATGGTTGAACCCCGCTTCATCGGTGGGCAAACACCGGTGGCACCGAGTGCGCTGGCTGCGCCGAGAGCGGGGACAGTAACGCCCCTCGAACTGACCGCTGAAGGCGTTAACGAAATGGTCAGGAAGTTTGGCGATGCGGTCCATCGGGCGATCCAAGCCGGTTTCGATGGTGTTGAAATTCATGGTGCCAATACCTACTTGATCCAGCAATTCTATTCTCCTAATTCCAATCAACGTACTGATGAATGGGGAGGAAGTCGAGATAATCGGGCAAGGTTCCCTTTAGCAGTATTGGATATTACTCATAAAGTAGTAAATAAGTATGCCGATCGTTCATTTATTATCGGCTATCGGTTCTCACCAGAAGAAATAGAAGAACCCGGTATTCGTTTTGACGATACGTTATATTTGCTCGACAAACTCGCAAAAAAAGGACTGGATTATGTTCATTTCTCAATGGGAAACATTTTGCGATCATCATTGGTCGATATTGGTGACCCAACGCCGCTGATTAAAAAATATATCGCTCAGCGCTCCAGTGAACTTGAAAAAATACCCGTTATAGGCGTAGGGGAAATAGTGACAGGCTCTGATGCTGTGAGTGCGTTGGAAAATGGCTATGATCTTATTGCCGTCGGGCGAGCATGTATTGCTTATCCGGATTGGACCGATCGGATTAGCGAACTCAACAATATCGAACTCTATATTGAAAGTGATAAACGTGAAGCATTAACGATCCCTGAACCGTTATGGCGTTTTTCCCTGGTGGAAGCGATGATTCGGGATGTGAGTTTAAACGGGAAGAAATTCAAGGCCGGTATTTATCAGGAAAAAATTCAGGATGAAAGTGGTGAAATAAAGCTGAATGTCAGCTTTGAACCCGATCGGATAAAAAATATTGAGTTGGAAGATTCGGGGGAAAATTCATCATTGCTTATTAGCTTTGACGTGATCAAAAGTCGAATTCTGGCGACCAATAGCCCACATGTTGATGCCGTAACTGGTGCAACGATGCAGAGCGAGGCGATTAAAAAAGCGGTAACGAAAGCGATGGTAAAATCCTGCAAGGCGGCTTTTCTGGAAGAAGGGGGAAACCCGGATGAAAAACCGGAAGTTGATGTGGTCGTCATTGGCAGCGGTGGTGCAGGGCTAGCGGCGGCCATTCAGGCTAGCGAAGCGGGCGCTCGCGTGATGATTATCGAAAAAATGCCGGTGATCGGGGGGAATACCATCAAGGCATCGGCGGGGATGAACGCGGCGGGAACCGTCTTCCAAAAAAGGAAAGGCATTGAGGATAGCCAGGATGTGTTTTATCGCGAGACGTTAAAAAGCGGTAAGCAAAAGAACAATCCTGAGCTGGTAAAATATTTCGTGGAACATGCCGCAGAAGCCATTGATTGGCTTGCTGAACACGACATTGAGCTGAGCGATATCACCACGACTGGCGGTATGAGTATCGATCGAACACACCGTCCCGCGAGCGGCGCAGCGGTCGGTGGTTATTTGGTCAGCGGGTTAGTGAAAAACGTCAATAAGCAAAATATTGATGTCATGCTGGATACTACGGTGCTGGACGTGCTTCAGGAAAATGGCAAAGTCACTGGGGTTCGTATTATTAATGATGAGAACGAAGAAAAAATCATTCTAACGAAAACGGTGATCGTCGCGACAGGAGGATTCAGCGCCAATGAAGCGATGGTGGTAAAATATCGGCCTGATTTGCACGGTTTTGTCACAACAAACCATAAAGGGGCGACCGGTGGCGGTATTCGCCTGCTGGAGAATATTGGCGCGAGTACCGTCGATATGGGGGAAATTCAGACGCACCCCACGGTTGAACAAACCACATCCTATCTGATCTCAGAATCTATTCGCGGCGGAGGGGCTATTCTGGTCTCTCAGTCTGGTGAACGGTTCTTTAATGAGTTGGAGACTCGCGATAACGTTTCTTCCGCCATTGTTAATTTGCCGGAAAAATACGCCTATATCGTGTTCGATCAGCAAGTGAGAGAGCGTAACCGGGCTGTTGAAGAATACCTATCACAAGGATTAGCCGTTTGCGGCGAAAGTATTGCCGAACTGGCGGACAAATTAGGCATTGCGTCGACGGCTCTGCAAGAGACGCTCAGCCGCTATAACGTTTTTGTTAACAATGGATATGATGAGGAGTTTGGCCGAACCACCGGTATGCGCTCTCCGCTTGCTCATGCACCATTTTATGCCATTAAGGTTGCGCCCGGCGTGCACCATACGATGGGGGGTGTCGTGATCAATGCTGATGCTGCCGTACTGGATCACCGTCAGCAGGTTCTCCCCGGCGTTTATGCCGCCGGTGAAGTGGTGGGGGGGATTCATGGTGCAAACCGTATTGGCGGTAATGCCGTCGCGGATATCATCATTTTTGGGATTCGCGCCGGATTGCAGGCTGCGGCTTATGCAACGTCAGTAAATAATGTGGCACAGGTGGATTTCGAAGAGAAAACCGTGAGGCTGAAGGCCGCGTCATAATCGCTCAAATCGTTATCCCCGCGGTAGTTAGCGGGGATTTTTTCCCGATCGTTGAGAGTGTGAAGGCGCGAATAGCGCCTAAATATCATGAAATCTGAAGGCCACATCTATTCCTATACTGCCCAACTGATGGGAAGCCCAATCCTACTGAAAACCTTTGTTCACGATGAAACACGGGTGAAGCAGATATTTCTCGCGATTAAGCAGCTTGAAGATCGTCTGACGGTCAATCGTGCTCAGTCTGAAGTCATGAGTATTAATCATGCGGCGGGCAAGATGGCGGTGAAGGTGAGTCCTGTCGTTTTCAGCCTAATTAAACAGGCTAAGGCCGCCAGCCTGTTAAAGAACAGCTGTTTTAATGTGGCGATTGGCCCACTGGTGAAGCTGTGGAAAATCGGTTTTAGCGGTCACGCTATCCCCGATGCGGATAAAATCATTCAGGCGCTGGCGTTGACCGATCCACTCCGCATTATTCTTAATGAGGACGATAACAGCGTTTTTCTGGAAAGCGCAGGGATGGAAATTGATTTAGGGGCAATCGCGAAAGGATATATTGCCGATCTCATCAGGGCGTTACTGTATCAACAGGGTATTTATGACGCACTCATCAATCTGGGAGGGAATGTTTTTGCCATTGGTCGGTCATTAACGCAAGGCGCTTGGAGTGTGGGGCTGCAAAAGCCCTTTTCGGCAAGAGATGACTTGCTGGGGGTGATCAGCGTCGTTAATAAATCGGTGGTCACATCGGGCATTTACGAGCGTTTTTTTACCGTCAATGGGCAGGTTTATCACCATATTTTAAATCCTGAAACAGGTTATCCACTGGATAATGACTTATACAGCGTGACCGTTATTTCAGATCACTCTATTGATGGTGATATTTATACTACTTTGCTTTACGGCATGGGTGTGGACGCTGGAATAGCCTATTTGCACACCCGTCCGGACCTTAGCGCGATCTTCGTTACCCGAGATAAAAAGATCGTTATTTCTTCTCCGTATCATGTCGAATTTAAATTGCTGAACGAGGCGTATTCGCTGGAGTATAGGATTAACGGTGATCAAACGGGTGGAAAGGTGGGGAAATAAAAATGCCCCAACAGTGTGGGGCACAAGTCGTATTCTGAAATAGCAAGATTAAAGATTAATCCAGTTCCAGCTCGTTCATTGCCGCGATGTTGAAACCGCCATCGACGTGCAATATTTCACCAGAGATACCGGCAGCCAAATTGGAACACAGGAATGCAGCCGTGTTGCCGACATCTTCAATCGTGACTACGCGACGGATTGGCGTTACCGCTTCGCAATGAGACAGCATTTTCTTGAAGTTTTTGATGCCAGACGCAGCCAATGTGCGGATGGGGCCGGCAGAAATCGCGTTAACACGAACACCTTGAGCACCCATGGCATTTGCCATATAACGGACGTTTGCTTCCAGAGACGCTTTCGCCAACCCCATCACGTTGTAGTTCGGGATGGCACGCTCTGCGCCCAGATAGGACAGCGTGACCAGCGCAGAATTCGGATTCAGCATTTTACGG
Organism: Pectobacterium hainanensis; assembly: GCF_046237015.1. Lineage (NCBI taxonomy): Bacteria > Pseudomonadati > Pseudomonadota > Gammaproteobacteria > Enterobacterales > Pectobacteriaceae > Pectobacterium > Pectobacterium hainanensis. The sequence continues at coordinate 79,600 of NZ_JBJYIN010000018.1, forward strand.
CAGGCTTTTGCCATCGCCACGAAACTGTAAGAGCTGATGTCGTGAGAAATACTGAAACCTTCACGGGTAACAGCATCAACGTAGTCGCCATCCAACTGATCGCCTGGTGCATAGGCGATAGAGTGTACGAAACCATCGAAGTTTGGCCATACTTTAGCCAGTTCAACAAACAAAGCGTCAATGCTGGCATCTTCAGCGACATCACACGGCAGAACGATGCTGGAGCCCAGTTCGCTGGCAAAACCTTCAACGCGAGATTTCAGCTTATCGTTCTGATACGTGAACGCCAGTTCAGCCCCTTCGCGGTGCATCGCCTGTGCGATACCGAATGCAATAGAACGGTTACTGGCAACGCCAGTGACCAGAATGCGCTTACCGGTAAGAAAACCCATAGCAGTAATCCTTGTGATCGTTGTTGCTGCGATCATCAATAATTAAAATAAGCAGTTAGTGATGATCGAGATGAATAAACCGGGCGATTCTACCATGCCTGACGCGGGCGGGGTACTCCGAGCAGTCTATTGTGAGCCCAAAGTCGCGCCAGCCCGTAGTCATGGTCACTTATTTTTCTTTACGGTGGGTGGAATGTCTTATTAGTGTTCCATTTTCATCAAAGCCGAATAACATCGTCGCTGAGCCATTGTTACAGATTAAAGAGTCGGTTCCATCTGAATCAACGATCGGGTCTGAACATGCCATCATGCTGGTGTATCTTTTGAGCTGACATTGCTTGGTGATACCGTCTTGCAACTTCAGCATTCCCCCTTTTTGCAACTGTGATGGCGTGGGTTTGGGGCAATTGTCATTCCACCGAGCGTACCAGGGATCGCGTGGTGTGCAACCTTGAATGGTGACCATGATTGCTAAAGCGGAAAGAAAAGTTGATGGCTTCATGACGATATCCTTTTATCTATCCATGCCAACGATTATCAACACGATTTTCAGCACTTCTTATCGGATAAAGGCTGAGAGCGGTCCATCTGATTAATCTGAAAGACGTGTTAAAACTGCACACCGTCCTGTCGCCAGGCATCGGCGCTTAGCGCCTCACCGAAATGGCTGGCAATCAGTCGTTTGGTCAGATCGTGCAGTGGGGCGGCAAGCACCTCGGCAGTACTACCGCGCTCAACCACTTCTCCTGCATGCATTACCAGAATTTGATCGCTGATATGCTTCATCATGCCTAAATGCTGGGTGACATAAATATAGGAAATACCGTGCTGTTCTTGGAGTTCCAGCATCAGATTGATGATTTGTGACCGCATCGACATATCCAGTGCGGCCAGCGCCTCATCCGCAACAATGACTTTAGGTTGCAGGATCAGCGCACGGGCCAGACCGACACGCTGTTTCTGACCGGGCGCCAGCGCGTGTGGATAGTAGTAGGCGTGGTCGGGGCGTAGCCCGACCTGTTGTAGCGCCTGATTAATGGCTTTTTCACGAGCTTGTGCATCCAGTTCGGTATTGAGTTTTAGCGGTACATCTAACAACTGTCCGATACGTTGGCGCGGGTTTAATGCGTTGCCTGCATCCTGAAAGATCATGCGAATACGCTGACTGCGATAGCGATAGTCGCCGTAGTGTAGCGGGTAATCATCGATCAGCAGTTCGCCCGATGTTGGCGCGATCATACCGGATAGCATTTTTGCTAACGTGGATTTACCCGATCCGTTTTCGCCAATGATCGCCAATGTTTGGCGTTCACGTAAGGTAAAACTGACCGATTTTACCGCCTCAACATGTTGCCGACGAAATAACCCCGTGCGGTAGCGAAATGTTTTCGTCAGATTACGGGCTTCCAGCAAGGTTTCAACCATCAGGATTCCTCCATGTTGAGTGGAAAGTGGCAGGCATACCAATGGTTTTTTGCTGAAAGCAGTCTCGGCGTTTGCATACATTGTTTTTGCGAATAGGGACAACGGGGCCCCAGGCGACAGCCCACCGGTAAATGTTCCAGCGAAGGAATCGCGCCCGTCAGCGTATTCAGACGGCTTTTATGGGGTAATGAACGCCCAAAATCCGGCATTGCCCGAATGAGTGCCTGAGTATAAGGATGATGCGGCGCAGTGATCAAGTCTTCACTGGGGGCGCTTTCCACCGTCTGACCGCAGTAAAGCACATTGATTCTGTCTGCCCATTTGCTCATGGTTTGTAAATCATGGCTGATCAGTAAAATGGTCGTGTTGTTATTTTGGTTCAGGCGTGACAATAGACGGAAAATCTGGGCCTGCGTGGTGGATTCCATCGAGTTTGTCGGTTCATCGGCAATCAACAGACGCGGTTGGTTCGCCAGTGCGATGGCAATCATGACTTTCTGGCATTCCCCATCGCTGAGTTCATAGGGATAACTTCTCATGATGTCTTTATGATCTTTGATACCGACGCGGTGCAATAGCTCGATAGCGCGGCGTTTACGCCAGTTAAATCGTTGCCACCACCGGCCCTTGTAGGTCCAGCCGGGAATGGCTTGCACTAACTGGCGTCCGATGCTTTCTGACGGATCAAGACAAGATTGTGGCTCCTGAAAAATCATGGAGACATTGTGCCCAACCAACTTGCGGCGTTGGCGCGGCGACAGTTGTAGCAGGTCGATATCATCGAAACGGAAGCGATCTGCCGTTACCCGCCAGTTATCTTTAGTGATTCCGCAGATAGCTTTGGCAATCAGGCTTTTCCCTGAACCAGACTCGCCGACCAGACCACGTATTTCGCCCTCATTCAGCGTCATACTGACGCGGTCAACGGCTTTAACCGCCCCATCTGAGGTCAGAAACTCAATGGTCAGATTCCGAATATCAAGTAGTGGCATTATCTCGTCTCCACCATTATTCCGTTTCTGCAATCAAGGCACGGCGAATGCCATCGCCAAGCAGGTTAACGATCAATACGCTTAAAGCAATGGCGGCACCGGGCAACATGACGGTCCAGGGAGCGGCATAAACCAGTTCCAGCGAATTGCCAAGCATCGCTCCCCATTCCGTCGTCGGCAACTGTGCGCCCAGATCAAGAAAACCTAACCCGGCAATATCTAAAATCGCGATGGATAAGGCACGGGTAAATTCCGAAACTAACAGCGCAGCGATATTGGGCAGGACGACATACCAGACAATATAGCGGGTTGAAGCGCCGTCAAGCCGGGCGGCGATAACATATTCTTTGTTCATCTCCTCATGCACGGCACTGTAAATGGTTCGCACCATACGCGGTAATAGCGCTAACCAAACAGCCAGCATCGCATGCTCAAGCTTCGGACCGATGAACGCAATGACCACAATCGCCAATAGCAACGATGGGATGGACAGTAAGGTATCCAGAATGTGATTGAGCATCGCGGAGCGCAGCCCATGAGTGACGCCAGCGATTACCCCTAACACGATGCCAAAGAACGCCGCTGCGTAGGTGACAATCAACGCTGACCCTACCGTAGGTGCCGCACCACTAAGAAGACGGCTCAATTGGTCGCGCCCCAGATCGTCTGTCCCCAGGAAAAAGGCGATGTCACCATAGTGTGACCAGGACGGCGGTAATAACTGATACCCTAAAAATTGTTGGTCTACCTCATAGGGCGTCAGCCACTTGCCAAACAGGCACAGCCCAATCAGGATGAGGAAGCTATAAAAGCCGATCATCGCCAACATATCATGATGAAAAACCCGCCAGGTATCCCCCAGACGGCTGGGTAGGCGTTTTTCGCTGTAAACATTATCGAAGGGCATACCATTCCTTATGTTTCAGCGGGTTTGTCATGGCTCCCCAAATATCAGACAGCACGTTAACCGTGATCACCATGGCGCCAACAACCATGACGCCAGCTGAAATTGCGGCATAATCCTGTTGGCGGATGGCATTGACTAGCCAGCGTCCTAACCCCGGCCAGCTAAACACGACTTCGGTAATAATAGCCAACGTCAGCATGGTGGAGAACTGTAATCCCAGTTTAGGGATAATGGGCGGTAGCGCGTTATGTAGCACATGCCGGTGGATGATGGTCAGCTTTGATAAACCACGAGTGGCGGCTGCTTTGATATAGTTTTTACCAATGATATCGGTGGTGCTGATGCGCATCAGGCGGATTACTTCGGTGGTTGGTCCGACAGCCAGTACGGTAATGGGCAATATCAAATGACGAATTGCACTGACTATCATTTCGTCACGATACGGTGAGTCAGATAACCAGGCGTCAATCAACGCAAAACCAGTAATGGATTCCACCTGATAGAGCAGATCAAAACGACCGGAGACGGGCAACCAGCCGAGATAAAGAGAGAAAAACAGCGTCAATAGCAGTGCTAGCCAGAATACAGGGAGCGAAAACCCGACAAGCGCCAGTGTACTGATGACGATATCCGGTCCGCGATTCTGCATCATGCCCGCAGTAATACCCAATGGGATACCCACCATCAATGAAAAGGCAAACGCCAGTATGCAGAGCTCTATCGTCGCAGGGAGTACGTCTTTTAACTGTTCGCTGATGGCCTGCCCATTGATACTGGAACGACCAAAGTCGGCCTGTAGCAGGCTGGAAAGGTAAAACTGGTACGCGTCAAACAATCCAGCTCCGCTGAGTGGCGCACTGGGCGTGTAGTAACTCAGACTGAATCCGACCAGCGTGAGCATGAATAGCGTGACCAACAGTAACAGTAAGCGACGCAGGGTAAAGATAATCACGGTTGTTCTCCTTCAACGTTGTCCGGTGAAGAAGGGGCGGTTGGTTGCGTGGGATGCGGTGATTCTCGGAACACGCCCGCAAAAGAGGCGTTGCCAAACGGGCTAAGTACCAGACCTTTCATGTCATAACGATAGGCCAATAAACGCAGAGAGGAGGCGAGGGGCAATACAGGAAGTTGCTCCGCCAGAATTCTTTGCGCTTGCTGGTAATATTCGATGCGCTTTGACAACTGCTGTGAAGACAGGGCATTTTGTAATACGCCATCAAATGTTGGGTCGCACCAATGAGCATAATTGGTTTGCGAACGAATCGCCGCGCAGCTTAATAATGGACGGAAAAAACTGTCCGGATCATTGCTGTCGGTTGCCCAGCCAGCCAGTGTCAAATCGTGGCTCTGTTCCATCAACCTTGCTTCCTGAAAACGGCCTTCAACTGGCACTATCGTGACCTGTATCCCGACTTGCGCCAGATCGGCCTGAATTAGCTCGGCGGTTTTTAGCGGACTGGGGTTGTAAGATTGTGAAGCGCTGGGGACCCACAGGCGCAGACTAAGATTAGTCATGCCCAATTCCTGCAACAACCGACGAGATTTTTCCGGGTTGTATTCGGTGATCTGTGACTCGTTGTCATATGCCCAGGAGGCTCGTGGCAGGATAGAAGCGGCCGTTTCTGCCGTACCGTAATAAATGGATTGCATCAGTCGGTCATTGTTAATGGCCAGTGCAATCGCTTCACGCATCTGGCGATTATCTAACGGAGGTTTCCGGACATTAAAGGCAAGATAGGCGACATTCATGCCCGGACGCAGCGAGAGACGCAAGCGGGGATCGTTACGCAAAATAGTTAACTGGCTGGCGGCAGGATAAGCCAGTACGTCACATTCGCCAGTGAGGAGTTTAGATAAACGCCCTGTGCCACCGGATCCCAAGTCGACTACCACCTGTGACATTCGCGGTTGCCCACGCCAGTATTTTTCATTGCGGGTTAAACGAATATGTTGTCCGTTGCGGTATTCATTCAGTCTATAAGGGCCGCTCCCAACAGGCTCTCGATCGATTAACTCTTGTTTATCATCTTGCGTCAGCTTTTCGGCGTACTCGGCGGAAAGAATCGGAGCATAGTGCGTCGCCAGATGCCATAAGAACGAAGCGTCTGGGCTATGAAGCCGAATTTCTACCACATATTCACCCAGTTTACGGATGCTTTGCACGGAGTCGGCAAACTGTAGGCTGTCGAAATAGGGATAATCGCCGCCGTTAATATCGTGATAGGGATGTTTCTCATCCAGCATGCGCTGAAAGCTGAACAACACATCATCGGCGTTCATGTTGCGGGTCGGGGTGAACCAATTAGTCGTCTGGAAAGGGACATCGTGGCGCAGATAAAAACGGTAGGTAGAACCGTTGTCCAGAACTTCCCAACGTTGGGCAAGCTCTGGCATCAGGCGATAGGTGTAGGGATCGACGTCCAGCAAGCGATCGTATAATTGGGCCGCCAGCGTATCAATCGTCACGCCGCTGCGAGCCATTTGTGGATTGAATGTGTTCAGCACATCGTTCACACAATAAACAAAACCACTTTGACGGATAGACGCCATTGGTGGTTTTGCTGGCGAGGGTGAAGCGGTCGCCGCAGACGGTGGGGCCGCCAATGCAGGTAACGTCAACCAGACGAATGCCAGTGCGAAGCAGTATTTTCCAGACATACGGTGTTTTCAATCAGGGCGCAATACACAGAGTGTACCGCACTCTTGTCGTCCTCCCCACTGTGTTGTGTGCATCTGATGACTTTCCAACCGTTTGTATACTTACCAGAGGCCTATTCTCGTTGGTCGGTAAAATTCATTTCCAACGAATTTGTCGTGCAGTTTCTGCATGATGATACCGTTTTATCTCGCTACTCGAATGGTTCGGGGGGATATCTCACGATAAAGAGAGAAAGAGATTTGTTATTTTTGAGACCTGACTGCATCAACGCATTGCCCTGAATTTCGTGATGAGGTTCACAATTATTCTTTTATTTTCAGATATCATTTCATAACGTGCTTTGTAGTGGCTGAATATATTGGCATTGCTGTATTTGTTGAACAAGTTTATTAGTTTCGTAAAGTTATAATTATCTCTGTAATATATTCAGTCGGAATATTAAATTTAGTAATTGGGTGGCATGATTAATGCTGGCAATTAAATGTGTTAAATAACACATGTATTCCCGAAATAATGAGAGTCATGCAGTTAATTCATATGCGGCTTGAGGTATGGCGGGTATAAAATCTAATTCATAAGAGGAAGGTATATGTCAAATTATTATTTCTTACCGACAAGAAATGTTTTCGGTGAAGGTAGCGTACAGGAAGCGGGTGAGTTAGCAAAAACGTTAAAAGTTAAAAAAGTATTGATCGTTACAGATAAATTCCTTGCGCAAAGTGGTATGGCAGAGAAGATTGCCAAAATTTATAAAGAAGCCGGAATTGATGCGCATATTTTTGGTGGTGCCGAACCTAACCCAACCGATAAAAACGTGGCTGATGGTATTAAGGCCTACCATGATAACGAATGTAACGCGATCGTCTCTCTTGGTGGTGGTTCTTCACACGATTGTGCTAAAGGTATTGGCCTGGTGGCCTCTAACGGTGGGAATATCAGGGATTTTGAAGGCGTCGATAAATCCAACAATGATATGATTCCGTTAATGGCGATTAATACAACGGCGGGTACGGCATCCGAAATCACCCGTTTTTGTATTATTACGGATACCGATCGGAAAGTTAAGATGGCAATTGTGGATTGGCGCGTTACGCCACAAATTTCCATTAACGATCCTGAGTTAATGGTAGGGATGCCGCCTTCATTGACTGCTGCAACGGGGATGGATGCGTTAACGCATGCGATCGAAGCCTATGTATCAACAATGGCAAATCCGCTCACCGATGCCGCAGCGTTAAAAGCCATTAAAATGATTACGCAATATTTGCCTAAAGCTGTCGCAAATGGTGAATATATGAAAGCCAGAGACAATATGGCCTATGCCCAATATTTAGCGGGTATCGCCTTTAATAATGCCTCTCTGGGATATGTGCATGCGATGGCTCACCAATTGGGTGGTTTCTATAATTTACCTCATGGCGTTTGTAACGCGATTCTGCTGCCTTATGTCGAATCCTTTAATTTAATGAGTAACCTTAACCGGTTCAGAGATATTGCTGAAGCGATGGGCGAAAATGTCGCAGGCTTATCAACAGATGACGCCGCAGTTAAAGCGATTAGTGCTATCCAACGGTTAGGCAAACAAGTTGGTATTCCGCGCGATCTGAAGAGTCTGGGTGTTAAACCGGAAGATTTTGCGGTTATGGCTGAAAATGCTAAAAAAGACGTTTGCCAGCTTACCAACCCCCGTAAGGCGACGAAAGAAGAAGTTATCGAATTGTATCGTCAGGCCTATGAAGGGTCGTTGGCGATATAATTTCGGCGCGACCTTTCAGTATTGTTCCTGTTACGGACGAGGCCCATGGATGGGCCAGATAGTGAATCAGCATGAGAAAAAGGAGGGTTTTTCGTTCGTATTGTTGTCATAGATCATGACAATGTCATTTTCTTACCACAATTGTGATCTTTTACTGAATGTAGCATCGCCTATGCCGTTAATGATCAGGACTCATACCTGAAAAACGGAGCAATTCTTGATGGACGGTATTACCCCCCATAACGCTTCACAACCCTATCAAACAGATGACGCTGTTCAAATGTCGCATGGCTCGCGTGTTGATGCTTCGCTTGCCCACTTTGAAGCCATCAAATTTGCTGATACTTGCCATAAAGGTCATTCTGAATCGGCTTCACATTTGATGGCGTCGCTTACATCCGATGATGCTGAGACATACGACTTTTCCTGGTTTTTCACGCTAACGAAAGAAAAGGCAAAATATTCCACCGCGGCGCTTACAGACGCACTGCATGAAGCTTTATCCAGTCCGTTGCATGCCAATATGACTGCGACCACTCAATTATTTGATATTGCGACTAAAAAACAGAAACTGATGTTCATTAAAGATCATTTGTTAGTTGAAGCGTATCGGGCGCAGGCAATTAGCGTCATCAATAATTATATTAATAAACTGGTGGAACATCGGGATAACGCGCTGATGGATAAAGTGTTATCGATCGCCGATAGCGCACAAAGCTTTGCCGATATGCTCGACCAGTTTGAAATGATCATCAGAAATCAGGGGGGGACATCCTTCGAATTGCAGAGCATTAGCCAACTTGCCGATCATTGGGAAGATTTTGTACAGCGGTATGCCTGATAACCATTAAAAAAACCAACGGGAGCAGGGGCTGATAATACATTTGGTTGTGTGCTGAGTGAGCGGTTTGGATGATGTTTGAGCAGTCAGAACCTCATACTTTGTATGGAAATGAGAAAAATTCTCAACAAAGTGCTTTACAGATGATACTGATAACTATTATCATCATTTCCGCACTTCAGCAGTTGCTTCTTACGTAGGCACTGAAGGAGAGCACGACATTGCTCACATTGCTTCCAGTATTATTTTAGCCAGCCTCTGCGCTGGCTTTTTTTTATCTTAATTTTATCAACAGCGCTGTTTTTCATTCCTTATCTGCCTCCGCTTAAACCTGACTTAATGTCAGGTTATTCGTTCACGACGATGGCATGTTTTTTCAGTAACCCGCGCAGTTGATGGTAGGTTAATCCCAGGAGTTCCGCCGCCTTACGCTGATTAAAACGCGACTGATTCAATGCCCGAATGAGCAGCGCATTTTCCTGAGACAACTGCCATTGCCTCATATCCAACGGCAAATCAGGTTGTTCATCCTGAGAGTGTTGCGGCGTCAACGGGGATTGGGTGGTGGATGCCGGCTTCTGGAAAGGGTTGAGAATGATATTATCCAGCATCTTGTCGCTGTTACCGTGGCGGTAGACGGAGCGTTCAACCACATTCTTTAATTCACGAATATTACCAGGCCAGCTGTAGCTCGAAAGGGTTTCACGAGCTTGCATCGTAAAGCCGGGAAATAGCGGCAGGCGCAGTTCCCGACACATCTGAATGGCAAAATGCTCAGCCAGCAACATGATATCCTGCTGACGTTCGCGCAAGGGGGGAAGTTGCACTACATCGAATGCCAATCTATCCAGGAGGTCGGCGCGAAATTTTCCGCTAGCGGCTAATGCGGGTAAGTCGTCATTGGTGGCGCAAACCAGACGAACATCGACCTGTAATGCGTGGCCGCCGCCAACACGCTCCAGTACGCCATATTCAATCACCCGAAGCAGCTTTTCTTGTACCAACATGGGAGCTGTTGCCAACTCGTCCAAAAACAGCGTCCCGCCATCGGCACGTTCAAACCGTCCGAGGTGGCGTTTCTGTGCGCCGGTAAAGGCACCCGCTTCATGACCGAACAGTTCGGAATCCAGTAGGTTTTCGTTTAGCGCCGCACAGTTCAGTGAAACAAATGGCCCCTGCCAACGGGGGGAAAGGTAGTGTAAACGGCTGGCGATCAACTCTTTGCCTGTCCCTCGTTCGCCAATCACCAGAACGGGTTTATTAAGCTGCGCGAGTTGTGATACTTGCTCAAGCACTTCAAGAAAGCTGTTTGCTTCGCCCAATAGGTTTTCTTTTTCTTGCATCATCACTTTACACCATGTGATTTTTACTAACAGTTAGTGTATTTAACTAATTTAGCGGGTGTTGAAAAATAGTCAAAATATAAGGATGTTTAATTTTCAATGAGTTACTGCAAACAAAAAATTGGCACGCTTATTGATATAGCTTTAGCGGACTCGCATCCTAATCCGTCATAACGGGTCAGGATAATAAATCAGGCGTAATCAGACGCTGGAAATTGCTAAGAGGATTGGATTATGGGTATTTTTTCTCGTTTTGCCGACATCGTGAACGCCAATATCAATTCGTTGCTGGATAAAGCAGAAGATCCGCAGAAGTTGGTTCGGCTGATGATTCAGGAAATGGAGGATACGCTGGTTGAGGTTCGTTCGACGTCAGCGCGGGCGTTGGCAGAAAAGAAACAGATTGCCCGTCGTATTGAGCAGGCTCAGTCTCAACAGACACAATGGCAGGATAAGGCCGAGTTGGCGCTGAGAAAAGATAAAGACGATCTGGCACGTGCAGCGTTGATTGAGAAACAAAAGCTGACCGATTTAATCGACATGTTGCAGCATGAAGCGGAAAGTATTGATGAAACGTTGGAGCGCATGAAACGTGAAATCGGCGAGTTGGAAAACAAACTGACAGAAACGCGTGCACGTCAGCAGGCATTAACGTTACGCCATCAGGCTGCTTCTTCGTCCCGTGATGTGCGTCGTCAACTGGACAGCGGTAAGCTGGATGAAGCGATGGCTCGTTTCGAACAGTTCGAACGTCGGATTGATACGATGGAAGCGGAAGCAGAAAGCGTTGGTCTGGGTAAACAAAAGTCACTGGATCAGCAATTTGCCGAATTGAAAGCTGATGATGAAATCAGTGCGCAGTTGGCCGCGCTAAAGGCTAAAGTTAAACCAGCAGAATAACTGGCTTGTGTAGGTGGGCTATCGTCAGGGTTGGTGATAGCCGTAACCGGTAAACACCATGATTAAGGAGACACGATGAGTGCTTTGTTTCTTGCCATACCGCTGACCATTTTTATGCTGTTTGTGGCGCCGATATGGCTTTGGCTACATTACAGTCAGCGTAAGCAAAACAATGCTCAGTTAGGACAAAGCGACATGCAGCGTCTGACGCAATTGACTGAAAACGCCCAGCGTATGCGTGAGCGAATTCAGGCGCTGGAAGAAATTCTGGATGCAGAACACCCGGACTGGAGAAAATCGTCATGAAGAATACATGGTCAGGTAAAACGTTGTATCGCATACCGGAAGAGGGAATGCTCAAAGGCGTATGCGCGGGTCTGGCTCGCTACTTTGATGTCCCGGTGAAACTGGTGCGGGTCATCGTCGTGTTATCCATGTTCTTCGGGTTGTTCTTTTTCACGATTGTGGCTTATATCGCGCTGAGCTTTGTCCTCGATCCGATACCCGCGATGCACTATCGCGACCAGGATGAAGCGTCGAAAACGCCGGGGCAATGGCTTCATGATGTGGACGCCACATTGATGAAAAGTGAACAACGGCTACGTGATATTGAACGCTATGTCACATCGGATACCTTTGGCGTACAGAGCCGCTTTCGCCAGTTGTAATCTCATTACACGGCGCTGATATCAAACCGGCTACGGTGAGACGTCTCCATAACGGTCAATCAGCGTCGTTAATAACAAAATCATACTCTCTTTCCGCTATCCGGATGATTCTGTACTAGATTTGGAGTCAGTGCGGGATTTGTACGTTCCCCCCCGTTTCCTGTAAAACGCTTTGTTCATCTCACTCATGATTAAGAAGGGGCTTCATGGATGATATAACGATTTTTATCGGTAGCCTGTTCGTGCTGGCCTATTTCATCGTGATACCGATAGCGATGATTGTGGTGTTCCTGCGTAGCAAACAATTAAGAAAGAAGAACGAGCAGCTAGAGCAGACGATGGCACAACTACAGGTGAGTTTGCTTCGTTTAACGGCGCAGATAAATAGCCCATCACTATCGTCACATACAACTTCATCGTCGCATACAGCTTCATCGTCACGTACAACTTCATCGTCGCATACTGTTTCTCAGGCTGAGCCTACGGTTACGGCATCGGCGGCGGTTGAACCCATCCCCGCATGGGGAACGGATGCACCGGTCGAGTCTGCGAGTCAACCGCGTTCTGATAGGGTAGAAAATGTGACGCCGTCACTTGAGCGTGTGCATTCCGTGACTGAGTCGGAATGGCGTAGTCGCCGGGCAGATACCCGCGCCGAACGCTTTGATGTTAGAGATGAAGATGACACCCCAACGGAAAAACATGCCGGTATTCTTTCTTCATTAATCGGTTGGTTACTGCGCGGTAATCCTTTGGCAAAAGTGGGCGTTTTGCTGCTGTTTTTTGGCCTAGCTTACCTGATGAAATACACCATCGAACGAGACATGCTAGCGATTCAATGGCGGTTAGGTATTGCGGCGCTCATTAGTAGTGGATTGCTGGTATTTGGCTGGCGTTTACGCCATCAACAACGGCTTTACGCCCTTATTTTGCAAGGCGGGGCGGTCGGTGCGTTGTATATCACGATATTTGGCGCGTTTCGGCTTTATTTCTTGCTGCCCTATGTCGGGGCATTCGCGTTGTTGCTATTGGTCTGTATCGCCAGCGTGGGATTGGCGATATTGCAGCGTTCATTGAGCCTGGCGATGTTGGCGAGTATCGGTGGCTATCTGGCACCGCTATTGCTATCACAAGGTGGCGGTAGCCATGTGGTGCTATTTTCGTACTATCTGCTGCTTTCGCTGGGTATTCTGGCGATAAGTGCCCGGCAGTCGTGGCGAGAACTCAATCTGCTGGGGTTGATCTTTACCTTTGGCGTCGCCGCAAGCTGGGGGGCGGCTTACTATCAGCGCGATTTTTATCTGAGTAGCCAACTGTTTCTGATCGCCAATATTTTGTTGTTTGGCGTAGGGGCGTTGTTGTTTTCTTTGCGCCATCAGCCCACGAGTAAGCCAGTGGTCGATGGCGTACTATTATTTGTGCCGCCGCTGATTGGCTTTGGTATGCAGTACCTTATTACCGAACATTGGCAATACGGGCCAGCGGTATCGGCTTTGGCATACGGTCTGGGTTATCTGCTGCTCGGTGGGCTGACGCGTCGGTCGTCTCCGCGTTTAGGTTTGTTTGCCCTTAGTTTAGGGGGCTGCTTTTTGACGTTATCTGTACCATTAGCGTTGTCTGCGCAATCTACTGCTATGGTATGGATGGTTGAAGGCGTGTGTCTGCTGTGGAGTGGACTGCATCAGAAGCAGCGTCGCATGGGATGGAGTGGTTCTGTTGTGCTGCTGCTTGGCGCATTATCAGTAGCATACGCTTTCGTGGTGGGAGAATTGTCGTCAGCGTCGTTTGCCTTCATCTTTTTCACCGGTGGCATGTTGACGATGACTTCACTGTGCGCCGCCTGGTGTTGGTCGCATTATCGCCAGGTTGAAACGCAGTGGCGTAAGTTTGCGCAGGTTTTTTACCTGCTGGGTATGGTGTCGTGGCTGATTTGGATCCTCTATATTGCCGGGCGCGTAATAAGAGAATACACCAATGCGTTTTGGCTCGGCAGTGAGTTTATACCACTTTGGCGAGCGCAGGATTTGCTGCAACCACCGTTGTTTTTGGCGTTGATGGCGATTTCCTGCCTACTATGGCAAAAAGTAGGAAAGTCCCTGAAATGGCCGATGCTGCGCTACAGTAGTGGATTACTGTGGCTATTCATGCTGTATGCCGTTATCCAACTGGTTGATTTTTCTGGTTATAGCCAACTCCGATTACTCAGCGTCGGCGAGCAGATCGCCGTGTTTTTGGGGTGGATCGTCAGCTTTTCGATTGCTTATGGTTTGCTCTACCTCGAGTCGGAAAATATACCGCGTCGGTTAGCGCAGGCCTTTCACCTATCGCTGTTCTGGATGGCGCTGGCTTTCTTTTTCCTGATGGCCGAACAGTATTGGTATCCTCTGATCCCAGCCTATATCGACGAAGGTGCGCCGGTTCTGTCATGCATTCTGCTGGCAACAATTATTTTGGCGCTGGTATTGCCAGCGCGTCACCGATTGTGGCCGCTGACGCACTGGGCGCAGTTGTATAACCGAACGGGATTAGTGCCACTGGTGGCAACATTGTTCACGCTATTGGCAAGCGCTAATCTGCTGGATGGACAGATTCGATGGGGCGCACAAACGTGGCCTTATGTGCCATTGTTGAACCCGTTGGAGGGTAGTATGGCCTTTGGGGTGGCTGCGTTAGCGTTGTGGTATCGCCGAGCGTTAAGTGATTCGCCACCGAGTCACACATTGAAGCGTTCGTGTCGGCTGGGGCTGTGGGCACTGGTTATCTGGTTGCTGAATGGCCTGCTGATGCGTGCACTGGCCTGGTATACCGAGACGCCGTGGGACGCGGCGGCATTGTGGCGATCTCATCTGATTCAGGCAACGTTTGCACTGTTGTGGACATTTTCCGCATTGGTTTGCATGGTATGGTCAACTCGCCGTCAGCAACGTAGCGGATGGATGATGGGTGCATTGCTGCTGAGTTTAACCATTCTTAAACTGTTTCTGGTGGATAGTGCAAACAGCGGTGGGCTGGCGCGTGCGGTAGCATTTATTGGGGTCGCTATCCTTATTTTGATTGTGGGGTATTTTGCGCCACTGCCACCCAAAAAATCGATCAACCCGTCGGAGACAACGGTCATTCAATGAAACGATTACAAAACGAATTTAATTCACTGGTTAACCGTAGTGTGGATCGCCATTTACGATTGGCCGTTACCGGCCTGAGTCGCAGCGGTAAAACGGCGTTTATTACGGCATTTGTCAATCAATTACTGAATATACACAGTGGGGCACATCTGCCATTGTTTTCCGCTGTGCGAGAAGGCCGCTTGCTGGGGGCCAAACGCGTACCGCAGCGCGATCTCGGCGTTCCGCGTTTTGCCTATGATGAAGGCATGGCTGCGTTGTATGGCTCCCCGCCGGACTGGCCGACGCCGACTCGTGGCGTGAGTGAAATACGTCTGGCGCTGCGCTATCGTTCTAATGATTCTTTGCTGCGTCATTTTAAAGAAACTTCGACGCTGTACTTGGAAATTGTCGATTATCCAGGTGAATGGCTGCTGGATTTACCGCTGCTTGAGCAAACGTATCTTAGCTGGTCACGTCAGATGACAGGGTTGTTACAAGGCGAACGCGCCGAGTGGGCTAAGCCATGGCTGGCGTTGTGCGAGAAGTTGGATCCGCTGGCACCGGCTGATGAAAATCAACTTGCCGCTATCGCGCAGGCATACACCGATTACTTGGTACGCTGCAAACGGGAAGGTCTGCATTTTATTCAGCCTGGACGCTTTGTATTACCGGGGGATTTAGCGGGAGCACCTGTTTTACAATTTTTCCCTTGGCCGCAGGTCGATAAATGGGGAGAGGCTAAATTGGCGTCGGCTGACAGTAAAACCAACATTGGCATGCTACGCCGTCGCTTTGATTACTATTGCCAATCGGTCGTGAAGGGCTTCTATAAAGATCACTTTATTCGCTTTGATCGACAGATAGTGCTGGTCGATTGCCTGCAACCCCTGAATAGCGGTATCCACGCGTTTAACGACATGCGACTGGCGCTGACACAACTCATGCAAAGTTTTCACTACGGCAAACGAACATTATTTCGACGCTTGTTTTCACCGTGCATCGACAAACTGATGTTTGCCGCCAGTAAATCCGATCATATTACTGCCGATCAACATGCCAACCTGGTGTCATTGTTGCAGCAGTTGGTGCAGGAAGCCTGGCAGAACGCCGCATTTGAAGGGATTAGTATGGACTGTGCGGGGATTGCTTCCATTCAATCGACGCAAAGTGGCGTTGTTGAACATCAAGGGCAAAAAATTCCAGCACTGAAGGGGCATCGACTCAGCGATGGTCAACCATTAACGGTTTATCCGGGTGAGGTGCCCCCTCGTTTGCCGAGCGCCGCATTTTGGCAGACTCAAGGGTTCCATTTTGATGAATTTCGTCCCCGTGAAATGACGGTGGACACGCCGTTGCCGCATATCCGTCTGGATACGGTAATGGAGTTTTTATTGGGAGATAAATTGCGATGAATGAGCCACTGAAACCGCGAGTGACGTTTGATGACGTGTTGCCGGAGGAACCTCAGCCGCTGTTACGGGGCAATGTTGCGTTTGATGAGCAGGGCGCGGAACGTTTTTCCCCCGTTAGTCGTGAGGAAGAGGTGCCGGAAGAGGGCGTTGCCGAAGCGGTGGTCAGCGAGGCGTTACGGCCTAAGCGCAGCCTGTGGCGACGCATGGTCATCGCGGGGTTAACGTTGTTTGGTGTGAGTGCTGTTGCGCAGGGTGTCCAGTCGCTACATAACGCTTGGATCCAGCAGGACTGGATTGCGCTGGGCGGCATCACGGCGGGTAGCCTGATTGTCGTTGCTGGTGTCGGATCGCTAGCGGTGGAATGGCGGCGGCTTTATCGCTTACGCGAACGCGCTGCAGAGCGCGATGTCGCTCGCGATTTGCTGCATAGCCATGGTATCGGGCATGGACGAGCATTCTGTGAAAAACTGGCGCATCAGGCGGGGTTGGATAAAGGACATCCTGCAATGCAGCGCTGGCAGGCGTCTCTACATGAAACCCATAACGATCGTGAAGTTGTGGAACTGTATGCCAGATTGGTGCAACCCGTTCTGGACAGTCAGGCGCGACGGGAAATCAGTCGCTCGGCGGCAGAATCTACCCTGATGATTGCCGTCAGTCCGTTGGCCTTGGTTGATATGGCTTTTATCGCCTGGCGTAACCTGCGGCTGATCAATCGTATTGCCGCGCTTTACGGCATCGAACTGGGCTATTTTAGCCGTATCCGTTTGTTCAAATTAGTATTACTGAACATCGCCTTTGCTGGTGCCTCGGAACTGGTACGCGAAATCGGTATGGACTGGATGTCGCAGGATTTGGCCGCGCGTCTCTCTGCCCGAGCAGCACAAGGAATTGGTGCGGGTCTGCTGACAGCGAGACTAGGTATTAAGGCAATGGAACTGTGTCGGCCACTGCCTTGGCTGGATGATAAGCCGCGTCTGGGTGATTTCCGTCGTGAACTGATTGGGCAGGTGAAAGACACGTTGCAAAAAGCGCGGTGATTAGCCGGGAAAGAGATGGAATATTCCATAGCTGTCAACTTTTACTGACACTTTGCTTCATACGTGTCAGACGAAAGGGTATTATCTCCGCTTATTACCCTGTCGCTTTTGTTGAAGAAGGTCATTGTTGATGCGTCTGGAAGTGTTTTGTGAAGACCGTATCGGTCTGACTCGTGAATTGCTGGATCTCCTCGTGTTGCGCAATATCGATCTGCGGGGCATAGAGATTGCACCCATTGGTCGCATTTATCTTAATTTTGCCTCACTGGATTTTGAGGATTTTCGCGTATTAATGGCCGAAATTCGGCGTATCGAAAGCGTCAGCGACGTTCGTACCGTCGCTTTTATGCCTTCAGAACGAGAACATCGTGCGGTGGCCGCACTGCTGGAATCGATGCCGGAGCCGGTGTTTTCACTCGACTTGCATGGCAAGATTGAACTGTTTAACCCCGCAGCACTGGCGTTGTTCGAGCAACCTGCCGAAAAAATCCGCAATTTGACGATAGGGACGTTGATACCTGGTTACAACGTCACGGAATGGTTGGATCGCGGCAGCATGACGGCAATGGAGCGTGTGGTGATCCGCGGTCAGGATTTCCTGTTGGAAATTACGCCTATTCATCTGGAAAATGATGAAGGTAAAAGTACCACGGCAGGTGCGCTGGTGATGCTGAAATCCGCTGTGCGAATGGGGCGGCAATTGCAGGATCTGGCCGTGAACGATGATAATGAATTTGCTCATATTGTCGCTGTCAGTCCGAAAATGCGTCAGGTGGTCGAGCAGGCTCGCAAATTGGCTATGTTGGATGCGCCCTTGCTGATCGTTGGCGATACGGGAACCGGCAAAGACATGATAGCGCGAGCCTGTCATTTGCGGGGACCACGAGGCAAAAAGCCGTTTTTGGCGCTGAATTGTGCGGCATTGCCTGATGAAGTTATGGAAAGTGAGTTGTACGGTCATGCACCTGGTGCCTATCCCAATGCATTGGAAGGTAAAAAAGGTTTCTTCGAGCAAGCGGATGGCGGATCGGTTCTGCTGGATGAAGTCGGAGAAATGTCTGCTCAAATGCAGACTAAGTTATTGCGTTTCCTTAATGATGGTACATTCCGCCGGGTAGGTGAAGATCACGAGATGCATGTCAATGTTCGTGTTATTTGCGCGACGCAAAAGAACCTACTGGAAATGGTGCAGCGCGGTGAATTCAGGGAGGATCTTTATTATCGCCTGAATGTGTTGACCTTAACGTTGCCGCCGCTGCGTGAGCGGCCGACCGATATCATGCCGTTAACTGAATTATTTGTTGCCCGTTTTGCCGATGAACAGGGCATTCCTCGACCGAGGTTGGCAGCAGATTTACGACAGTTCCTGCCACAATATGGTTGGCCAGGTAATGTGCGTCAGCTAAAAAATACGATTTATCGAGCGTTGACGCAGTTGGAAGGTTATGAACTGCGAATGCAGGACATCGATTTGCCGGCCTTCTCGGCTGACATTCAGCACAATGAAGAAATGCTGGATGGTTCGCTGGATGACATCAGTAAACGTTTCGAACGCGCGGTGCTCACTCGCCTTTATCAGACTTATCCCAGTACGCGAAAGCTGGCTAAACGACTCGGTGTTTCACACACGGCGATTGCCAATAAACTGCGGGAGTATGGTTTGAGTCAACGTAAAGTGGCCGATGAGACTGACGAATAAAGCGGGATAGCGGTTGTTGGAACAAACGGCTGCGAAAGCAGCCGTTTTTAATAACCTTACTTCAATGCTGCCAGTGCGGCATCGTAATCCGGTTCGGTGGTAATTTCGTTCACCAATTCGCCGTACAGTACGTTGTCGTTTTCATCCAGCACGACAACAGCACGTGCAGTCAGCCCTTTCAACGCACCATCAGCAATCGCGACGCCGTAGGCGTCTTTAAACTCTGCACCACGCAGGGTGGACAGCACGACCACGTTATTCAGGCCTTCTGCACCACAGAAGCGGGATTGTGCAAACGGGAGATCGGAAGAGATACACAGTACCACGGTATTATCCAGTTCAGACCCCAGTTGATTAAATTTACGCACTGACGCGGCGCAAACACCGGTATCGATGCTTGGGAAAATATTTAGAATTTTACGTTTTCCAGCATAGCTACTCAGGGAAACATCAGACAAATCTTTGCCTACCAGCGTGAAAGCTGGCGCTTTGTTTCCTTTCGCGGGAAACGTTCCTGATAGCGGTACTGGATTACCTTGAAAATGTACGTTCTGTGACATGTATGCTTCCTCAGTTACAGGTTGTTAACACGTTCTCAGTTTAAGGCAACATCAGCAACATTGATATAAAAAAACGCCGGGAGCGTTTTTCAACGCTAATACATTGTGGTGATGAATAATTATCTCAATGCTGCCACCTTCCATTTCATCGCCCCTGTGTTGTTGGTCTATTTTTATCATGGCAACTTAAGATATTCCCTGGACACCTACGGTGGTTATCGCCATAAGCTGAATGAGTATATGAGCGAGTGGTTACGATGGATGGTTTATTGGCTATTATGCTTTTAGTTATATGATTAACAGCCTGTCAGAAAGCGAGCCTTTTATCGTGCGGGAGATTATCGCTGACGAGCGTTTTAATGGGTAAGGGCAATTCATGATGAAAAATGGGAATGCTGTTCGCTATGCGGTACTTTTGGGGCTCGTGGCGGGTAGTGCGGGCGCGGCGCAGATACCGGCGGGAACAGTATTAGCGGAGAAACAGGAAATAGTCCGGCATATCAAAGATGAACCGGCTTCGTTGGATCCGATAAAGGCGGTCGGTTTACCGGAAGCTCAGGTATCGCGTGATCTGTTTGAAGGGCTAGTCAATCAGGATGAGAACGGCAACACCGTTCCGGGTGTGGCACTGCGTTGGCAAACGAATGACAACCGGACTTTCACCTTCCATTTACGGGAAGATGCACGTTGGTCAAATGGCGATCCGGTAACCGCGCAGGATTTTGTCTATAGCTGGCAACGATTGGTTTCCCCGGAAAATTCATCGCCATTTGCCTGGTTCGCTCGTTTAGCGGGAATCCTTAATGCCGATCAGATCATTGCGGGTAACATGCCCGCGAATAAATTAGGTGTAGCGGCGATTAATGATCACACGCTCAGCGTACAACTGGGAAAACCGGTTCCTTATTTTGTCAGCCTGATGGCGAATTTCAGCCTTTTTCCTGTCCATCAGGCAACGGTAGAAAAATACGGCAATGAGTGGACTAAACCGGGTAATTTGGTCGGTAATGGGGCGTTCAAACTGGCACAACGGGTCGTTAATGAAAAACTGGTTATGGTGCCCAATCCATATTATTGGGATCATACCAATACGGCGTTAACGAAAGTCACATTTGTTCCTATCAATCAAGAGTCGAACGCGACAAAACGCTATCTCTCCGGTGATATCGATATCACGGAGTCATTTCCCAAGAACATGTATCGAAAACTGCTGAAAGATCTGCCGGGTCAGGTTTATACGCCAGAACAATTGGGGACGTATTACTACGCGTTTAATACGCAACGCGCGCCGACAAATGATGCGCGAGTTCGCAAGGCGCTGTCCTATGCCATCGATCGGAAGATTATCGCGGAAAAAGTGCTGGGAACGGGGGAAAAGCCAGCCTACCACTTTACACCTGACGTTACCGCCGGGTTTACACCCGATGAAAGTGTGTTGCAGCAATATACGCAAGCCGAATTGGATGCACAGGCGAAAGCGTTGATGGCGGCAGCCGGTTATGGTCCAGGACGTCCCATGAAATTGTCATTGTTATATAACACGTCGGAAAGCCATCAGAAGATTGCAATTGCCGTGGCGTCAATGTGGAAGACTAAGTTAGGCGTTGATGTAAAATTATCCAATCAGGAATGGCAAACCTATATTGACAGCCGTAACAGCGGTAATTTTGATGTGGTACGAGCATCGTGGGTGGGAGATTACAATGAGGCGTCTACGTTCCTGTCGTTATTAACGTCACATCACAGCGGGAATATCGCTCGATTCAAACGGGCTGATTACGATCGCTTACTGGATGAAGTGGGCGATCAATCCGATGCCAAAATAGTTAATGCCGACTACAACCGCGCTGAACGTATTCTGATGGAAGACGCACCGATTGCACCGATTTATCAATATACGAATGGTCGTTTGATTAAACCATGGGTGAAAGGGTACCCGATTACTAACCCTGAGGATGTCGCTTACAGTCATTCGCTTTATATCGTGAAACACTGAGGCAAGTATGGAATGGTTTGAAGGAGAAGCGTTGCAACATTCGGGAGCGGTACATGCTTACCAACTGGATGGACAGGGGGGCGTGAAACCTATCGGCGATCGCGATGTTGCGGATAGCATCCAGCCTTGCTGGCTACATCTGGATTCGACATTGCCAGCCAGTGCTCACTGGCTGAGCGAAACGCGTTTAGTGCCTGATAGTGTCCGTGACGCGTTGTCTGGTGAGAGTGTTCGTCCCAGAGTGACTCGCCTGGGAGAAGGGACAATGATTACGCTGCGTAGCATTAATCTGAATGTCGATTCCCGCCCAGACCAGTTGGTTGCGATGAGAGTATTCATTACGGATCGGCTGATTATTTCAACCCGTCGACGTAAGGTGCTGGCGATTGATGAGGTCATGACCGATCTGAAAGAAGGAAATGGGCCAACGGATAGCGGGAGTTGGCTCGTGTCGGTTGCGGAATCGCTCACCGACCATACCAGTGAATTTATTGATGATCTACATGAAAGAATTATCGATCTGGAAGAAGATCTGCTGGAGCAAAAAATTCCACCGCGCGGTGAGTTGGCGTTAATTCGTAAACAGTTGATCGTGTTACGGCGCTATATGACGCCGCAGCGAGATGTTTTTTCTCGGCTGTCTGGTGAGAAGTTGCCCTGGATGCAGGATGACGATCGCCGTCGGATGCAGGAAATTGCCGACAGGTTGGGGCGAGGGCTGGAAGACCTGGATTCGAGCATTGCTCGCACGACGGTGCTGTCGGATGAGATCACGGCACAGATGACGGAAGCGATGAACCGCAGAACGTATACGATGTCACTATTAGCGATGGTTTTTTTACCGACGACCTTTTTGACGGGGTTGTTTGGCGTCAATTTGGGTGGCATTCCGGGAGGCGATTCTAAGATTGGATTCGGAATGTTCTGCTTAATGTTGGTGCTATTGGTTGGTGGCGTTGCATGGTGGTTAAAACGTAGTAAATGGCTATGAATACCAAGGAATGGTTATTGCGTTGATTATCACAGACTTCCAGCGTGAGTTGAAAAATGACGTCTAAATTGAGCAATATCAACATTTTTTACATGATAGTACGGCACTATCCTTCTCGCAGGTGAATGCAACGTCAAGCGATGGGCGTTGCGCTCCATATTGTCTTACTTCCTTTTTTGAATTACTGCATAGCACAATTGATTCACACCATGCCGACGATATCGTCGGCATTTTTTTGCTCATTCCTCGTCCGTACCTTGGCTATCAGCACGTAACGCGGCTAGTGTTGTTTCCAGCTTTTTTTGATCATAAGTCAAAAAGAGGCTCCATCCGAGACAGCCTGCAGCCAGAAGTATCTGAACCAAGGCATAGGTTCTATCGCCATAAGGGTTGGAATAAATATCTAAAAAAGCAGATCCGACGGTGGCTACCCCGCCAATAAATGCCCATTTTTTTACCTTCATTTTCCCCTGTAATTCCTTTTCTAACCGTTCAATGGTTATTGTTTTCGACTCCATCATGATTCCTTAGACAGTATTGAGTATAAACTTGGGGCATTCTGCCCCTAATTATTTGATTTCCAAAACATCCAGCCGGGTTTGCGGCGAGGTGTCATCTTCATCTTCTGGTTGCCAACCAACGGGTTGCAGGGGAAACTCTTCACGATCAAACGCCAGGTCACCACCGTCAATGATCCCGCTATCGTGGCGAATATGTTTAAAATCGAAGAGCGAGTGATCGGCAAGATGCGATGGCACAACGTTTTGCATCGCACTGAACATGGTTTCGATCCGACCAGGATAACGTTTATCCCAATCTCGCAGCATATCCTTGATGACTTGACGTTGCAGATTGGGCTGAGAGCCGCATAGGTTACACGGGATGATGGGGTACTGACGGGCTTGCGCAAAACGTTCGATGTCTTTTTCTTTGCAATAGGCTAATGGGCGAATTACCACATGCTTGCCATCATCACTCATCAGTTTTGGCGGCATCCCTTTTAATTTTCCGCCATAGAACATATTGAGGAACAAGGTTTGCAGCATATCGTCACGGTGGTGACCCAGCGCAATTTTTGTCGCCCCTAATTCCGTGGCGGTACGATACAGAATGCCGCGACGCAATCGAGAGCACAGGGAACAGGTCGTTTTTCCTTCCGGAATTTTTTCTTTCACGATGCCGTACGTGTTCTCTTCGACGATCTTGTACTCGATACCGATTCCGTCTAGATACTCAGGTAAAACATGTTCAGGAAATCCTGGCTGTTTCTGGTCCAGATTGACGGCTATCAGTGAAAAGTTCACTGGCGCACTTTGTTGCAGATTACGCAGAATATCCAGCATCGTAAAACTGTCTTTGCCACCGGACAGGCAAACCATAATACGATCGCCTTCTTCAATCATATTGAAGTCAGCAATCGCTTCCCCGACGTTACGGCGCAAACGCTTATGCAGTTTATTAAGGTTGTATTGCTGTTTGTTGTTATGTGTTTGATTTTCTTGCATTTTATTTTGTTCCTACACCCATAAGGGGCACCAAAGGGGCAAAACGATTCACAGCGCGAGCTTCCGATTCAGCATGCCAACCTGATCTTCATTCATGTCTTCAATCCATTTTCCGTAGATTTCATACACCATTTGCGCGTTCTCATGTCCCATTTGGTTTGCAATAAACGAAGGGTTCGCACCTGCCGAGAGTAACCAGCAAGCATAAGTATGGCGCGTATGGTACGGATTACGACGACGAATACCAGATCGTTTTACAGCAGCATTCCACAATTGCCCGATGGACGAGAAAGAGTAACTAATTTTTTGCTCACCTTTGCGCAATCGAGGGAGAAAAACGAAGCGTAAATGCTGGGTTTCAGTAAGGCCATACTCTCTGTGGTGATAGACAATTTCATTTTGGCGCTGATTCCCCGTTATTCGTATTTGTGACCGGAGCGCTTCCAGAGCCGGTTTAAGTAAAGTGACTGTACGGATACCTGCAAGAGTTTTAGGTGGGCCAAAATCCCCGAGGGTGGTTAAGTTACGTGAGACATGAATAACACCTGCATCCAAATCGATATCCTCCCATGCTAGCGCGAGCAATTCGCCATGCCGCAGCCCAGTGTAGACCGCCAATTGCCACAGGTTTTTACTTTGTCCTGATAAACTCTCTATGAGCTGAGTGAACTCATGCTGAAGAAGTGGATCGGGACGCGGGCGGCTTTTTTGTAGTTTCTTGATGCCCTCAAATGGCCTACCTGATATGAAATTAGACCGGTATGCAAAGCGGAGTAGTGAGCAAAGAAGGGATATGTAGTTATCGACAGTTCTAACTGTTCGACCTTTTTTGTTGCTTCGAGCCATAACTTGATAGTGAGTTTCTCCGTGGAGTAGTTGATTTCTATAGCCCAAAATATCGTTTTGGCTAATATCGGCAATAGGGGTCATATCACCGATGATATGAACCAATGTATTTAACTGAGAGCTTGTTTTTCGTAAGGTATTTGCTGCCAGTTCTATTTCACGGTTTTTTAGCCAGGTAGAAACTAACTCGCCAAAGGTTGATATTTTGCTGGTGGAATTTCTTTTCGCCCTGACTGAGTTAGGGAATCGCCTTGTATAATCGAATTCCCCAAGGTTAATTTCACTCACAATAATCGTTCGTAGGTTACCCGCTTTCTTTATGTTTGCGGGGGTATTCAACCATCCAGTCAGGATTTCCCGACAACGTTCACCACGATACATAAACCAAATGCAGAGGCTTCCGCTTCGTATTTCAACACCTGTAGGAAGCTTTGCCATTTATGCCTCTCGGATAAGCTGATTTATTGCGGGAAGGTTGTACCAGGTAATACCGCGTTGAGTTTTTTCGCCCGTGGGTGATACGCGCTTGAAGTGGACACCTTCAATCCAGCAGCCTTGCCGATATCGTTCTACTTGGCGCCCATCAAGCCCGGTTTTGTTTTTTAGTTCATCTTCGACAACCCACTCGCGATCGAAAACAATCAATGATTTGGTCATGGTCAGTCCTTGTGAAAAGGGCATGCAAAAGACACGCCCGTATTCTGGTCGTTTGGTCTATGTAAGGAAGGGGCTTTGGTTAGAAGAAAGTCCAGCTTTCCGTTTCGGCGTTATGCCCGAAGTTGTATTCGAACTGAGGGGACGACAAATCCAGCTTTTTCATTTCTTCAACAACGGTGGTGATAATGGCGATATCCTGATTTAACCGCATCAGATGATATTTTTTTCGACGAAGTAGGCTTTCTAGCGCCAGTTGTTGTGATGGAAAGGCAAAAGAGCGTTCTGCTGATTTTGCGACTTTCTTGATCGCGTATCGCATATTTTTCTTTTTCCAACCATCAAGCCATCGCGCCTTATCCCGATCGATATCATAATCCTTAGCCCAATGAGCGGGGCAGAGAAAGGCATAGCTATTGGTCTGGTGAAAGGCAATATATTGCTCGGCAATAACCTCAATACCCGCTTCCTGAACGGTTTCAAAATATCGCCAGTAAACGGGGTAGCCGTTATGTTCAGTTTTCGATTCCGGGAATGGTGATCTTACCCAGCATTAGTGGACACGCGACTAAGTGAGTAAACTCTCTACCAG